>NZ_JAPSKN010000126.1 GCF_031181705.1 Streptomyces sp.
GTGGGTCGTACCCGCCGGCGGGCCGCCGTGAGGAGTCCTCACGGCGGCCCGCTGCGGATGGTTCGCGGCGTGTCGCGCGGTGTTTCGCGGCTCTCGGGTCAGTGCGAGGAACCGGCCGTGGCGGGCGGCAGCTCCACCTGCACCCCGGGGTCGCCCGCGTCCGCCGTGTAGTCCTCCGGCCTGGTCTCGTCGATGCCGTCGGGGGCCTTCAGGGCCCGGAGGGCGAACGTCAGGACCACCGTCACCACCACGTTCAGCACGAACGCCGTGAGGCCGATGTAGCCGATCTCACCGATGCCGGGGATCTCCTTGGAGGAGCCGCCGAAGTGCTTCTGCGTGGGCGAGGCGACGCCGTACGCGGCGACCGTGCCGTAGACCATGCCGACCGCCCAGCCCGCGAGCAGCGCCCAGCGGTGGAACCAGCGGGTGAACAGGCCGCCGACCAGGGCCGGGAAGGTCTGCAGGATCCAGATGCCGCCCAGCAGCTGGAAGTTGATGGCGACCGTCTTGTCCATGGTGAGGACGAAGGCCAGTGCGCCCACCTTCACCAGCAGGGACACCAGCTTGGAGACCTTGGTCTCCTGCTCGGGCGTCGCGTCCGGCTTGATGAAGTCCTTGTAGATGTTGCGCGTGAAGAGGTTCGCGGCCGCGATGGACATGATGGCCGCCGGCACCAGCGCGCCGATGCCGATCGCCGCGAACGCCACGCCCGCGAACCAGTCCGGGAACATCGTCTCGAACAGCTGCGGAATCGCCAGCTGCCCGTTCTGCACCTTGATGCCGGCCGCGATCGCCATGAAGCCGAGCAGCGCCAGCAACCCCAGCATCAGCGAGTACAGCGGCAGGATCGTGGTGTTGCGGCGGATCACCTCACGGCTCTTGGAGGACAGCGTCGCCGTGATGGAGTGCGGGTACATGAACAGCGCCAGGGCGGAGCCCAACGCCAGCGTGGCGTAGGTCCACTGGCCCGTCTCCGGCGGCGTCAGCGCGCCGCGCGGCGCACCCGTGGCCGGGTTGGTCTGGCTGAACGCGTCGCCCGCCTTGGCGAAGATGTCGTCGAAGCCGCCCAGCTTGATCGGGATGTAGATGATCGCCACCGCGATGACGATGTAGATCAGCGTGTCCTTCACGAACGCGATCAGCGCGGGCGCCCGCAGACCCGACGAGTACGTGTAGGCCGCCAGCACACCGAAGGCGATCAGCAGCGGCAGGTCCTTGATGAACCAGTTGGTGTCCTCGCCGCCGCCGACGCCCATCACGTCCAGCACGGCCTGGATGCCGACCAGCTGGAGCGCGATGTACGGCATCGTCGCCAGGATGCCGGTCAGCGCCACCGCCAGGGACAGGCCCTTGGAGCCGAAGCGGCCGCGCACGAAGTCGGAGGTCGTCACGTAGCCGTGCTTGTGGGAGACCGACCACAGGCGCGGCAGGAACGTGAAGATCAGCGGGTAGACCAGGATCGTGTAGGGCACCGCGAAGAAGCCCGCCGCGCCCGCCGCGTAGATCGCCGCCGGCACGGCCACGAAGGTGTACGCCGTGTAGAGGTCGCCGCCGAGCAGGAACCAGGTGATCCAGGTGCCGAACGAGCGGCCGCCGAGGCCCCACTCGTCCAGGCTGTGCTCGTTCTCGGCCCTGCGCCAGCGCGCGGCCAGGAAGCCCAGGACCGTGACGGCCAGGAAGAAGAAGATGAAGACGGCGAGTGCGACGCCGTTCACGCCGTCCTTCACTGCGACGCACCGCCCTTCGCGGCCGAGCGGGCGCGCTGGTCACGCTGCCACAGCTTGAAGGCGATCATCGTCAGCGCCGTGGAGATCAGCACCCACGCCATCTGGTACCAGTAGAAGAACGGGATTCCGATGAAGGCCGGGTCGGTCTTCGCGTACGAGCCGACCCACAGCATGGCAACGAAGGGCGCTATGAGGCAGACGGCGATGACGACGCGCGTCGGCGTCACCACCGGCCTTCTGCTGACTTCCGGGGCTTGCGACATCAGGCGGCTCCGTCCCCTCAAGTGATCACCTGTGTAATGCGCAGGCAATCTAGGTCAGGGTGTGCCGAGAGCGGAACCCCTCGTCCGCAATGCGGTACCCAAAAGAAACGCGCCGCGGGTCCGCTACTCCTGGGGCCGCTTCAGACGGGCCACGAACTTGTAGCGGTCGCCCCGGTAGACCGAGCGCACCCACTCCACCGGCTGGCCGTCCCGGTCCAGCGAGTGCCGCGAGAGCATCAGCATCGGCAGGCCGACGTCCGTGCCGAGCAGGCCGGCCTCGCGCGGGGTGGCCAGGGACGTCTCGATGGTCTCCTCGGCCTCGGCGAGATGGACGTCGTAGACCTCGGCGAGCGCGGTGTAGAGGGACGTGTACTTCACCAGGGACCGGCGCAGGGCGGGGAAGCGCTTCGCGCTGAGGTGGGTGGTCTCGATGGCCATGGGCTCACCGTTGGCCATGCGCAGGCGCTCGATGCGCAGCACGCGTCCGCCCGGCGTGATGTCGAGCAGCCCGGCGAGCCGGTCGTCGGCGGTGATGTAGCCGATGTCCAGCAGCTGTGACGTCGGTTCGAGGCCCTGGGCGCGCATGTCCTCGGTGTACGAGGTCAGTTGCAGGGCCTGCGAGACCTTCGGCTTGGCGACGAACGTGCCCTTGCCCTGGATGCGTTCCAGCCGGCCCTCGACGACCAGTTCCTGAAGCGCCTGGCGGACGGTCGTGCGGGAGGTGTCGAACTCCGCGGCGAGGGTGCGCTCGGGCGGGACGGGCGTGCCGGGCGCCTGGGTCTCCGTCATGTCGAGCAGGTGCTTCTTCAGGCGGTAGTACTTGGGCACACGTGCGGTACGGACGGGCACCCCGTTCTCGTTCTCCGCACTGCTGACGTCGGTGCTCATGCTCCGCCTTCCCGGCTCGGTCCGCCGACACGATCTCACTTGTATACCGTCGGCGTCTTGTTTGGTCTAGTCCACCACTCCGAGTGGTCTACCTGAAGTATGGCGTGTGCAGCCGGTTTTTCGCTGGCTTCTTACTTAAAGGTTCCTGCATATGTAGGTCGCATAACGGCTGGTCAGAGCCTTCTCGCGACCCTTGACAGGGGGATTGGCCTGGGTCAAGCTCCCCGTACTGGTCTACACCAATGGTCCAGGCCCGGCCCCACGTTCACTGCGGGGAGCCAGGGGGGTTGTGGGATCCCTGAGGAGGGTGGCGTGAAGCGCAAGCTGACAGCCGCGATCGGTATCGCGGGCATGATGGTCTCCATCGCGGCGTGCGGCGGCGAGGGCGACGGGGGCTCGGACAAGGGCGCGGACGCCAAGGAGCTGACCGTCTGGCTCACCGTCGACGCCCAGAACAACTGGCCGGAGCTGGTGAAGGCCGCCGACGACGCGGTGAAGAAGAAGCACCCGGGCCTGAAGATCAACCACGAGTACTACGGCTGGCCCGACAAGAACGCCAAGCTCGACGCCGTCCTCGCCACGGACAAGGTCCCCGACGTGGTCGAGATGGGCAACACCGAGATGCTCGGCTACATGGTCAAGGGCGCCTTCGCCCCTCTCGACCAGGGCAGGTTCGACAACTCCGACGCCTGGCTCGACGGCCTCAAGGCCTCGGTGACCTACGAGGGCAAGACCTACGGCGTCCCCTACTACGCCGGCGGCCGCGTCGCCAACTGGCGCAAGGACATCGCCGCCTCGGTCGGCGTGAAGACGCCCCCGAAGACGTACAAGGAACTGACCGACGCCCTGGACAAGATCCAGAAGAAGCAGGGCGACAAGTTCAACGCCTGGTACCAGCCCACCCGCGACTGGTACGCGGCCATGTCCTTCGTCTACGACGCCGGCGGCGCCATCGCCACCGAGTCGGGCGGCCAGTGGAAGGCCTCGCTCTCCTCGCCCGAGTCCCTCAAGGGCCTGAAGGAGTTCAAGAACGTCGTCGACAAGTACATGCACGGCGACAAGACCAAGGACGAGTCCGACCGCTACATCGTCTACGGCCAGGGCAAGTCCGCCATGATCTTCGCGGCCGCCTGGGAGGGCGCGACCGCCGAGGACCCGAAGAACGACAAGAGCGGCAAGCTCAAGGGCAACCTCGAGAACTTCGTCATGCCCGGCCCGTCCGGCAAGAACATGCCCGTCTTCCTCGGCGGCTCCGACCTCGCGGTGCCGGTGAAGTCCGACGCGCAGGACCTGGCCGCCGAGTGGATCAACGCGTTCGCCGGCTCCTCCGGGCAGAAGGGCCTGATGGCCAAGGGCAACCTGCCCAACAACAAGACGGACCTCGCGACGCTCAAGAACGACCCGAAGACGGCGGTCCCGGCCACTGCGGCCGAGGCCAACTGGTTCGTCCCGATGGCACCCGGCTGGGGCCAGGTCGAGAAGGCGCAGATCCTGCAGACCATGCTGCAGAGCATCGGCACCGGCAAGAAGTCCGTCGAGGCCGCCGCCAAGGAGGCGGACGCCGCGATCGACAAGGTCATCAACACCAAGTGACCTACGGGCGGGGCTCCCAGGCGGAGCCCCGCCGTCGTCAGGACCTGAGGGACCGCCAAGGAGCGCGCGATGAGTGCCGCAGACACCACCACCCCCGCCAAGGTGCCGCCACCGCGGCAGGTACCGATGCCGCCCCCCGCCGACCGGCGGCCCCGCCGGCAGCGCACCTCGGGCGGTGCCGCCGTCCCCTGGCTGCTGCTCGCGCCCTGCCTGCTGATCCTGGCCCTGGTCATGGGCTATCCGCTGGCCCGCCTGGTCACCCTGTCCTTCCAGAAGTTCGGGCAGTCCCAGCTGTGGGGCTTCCAGCCCGCCGAGAGCGTCGGTTTCGACAACTTCGCCAAGGTGCTCGGCGACGGCGAGTTCTGGGCCGTCGTGCTGCGCACGGTGATCTTCGCCGGCGGGGCCGTCGTCCTCACCATGGTGATCGGCATGGCGCTCGCCCTGCTGCTGCAGCGGGTCTCGGGCTGGCTGAAGGTGCTCATCAACATCGTGCTGGTGGCCAGTTGGGGCATGCCCGTGATCGTGGCCACCACCGTCTTCAAGTGGCTCTTCGACTCGGACTACGGCGTTTTCAACGCCCTGCTGAGCAAGTTGCCCGGCGTCGACATGATCGGCCACAACTGGTTCGCGAGCGGCCCGCAGGGCCTGGCCGTGATCATGCTGCTGGTGGTGTGGGGAGCCGTGCCGTTCGTGGTCATCACGCTCAGCGCGGGCCTCACCCAGGTGCCCAAGGAACTGGAGGAGGCGGCCCGCCTGGACGGCGCCGGCTCCTGGGGCGTCTTCCGCTACGTCACCCTGCCCGTCCTCAAGCCGATCATCGTGATGCTCACGACCCTGTCGGTCATCTGGGACATGGGCGTCTTCCCCCAGGTGTTCGTCATGCGCAACGGCCACCCCGAACCGGAGTTCCAGGTCCTCAACACCTACTCCTACGACCGTGCCTTCGTGGTCAACGACTACGCCCAGGGCTCGGCCATCGCGCTGATCACCGTCCTGCTGCTGCTGGGCGTGGTCGCCGTCTACATGCGGCAGATGCTGAAGATCGGAGAGGTCGAATGAGCAGCACCCTGACCGGCCGCCGGGCGCCGAAGCTGTGGTGGAACCTCCTCGGGCTCCTCGTCTTCGTCACCGCCGGCTTCCCGCTCTACTGGATGCTCAACACGGCGTTCAAGCCCGCCAAGGACGCCATCGACCCCGACCCGAGCCTGCTGCCGACGGGCATCACCTTCGACAACTTCGGGCGGGCGCTGGACATCGCCGACTTCTGGGGCCCGGTGGGCCGCAGCATGACGGTGTCGCTGGCGGTGGTCGTCGTCGGCATGGCCGTCGGGCTGCTGGCCGCGCTCGCCATCTCCCGGTTCGCCTTCCGCGGCCGCAAGATCGTCATCGTGGGCATCCTCGCGGTCCAGATGGTGCCGCTGGTCGCCATGATCATCCCGGTCTTCCTGCTCCTGAACGACCTGGGCCAGTACGACCGGCTCACCGGCCTCATCATCACGTACCTGACCTTCGTCCTGCCCTTCACGGTCTGGACGCTGCGCGGCTTCATCGTCAACATCCCCAGGGAGCTGGAGGAGGCCGCCATGGTCGACGGCTGCTCCCGCACCAGCGCCTTCCTGCGGGTCGTCTTCCCGCTGCTGGCCCCCGGCATGGTCGCCACCTCGGTCTACGCCTTCATCCAGGCCTGGAACGAGTACCTCTACGCCCTGATGCTCCTCAGCCAGAAGAACCAGACCGCGACCGTCTGGCTCGGCAACTTCACCACCAAGCACGGCACCGAATACGCCCCGATGATGGCCGGAGCCACGATGATGGCCGTGCCGATCGTCGCCCTCTTCCTCCTCGTCCAGCGCAAGATGGCCGCGGGCCTGACCGCGGGCGCCGTGAAGGGATGACCTCACCCGATGACGACACTCGCCAGCGCCACCGACACGCTCACCCGCGACGCCCTGACCGTCCTGCAGCCCGGCTTCACCGGGACCACCGCCCCCGACTGGCTGCTGCGCCGGCTCGGTGAGGGACTCGCCTCCGTCGGGCTCTTCGGCCGCAACATCGCCTCACCGGACCAGCTGGCCGCGCTGACCGCCCAGCTGCGGGCCGAGCGCGACGACGTCCTCGTGGCCATCGACGAGGAGGGCGGCGACGTGACCCGCCTGGAGGTGCGCAGCGGCTCCTCCTTCCCGGGCAACCACGCCCTCGGCGCGGTCGACGACGTGGAGCTGACCCAGCAGGTCGCCCACGAACTGGGCCGCCGCCTCGCCGCCTGCGGTGTCAACCTCAACTGGGCACCCTCCGCCGACGTCAACTCCGACCCGCGCAACCCGGTCATCGGCGTGCGCTCCTTCGGCGCCGACACCGCCCTGGCCGCCCGGCACACCGCCGCCTACGTCACCGGCCTGCAGTCCGCCGGGGTCGCCGCCTGCACCAAGCACTTCCCGGGCCACGGTGACACCGCCGTCGACTCCCACCACGCCCTGCCGCGCATCGACGTCTCCGCCGAGGTGCTGGCCGAGCGCGAACTGGCGCCCTTCCGCGCCGCCATCGCCGCCGGCACCCGGGCCGTGATGAGCGCCCACATCCTGGTCCCGGCGCTCGACCCCGACCGCCCGGCCACCCTGTCCCGCCGCGTCCTGACCGGCCTGCTGCGCGGCGAACTCGGCTACGACGGCCTGATCGTCACCGACGGCATGGAGATGCGCGCCATCGCCGGCACCTACGGCATCGAACGCGGCAGCGTCCTCGCCATCGCAGCCGGAGCCGACGCGATCTGCGTGGGCGGCGGCCTGGCCGACGACGCGACCGTGCTCCGTCTGCGGGACGCCCTGGTCGCAGCCGTCCGCACCGGCGAACTTCCCGAGGAACGCCTCGCCGACGCGGCCGACCGCGTCCGGTCCCTGGCCCGCTGGACGGGCACGGCCGGCCGCACGGCCGAGGACCCCCACGGCAGCGAGATCGGCCTGCGTGCCGCCCGCCGCGCCCTGACCGTGACAGCCGCCCCGGGCCTCGGCAGCCCCGAGGCCTTCGAGCCCCTCACCGAACCGCCCTACGTCGCCGCCCTCACCCCCGTCGCCAACATCGCCGTCGGCGACGAGACCCCCTGGGGCGTCGCCGCCGAACTGATCCACCTCCTGCCCGGCACGGTGACCGGCAGCTTCTCCGCCGGGGACGGCACGGAGAGCGAGGCCGGACGGAGCGCCGGCCGGGCGGCCCTGCAGGCGGCCGGTCCGCGCCGCATCGTCGCCGTCGTCCGCGACGAACACCGCCACCCCTGGATGACCTCCGCCCTCGATGCCCTGCTGGCCGCCCGCCCCGACACGATCGTCGTCGAGATGGGGGTCCCGCAGGCCGCCCCGCGCGGTGCCCTGCACATCGCCACCCACGGTGCGGCCCGCGTGTGCGGCCGTGCGGCGGCCGAGGTGATCGCCGGAGTGACGGGCAGCTGAAGCCCTCGATCGGTGAACGTGTTGTGAGCCTGCCACCGAATGTAGTACTTCTTATACATGAGCGAGCAGGTGCACAACAGGTTGGCCATGGTGCGTGCCGAACGGAAGGTGTCGCGCCAGAGCCTGGCCGAGGCAGTGGGTGCCCACTACCAGACCATCGGCTACATCGAGCGGGGGCAGTACAACCCGAGCCTCGACCTGGCACTGAAGATCTCCAGGTTCTTCGGACTGCCGGTCGAGGCCCTGTTCTCCCTCGAACCGTTCCGGCCGCTCACGGACGAGGTCTACGGGAGGAACCAGCCATGACGACGACACGCCTGACCCGCTACGACCGGACCATGCTGCGGCTGATGAACGACCGTCGCGGCGCTGCCTGGTACGCCACGGCGGCCCGTCGACGGCTGGCCGTCGCCACCCACGTCACGCTCACGCTGGCCATCGGCGGCCTGATGACCCACCTGTTCCTCGCCGAGGGCGAGCCGCTGTGGACCATCGCCGTGATGGCGGTGCTGCTGCTCCCCTGGATGGTCGCGACCGGTGTGATCAACGGCGCCACCCGGGGCCTTCTCGAACTGCGCGCCCACGTCCTGGACGAGCGGCAGTCGGCCGAACGCAGCCGCGTCCTGGCCCGGGCCCACCGCGTGACGACCCTGCTGCTGGCCGCTGCGGCGGTCACCCTGCTGATCACGGGTGGTGTCGCCGGCGACGCCCCGACGGCCTACGCGGCGCCCCTGCTCATCGCCGTCCTCGTCACCCACTGGGTGATGCCCCTGTGGGTGGCCGGCTGGCTGGCCGAGGACGAGCCGGCCGACGACGACGTCCTGGCGGACGGGGCCCTCGGCCGCTAGGGCCGGGCGTCCGGACCAGGTCGCGGAAAGGCGGCGAGGTCGCGGAAAGGCGGCAAAGCCGTGCAGCGCCCCTGAGCGCTCCTGGTGACACGGGTCGCTGAGCGGCTTCCGGCGCGGCCACCGAGCGCTCTGCGAGGCGTGCCGGATCGAGCTCCCGGGCGCGATGCCGGATCGAGCTCCCGGGCGCGATCCGTGTGACAGGTCCTAGATCCCCTGCCAGTCCGGCTTGTTGGCGTAGGTGTGCCGGAAGTAGTCCGCCAGCTTCAGCTTCGACGCGGCGGCCTCGTCGACGACGACGGTCGCGTGCGGGTGGAGCTGGAGCGCGGACGCCGGGCACACCGCCGCGACCGGTCCCTCCACCGTCGCCGCCACCGCGTCCGCCTTGCCCTCGCCGGTGGCGAGCAGCACCAGGTGCCGCGCCTCCAGGATGGTGCCGATGCCCTGTGTGATCACGTGGTGCGGCACCTGATCGATGTCGCCGTCGAAGAACCGGGCGTTGTCGATCCGGGTCTGCTCGGTCAGCGTCTTGATCCGGGTCCGCGAGGCCAGCGACGAACACGGCTCGTTGAACCCTATGTGCCCGTCGGTCCCGATCCCGAGCAGCTGCAGATCCACACCGCCGGCGTCCGCGAGGGCCTTGTCGTACGCCTCGCACGCCCCCTGCACGTCCTGCGCCGTGCCGTCCGGGCCCGTGAACTGCTCCATGCCGATCCCGAGCGGCTCCAGCACCTCACGCCGCAGCACCGACCGGTACGACTCCGGGTGGTCGGCGGGCAGCCCCACGTACTCGTCGAGCTGGGCGATCCGCGCCCGCCCGACGTCCACGGCACCGGAACGCACCTTGGCCGCCAGCGCCTCGTACACCGGCAGCGGCGTCGAGCCCGTGGCCACGCCGAGAAGGGCGTCGGGCTTGCGTCGGAGCAGCTGCGCCATGGCCTCGGCGATGAGCTCGCCACCCGCCTTGGCGTCCGGAACGATGACAACTTCCACGCTGGGCCTGCCGATCTGAGAGAGATGCTCAACTGGGACGGGACCCGGGAGGGGTCGTGTGGTTTAGACCAATCTAACAGAGCAGGGGCGCCCCTCCCAGGGTGCGGGACACCGCTCCCGGGCAGGCGGCGGCGCCGTGCCGACCAGGTCTCCGGCAGGTGAACAGCGCGGGGTCCTCCCGGGTATTCCTCCCGTACGGGGGACCCGGCCGGACTAGGTCAGCGAGCCCCCCGTCACATCCACCCAGCTCCCCGTCACCCACCGGCCCCCGTCCGAGACCAGGAACGCCACCACGTCGGCGACCTCGGCGGGCCGGCCCACCCCGCCCAGCGCGGATATCGCCGCGGCCTTCGCCCAGCCGTCCTCGCTGCCGTGCAGCAGCTCGGCCGTGTTGTCCGTGTCGATGATGCCCGGCGCCACCGAGTTCACCGTGATGCCCCGAGCCCCCAGCACCTTGGACAGGTCGCGGGAGAGGACGTCCAGCGCGCCCTTCGTCATCGCGTACGCCACGTTGTCCGGCATCACCGCCGTGCGGGCCAGCCCGGACGAGATGTTGACGACCCGGCCCCCGTCCCGCAGGCGCGACATGCCGTGCTTGAGGATGAAGAACGGGGCCTTCACGTTCACCGCGAAGACGTCGTCGAACTCCCGCTCCTCCAGCTCCCCGATGGGGCGCGTGCTGCCGATGGCCGCGTTGTTCACCAGGATGTCGAGCCCGTCCGCGTGCCGGTCGAACTCCTCCCACAGCGCCTCGGCGTCACCGGCCGCGCCCAGCTCGACGCCGAGGGCGAAGGCCGAGCCGCCCGCTGCCTCGATCGCGGCGACCGTCTCCTTCGCCGCGGCCTCGTTCCGCCCGTAGTGCACCGCGACCCGGGCGCCGTCCTGCCCGAGCCGCTCGGCGATCCCCCGTCCGATCCCCCTGCTCGCCCCCGTGACCAGTGCCGTCCTGCCTGTGAGCACGCCCATGACGGCGCCCCCCTTCGTGTTTTTCTAGCGGTCGCTACAGAAATGACCGTACAACGGCCCGGCGACATTTCTCTAGTGCCCGCTATAAAATGCACTCCATGGTGGACGACGACGGAACCGCGAAGACCCGGGGCAAGACCGCGCCGAGGCCCCCCAGGCCCCGCGGACGCCCTCGCTCCTTCGACCGCGAGACCGCCCTGGAGAAGGCACTCCTGGCCTTCTGGGAACACGGCTACGAGGCCACGTCCGTCTCCGACCTCACCCGCGTCATGGACATCGGCGCACCCAGCCTCTACGCGGCCTTCGGGGACAAGCGGTCCCTCTTCGACGAGGTCGTCCGCGTCTACGGCACGCGCTACGGCTCCTTCACCGACCGCGCCCTCGCGGAGGAGCCCACCGCCCGGGCCGCCGTCGCCCGCGCGCTGCGCGAGGCCGCCACCGCCTACACGGAGCCGGGCCACCCGCACGGCTGCCTCGTGGTGCACGCCGCCGCGAACTGCTCCACGCCCGAGGTCGAGCAGTCGCTGCGAAACCGCCGCAACGCCAACATCGCCGCCTTCGAGAGCCGCATCAGGGCCGATGTCGCCGCCGGCGTACTGCCCGCGGACACCGACGCCGCCGCGCTGGCCCGGCACACCGGCGCGATGATCCAGGGCATGTCGCAACAGGCGCGGGACGGAGCGAGCCGGGAGGAACTGGAGGCCGTCGCGGAAATTGCCATGTCCATCTGGCCCCGCACAGGAACCCACACGGGTTAGGCTGCGTGGTGGACGTCTACGCGTCCGCCGAGTCGCGGAACTAACAACAACGAACAGCCTCCCACGCATGGACACCCCGAGTGGTCTAGTCCACAATGCGTGATGAGAGCGCGTGCACCCACGCGCACCAGACCTCCGTCTTCCCCGCACAGGAAGACGGACCGAGGAACCGAGGCTCTCTGCCCTGACTGCCCCGGCTCCTCATCCTTCGGCCGACCGGGACCGCACACCCCACGGCCGATACTGCTCCGGGCTGCGGTGCCGGGAGGGTTGAGGGTCCCTCTCAGGCGCCGCGGCCCGCGGGTGTTTGCGGGCTCTTGGTATTTCGGAGCCGCACAAACGCCCGGGTACGCTCGCCACGTGCCCTCCATGAACGAACTCGTACGCCAGCACACCGCCCTCGGTGACACCGACCTCGAGTGGCTGCACCTGCTGGTATCGGAGTGGCAGTTGCTCTCCGACCTCTCCTTCGCCGACCTGGTGCTGTGGGTCCCCACCAGCGACGGCACCCGGTACGTCTCGGTCGCGCAGATGCGGCCCAACACCGGCCCGACCTCGTACCAGGACGACATGGTGGGCCACCTCGTCCCGCGCGGCCGCCGCCCGATGCTGGACGCCGCCCTCGACGAGGGCCGCATCGTCCGCGAAGGCGACCCCGAGTGGCGCGAGGAGGTGCCCGTCCGGGTCGAGTCGATCCCCGTACGGCGGGAGGGCCGGGTCCTGGGGGTCATCGCGCGCAACACCAACCTCCTCACGGTGCGCACCCCGAGCCGGCTGGAGCTCACCTATCTGCAGAGCGCCTCCGACCTTGCTCAGATGATCGCCGCCGGCTCCTTCCCGTTCGCGAACCAGCAGCTGGACATGGACGCCTCGCCCCGCGTGGGCGACGGCCTCATCCGGCTCGACGCCGACGGCCTCGTCCAGTACGCCTCACCGAACGCCCTGTCCGCCTACCACCGGCTCGGCCTCGCCTCCGACCTCGTCGGACAGCACCTCGGCCGGACCACGGCCGAACTCGCCCCGACCCGGGGCCCGGTGGACGAGGCGCTGGCCAAGGTCGCCAGCGGCTGGGCGCCGCGCGAGTTCGAGATCGAGGCCCACGACGGGGTCATCCAGTTCCGTGCGATCCCCCTCAAGCCCAAGGGCACCCGCATCGGCTCACTGGTGCTCCTGCGGGACGTCACCGAACTGCGCCGTCGCGAGCGCGAGTTGATCACGAAGGACGCGACGATCCGGGAGATCCACCACCGGGTCAAAAACAACCTCCAGACGGTGGCTGCCCTGCTCCGCCTCCAGGCCCGGCGCATCGAGTCGGACCGCGGACGCGAAGCCCTGGAGGAGGCGGTGCGGCGGGTTGGCTCGATTGCGATCGTGCACGAGACCCTCTCCCAGAACCTGGACGAGCGCGTGGAGTTCGACGACATCGCCGACCGGGTCCTCGCCATGGTCGCGGAGATCTCCCCGGGCAAGGTCGCGGGCCGGCGCACCGGACGCTTCGGCATCCTCGACGCCGAGGTCGCTACCCCGCTGTCGATGGTGCTGACCGAGGTCCTGCAGAACGCGCTGGAGCACGGCTTCCGTGAAGGCGACACCGGCACCGTGGAGGTGTCGGCGGTCCGCGGCGGCACGACGAAGGAGGCCCGGCTGCTGGTCACCGTCCAGGACGACGGTGTCGGACTGCCGGAGGGATTCGATCCGCACACCGCCGGCAACCTCGGCCTGCAGATCGTCCGGACCCTGGTCGAGGGCGAGTTGGGCGGTACCTTCGACATGGTCCCGGCCCCGGAGCGCGGCACCCGCGTGATCCTGGACATCCCGGTGCGCGCGCAGAAGTAGCGCTTCTGCGTGACATCCCGGTGCGCGCAGAAGTGGCGCTTCCCGGGACGCGGGTGCGCGGCCCGGAGCCCGGGGCGCGCACCGGCGAAGGCGGCGTGAGAAAGCAATGAGCCCCGGGCCACCAAGTGGCCCGGGGCTAAAAGCTCGTTGCTGCTTAACTAAGCGCATCGGGGGAACTGCGCGCTGCGGCTCGGGGGCGGGAGATGCGTGCTCGCTGCACGCGCCGCCAAGCTCAGGCTGTCAGCAGGGGTGGGGTGTCAGGCGGAGGCCTGACGGGCCCGGTTGCGGGCGGCGCGGCGCTTCATGGCGCGGCGCTCGTCCTCGCTGAGACCACCCCAGACGCCGGAGTCCTGGCCGGACTCGAGCGCCCACTGCAGACACTGCTCGATCACCGGGCAGCGACGGCAGACGGCCTTGGCTTCCTCGATCTGCAGCAGCGCAGGACCGGTGTTGCCGATAGGGAAGAAGAGCTCGGGGTCTTCCTCGCGGCAAACGGCGTTGTGACGCCAGTCCATGGCTGCTACCTCTCCTTGGTATTACGTGCAGGTGCTTGTGAATGTGAACGCTTTCACGAATCCCTCAACAAGTGAAGGGCCGACCGCCAGGTTCCCTGGCGTGGGTCCTGTGAGTTGAAGAGGGGTTCTGGTGATCAGTGGAGGCCGGTGTTGCGGGCCGTCCCGATCGCCACGTAGAGACTCGCAAACCTCAGCGGCGGATACAACCCCTTCTGGAAAGTTTTTTTTGATTCTTCGGTGTCGACTAGGTCACAGCCGTACTTCCATGGGGTGGATCCTGGCCTAAACGTTCGAGTGAAAGGACTTTAGCCAGTTCTGCTCACACAATCACACGCAGTGCACGGCGTACGCCTGTGAACGTCACGCTGGTACGCAGCCCCAGGTGGTCACCGTCCATCTGGAGGGGGAGCGGCACCTTCGAATGCAAGGTGAACTCCGTCAAGTCGTGCAGAGAGGTGGCGTGCTTGCCCTGGGGTCCCCGGTCCGGGGACGAAGTGAGCAACTGAGTGCCATACCGGGCAACAGCGGCGGTCGACAGGCGGCTGAGAGCGAAGATGTCGAGGCCGGTATCGAACGAGGCCTTAGGCGCCGCGTAGATCGGGCGATTCCCCAGAAACGTCCACGGGGAGGTGTTCGAGACTATGGACAGCACCAGATCGGTCACCGGGTCCGCGCCGGCCCGTTCCAGGGTGATCGTCCCGTTGCGGCGGTTGGGCTCACCGAAGAGCTGACGCACCACCTGGCGTACGTAAAGAGCGTGTGTGGATTTCCGGCCGCGCTCGCGGTGCTGCTCCACCCGGCCCACCACACCGGCGTCGAAGCCGAGACCCGCGTTGAAGGTGAACCAGCGGGAGGGCACCGACTCGTCCTCCGTGCCCGGAGTGCCGGAGGTCAGGCCCAGTCCGACGGTGCGTTCGCTGCCGTCGCGCAGGGCGTCCAGCAGGGCGCCGGTGGCCTCCACGGCGTCGTTCGGCAGACCGAGGGCACGGGCGAAGACGTTGGTGGAGCCGCCGGGGACCACGGCCAGACCGGGCAGCTGCCCCGGGGCGGGGCCGGCGTGCAGCAGACCGTTGACCACCTCGTTGACCGTGCCGTCGCCGCCGAGGGCCACCACCAGGTCGATGTCGTCGCTGTCCGCCGCCTGCCGGCCCAGGTCGCGCGCGTGGCCGCGGTACTCGGTGGTGACCGCTTCGAGCTTCATCTCACTGGCGAGCGCGTGGATCAACACGTCGCGTGTGCGCGCACTCGTAGTGGTTGCCGCCGGATTGACCACGAGAAGTGCACGCATGACTGGCAGCGTACCTACTGGGTGGTACCGGGCCCAGACCGAGGTGGGGATCGGGTAAGAGAGCGGGGGTGAACCTCGCCATGGGGGCGCACGTCGCGAGGGCTACCCTTCAGGGGTGAGCAGTGAGCAGACCTCCACCACCCCCGAGACCACCGGCCCTCGCCCGCGGCGCCTGACGTACGCCGCGCTGCTGGCCGCCCTGGAGGGGCTCGCGCTGGCCGTCGGCGGGGTCTGGATCCTCGTTCTCGGCTTCACCGGGCACCCGGACGACCGGCAGCAGGCCGTCACCGGGGGCGTCACGCTGGTCGTGCTCGCGCTGCTGCCCCTGATCGCCGCGCGCGGGCTGCTCGCCCTGCGCAGCTGGAGCCGCGGCCCGGCCGTCATCACGCAGCTCATGGCGCTGCCGGTGGCCTACAACCTGCTCCAGGCCGACAGCATGGCCATCCCCGGGGGGATCGCCCTCGCCGTGGTCGCCGTCGCCTCGCTCGTCCTGCTGGTCAACCCGGAGACGACCCGGGCCCTCGGGATCCGCGGGCCCGGCAACGCCGGCGGTACGGAGAAGTAGGCGGGACGGCCGTCACTCCTCGACGAGGAGCTTCTCCCGCAACTGTGCCAGTGTGCGCGCCAGCAGCCGGGAGACGTGCATCTGCGAGATGCCGACCTCCTGCGCGATCTGCGACTGGGTCATGTTCCCGAAGAAGCGCAGCAGCAGGATCCGCTTCTCGCGCGGCGGGAGGTCCTCCAGCAGCGGCTTGAGCGACTCCCGGTACTCCACGCCTTCCAGCGCCTCGTCCTCCGCGCCGAGGGTGTCGGCGACCGCCGGGGACTCGTCGTCGGTGTCGGGGACGTCCAGGGACAGCGTGGAGTACGCGTTGGCGGACTCCAGGCCCTCCAGGACCTCCTCCTCGGAGATCGCCAGCTTCTCGGCGAGCTCGTGGACCGTGGGGGAGCGGCCGTGCAGCTGCGACAGCTCGGCCGTCGCCGTGGTCAGCGACAGCCGCAGCTCCTGCAGCCGGCGCGGAACCCGCACCGCCCAGCCCTTGTCGCGGAAGTGCC
>NZ_JAPSKN010000127.1:0-11554 GCF_031181705.1 Streptomyces sp.
AGTCCGACATCGCCGCCGTCGCCGCGCTGTCCGCCCAGGACCAGCAGGTCGGCGAGCTCATCGCCGAGGCGATGGACAAGGTCGGCAAGGACGGTGTCATCACCGTCGAGGAGTCCAACACCTTCGGCCTGGAGCTGGACTTCACCGAGGGCATGGCCTTCGACAAGGGCTACCTGTCGCCGTACTTCGTGACGGACCAGGAGCGCATGGAAGCCGTCCTGGACGACCCCCACATCCTCATCACGCAGGGCAAGATCTCCGCCATCGCGGACCTCCTGCCGCTGCTGGAGAAGGTCATCCAGGCCAACGCCTCCAAGCCGCTGCTGATCATCGCCGAGGACGTCGAGGGCGAGGCCCTGTCGACCCTGGTCGTCAACAAGATCCGCGGCACGTTCAACGCCGTCGCGGTGAAGGCCCCCGGCTTCGGCGACCGCCGCAAGGCGATGCTGCAGGACATGGCCGTCCTCACGGGCGCCACGGTCGTCTCCGAGGAGGTCGGCCTCAAGCTCGACCAGGTCGGCCTGGACGTCCTCGGCTCCGCCCGCCGCGTCACCGTCACCAAGGACGACACCACCATCGTCGACGGCGCCGGCAACAAGGAAGACGTGCAGGGCCGCGTCGCCCAGATCAAGGCCGAGATCGAGACCACGGACTCCGACTGGGACCGCGAGAAGCTCCAGGAGCGCCTCGCGAAGCTGGCCGGCGGGGTGTGCGTCATCCGCGTGGGTGCCGCCACCGAGGTCGAGCTCAAGGAGCGCAAGCACCGTCTGGAGGACGCCATCTCCGCGACCCGCGCCGCGGTCGAGGAGGGCATCGTCTCCGGTGGTGGCTCCGCCCTGGTCCACGCCGTCAAGGTCCTGGAGGGCAACCTCGACAAGACCGGCGACGAGGCCACCGGTGTCTCCGTGGTCCGCAAGGCCGCCGTCGAGCCGCTGCGCTGGATCGCCGAGAACGCCGGCCTGGAGGGCTACGTCATCGTCTCCAAGGTGGCCGAGCTCGACAAGGGCAACGGCTACAACGCCGCCACCGGCGAGTACGGCGACCTGATCAAGGCCGGCGTCATCGACCCGGTCAAGGTCACCCGCTCCGCCCTGGAGAACGCCGCCTCCATCGCCTCCCTGCTCCTCACGACCGAGACCCTGGTCGTCGAGAAGAAGGAAGAGGAGGAGCCGGCCGCCGCGGGCCACGGCCACGGCCACGCCCACTGAGGCATGTCGGCTGAGGGCTGACGGCGTCGGCCCGCCCGAGCCCGAGCGAAGGCCCGGCACCCCCGAAGAGGAGGTGCCGGGCCTTCGCCGTGCCGGCCCCCCCGGCCCGGGAACCGCGCCGGGGCCGGAAACGGTCTACCCCTCCAGCAGTCGGATCATCAGGGGGGCAGGAATGGACCAGGCGCTGTACGGGGAACGGTCCCGCAACCCGTTCGCGCGAACGGTGCGGCTCTCCGAGGACGGACTCCACCGGGGCGGCAGAAGGACCCCGCTGGACGAACTGAACCTCGCCGCCATGGCAGAGGCGTTCCTGCGGGACCGCTGGCTCGGCGGCGGGGGCACCGAACGCCCCCTCGGGGCGCTGCCGCAGGGCCCCGGCCTCGTCCCGGTCACCCGCGTGACCGGCACCACCACTCCCCTGAGGACCCGTCACGCCGCCGACTTCGCCCAGGCCCTGGGCGAACTGGCGGTACGCCGGTGCGGGGGGCCGGACCACGTGGCCGCTCTCGCCGCGCGGGCCCAGGCGGAGGGCGTGCCGTTGTGGATCGCGCGCCGCCACGCGCCCGGTCCCGCCGGGCCGGTGACCGTCGCCGTGGACCGGCGCTCGGTACGCGTGGACGTCTGGGGTCCGCACGCCCCCGTCGTACGCCTGCGGGCACCGTACGGCTACCGCCCCGACAGCTCCGACCGGTCGGGCGGCCTGGTCATGCACGTCGGCGACCTCAGCGCACGGCTCGAACTGCGCAAGAAGGCGCGCAAGTCCAAGAGCAAGGTCGAGATCCGCCTGCCCGACCGGGTCTGGACGCTGCGCCGCGAGAAGGCCGACAGCTCGTGGCTGCTGCGCGACGAGCAGCGGGTCGCGCTGCTGACCCGCCCCTCCCGGTGGCCCGGCCCGCCGCCCGGCTCGGTACTGCTGCCGCTGGCCGAGGTGCACCACGAGAGCGCCGACCCCCTGGACGCCGTCATGGCCCACGCGGTCGCCGTGTCCTTCGGGCTCGGCGACACCACGGGCCTGGCCAGGTTCCGCGCGGTGAGACGCCGCCGGGAGACGGAGGAGGACCTCTGGGACCGCCCCTGGTTCAGCAACCTGGGCCGCGACCGCGACGACAACGAACCGGGCGGCGGCGACGGCTGGGGCAGCGACGGCGGCGACGGAGGCGACGGGGGCGGGAGCGGCGACGGCGGCGGTGGGGACGGCGGCGGAGGGGGCGGCGGAGGCGACTAGCCGCCGGCGACGGCCGTGGTCCGTACGGGTCCCGGTCCGCCGCGTCACTCCGCTCGTGTCACAGCTCGGTGGGCTCCAGCGCCCCCAGCTGCTGCATCAGCCCCAGCCGGTCGTACTGCCACCACCCCTCGGCGAGCTTGCCGTCCGGCGTGCAGCGGTGGACGGTCGTCCCGGTCATGGTGACGTCCTCGCCGGTCGGCGGGATGCCGAGGAACTCGCCCGTGTGACGTCCGTGGAAGGTCCACCGGGTGCACACCCGGTCGCCCTGCGCCATCTGGTCCTCGATCGTGAAGGAGAAGTCGAACCCGCCGCGCCAGACCTCCACCTCCCGCCGCACCGCGTCCAGTCCGATGACGTCCTGCACGTTGGCGGGGTCGTGGTCGTGGTAGTCCTCGGTGAACACGTCGTTGAAGGGCGGTGCGTCACCCCGCCCGGGCGCCAGCTCGAAGAAGCGGCGCGCGGTGGCCGCGTAGAGCTGCTCGTCCCGCACCACGTCGAGGTCCGTGAACGTCGGCGTCCCGTCGCAGAGCGCCACCATCTCCTGGAAGATCCGGTCGGTCTCCGGGAGCCCGGAGTTGCGCATCGCGTCCTCGTACGACGGGAACTCCACGATCTCCACGATGTGTGAGGCGTCGGACCGGTCCTTCGCCACCACACTGTGCGTCGCGGTCCGCTTCCCCCTGGTCTGCTCGACCCACCGGTCCATCAGCCGGTTCATCTCGTCGAGCCGGCTGGTCCTGCATTCGATGAGCTGTACGAAGGTCATGACGCGTCCCACCTCCGGCCCCCCTGGGTCCGGCTGAACAGCACCATTGTCCCCACGCGGGCCGGGCGCCGCCTCCCGGCTTCCGGCGTTCCCGTCTCGACCGGGGCCCTCGCCTTCGAGGCGGGCAGGGACGACCGCCCGGCCACCCCCCTCGGAGCCGAGCCCGATGCCGTACCGCTCGTCGTCGGCGCTCGGCGCTCGTCGTCGGCGCTCATCGTCGGCGGTCGACGCGTTCGGGCGACCGGTGGCCGTGACCGGCCTACTGCGGCCCGTACTTCCGCCCCGTCCTGGACGACACCGCCCCCAGCATCCCCCGCGGCACCAGCTTCGCCGCCCCCATCAGGGCCTTGTAGCGCGGGTCCGGGATGGACAGCGTCTTGCCGCGGGCCAGGTCGTGCAGGGCCGCCGCCACCAGCTTGTCCGCGTCGAGCCACATCCAGCCCGGGATGTTGTCCGTGCCCATGCCGGCCCGCTCGTGGAACTCGGTGCGGACGAAGCCGGGGCACAGCGCCATCAGGCGTACGCCGCTGCCGGCCAGGTCGCGGGCCACGCCCTGGGTGAACTGCACGACCCACGCCTTGGACGCGCCGTAGGTGCCGCGCGGCACGAACGCGGCCACCGAGGCGACGTTGACGACACCGCCGCGGCCCCGCTCGCGCATGGCCTGTGTCGCCGCCGACGTCAGCCGCAGCACCGCCTCGCAGTGCACCTTCAGCATCCGCAGCTCGTCGGCCATGGGGACGTCGAGATAGCGCCCCTTGTTGGCGAAACCGGCGTTGTTGACCAGCAGGTCGACCGGGTTCCTGCGGTCGCCCAGGCGGTCGGCCACCGCCTCGATGCCCTTGTCCCCGGCGAGGTCGGCCGTCAGCACCTCCGCCTCGATGCCGTGCCGGTCGTGCAGTTCGGTCGCCTGTTCCCGCAGCCGTCTGGTGTCGCGCGCGACCAGCACCAGGTTGTGCCCGTCGGCCGCCAGTCGCCGCGCGAACGCGGCCCCGATGCCTGCCGTCGATCCCGTAATCAGAGCCGTTGTCATGGCAGAAGGGTAGTGACCTGGCCTACGTGCATCCGCTTGCCCGCGGGCCCGTCCCCGGTGAAGGGTCCGTGGAGACGGGCCCGGTGAGCGGCTGTCAGCTCCCGTACTTCTCGGCGTACTCCCGCGCCGCCCGCAGCGCCTCCGGGTGCAGCGCCTCGCCCGCCGCCAGCAGCCGGGGCAGCAGCGTCCGCTCGGTCGTCACCGCCCGGAACTGCAGGGCGACCGTCACGTCGTGGCCGGGACGGTGCACGACCTCGATCGCGTCGCCGGCCCGGATCTCGCCCGGCTCGATCACCCGCAGATACGCCCCGGGCGCGCCCCGCTGCGTGAACCTCTTCACCCAGCCCTTTTCGCCCAGATGGCCCTGGAACGTGCGGCACGGAATGCGCCCGCAGGTCACTTCCAGCACCACCTCGGGGCCGATCCGCCAGCGCTCGCCGATCCGCGCGCCGCAGACGTCGAGGCCCGCCGTGGTGAGGTTCTCGCCGAACGCGCCGTCGGCCAGGGTCCGGCCCAGCTCGCGCTCCCAGGCGTCGAGGTCCTCGCGCGCCATCGCGTACACCGCCTGGTCGTCGCCGCCGTGGTGCTCCAGCTTGCACACCGCGTCCCCGGCGAGCCCGCTCCCGCCGACGCCCTTGGGCCCCGGCGCAGCCACCCGCACCGGCCCCGCCACCGGCCGCTTGTCGATCCCCGTGACCCCCTCCGGGTTGTCCGTGTACGGCACAGCCTTGGCACGTCCCAGATTCACCGACAGAAGCTTCATGCCCGCACGGTAGGGGACCCGGCCCCAAAGCGTCGACGCATTATTCGGAGGAGATCCAAAGCCTCGCTTATCGTCGCTTATCCTCGAAGGGTGATCGAAGCACGTCATCTCCGTGTCCTGCGCGCCGTCGCGGCCACCGGTTCCTTCTCCGCCGCGGGACGGGAGCTGGGCTGCACCCAGCCCGCCGTCAGCCAGCAGATGAAGGCGCTGGAAACGTCCGTCGGCACCCCCCTGCTGATCCGCACCGGGCGGGAGATGCGCCTGACCCAGGCCGGTGAGGCCCTGGTGCGGCACGCCGCCGGGATCCTCGCCGGGCTCACCGCCGCGGAGGAGGAGGTCGCCGCCATCGCGGGGCTGCGTGCGGGCCGGGTCCGGCTCGTCTCCTTCCCCAGCGGCAGCTCCACGCTCGTCCCCACCGCCCTCGCCGCCCTGCGCCGGGCCCACCCCGGCACCCGTGTCTCCCTGGAGGAGGCCGAGCCCCCGGCCTCCGTGGGCCTGCTGCGCGAGGGCGACTGCGACGTGGCCCTCGCCTTCCGCTACGAGGGCGCCGCGGGCGCGGAAGAGTGGGACGACCTCGTCGTACGGCGGCTGCTGTCGGACCGGCTCGTGGCGCTCGTGCCGGAACGCCACCGGCTCGCGGGCGCGGAGTCGGTCGCCATCGGCGAACTCGCCGAGGAGCCGTGGATCGCGGGCTGCCCGCGCTGTCGCGGTCAGCTGGTCGAGGTGTGCGCGGCGGCCGGCTTCACCCCGCGCATCGACTTCGCCACCGACGACTACCCGGCGGTGGTCGGCCTGGTCGGCGCCGGCCTGGGCGTGGCCGTACTGCCCCAGCTGGCCGTCGAGTCCGTACGGCCGCGGGGTGCGCGCACCGTGACGCTGGAGCCGGCGGTGCGGCGGGAGATCGTCGCGCTCACGCTGCCCGACCTCGCGCAGGTCCCCGCGGTGGCGGCCACGCTCGACCAGCTGGCCCGGGCCGCCCGCCGCTAGCCACGCGGGAACCGGTGGCACGCGCGCCAAAAACCAACGGCACGCATGCGCGTGCCTTTGAGCAGAAACGTTCCTTCAGTTGTTCGAGGCGGTGTGCCCGCCTGATGTCGTCGCCGACACCAGCCGGTTGCGCGCCCGCCCCATCAGCTCTTCACGCTCGTCCTCGGTCAGCCCGCCCCACACGCCGTACGGCTCTCGCACCGCCAGCGCGTGGGCGGCGCACTCGGCGCGCACCGGGCAGCGCATGCAGACCTCTTTGGCCGAGTTCTCACGAGCACTCCGAGCCGCACCGCGTTCGCCCTCCGGATGGAAGAAGAGCGAGCTGTCCACCCCGCGACAGGCAGCCAGCAGCTGCCAGTCCCACAGGTCCGCGTTCGGTCCGGGAAGGCGGGAGAAATCTGCCATTACGTGACCCCTTGTAGCCGTTCTTGGCGGATCCGGTGTCCACGACCGTACAACTACGATCTAAGGAGATGAAAATATGACTCATTGCGAATCTAGCTCCAGACACCGCCAAAGCGGAAGAAATGGGTCTGAATGGGGCATAGGTTGTGATGAAAGTTCGAGGGTGTGGAGCGCATATCTGCACCGTGTCCGTGCCCTCACGTAGAGTGCCGAAGATGGCAGCCGGCCCCGTAACTCTTTCGAGTGACCGTCGTTGAGAGTGCGAGGCGGTTGAAGGAACAAGCGCTCGGGCAGGCGTCCGAGACGGTCGACCGCACAGGTGACGATTTCGTACCAGCCTGGAGGCTCAAGGTGACGCGCATCAGCTGCGGAGGGCGGCCATGACTTCCGTCCTCGTCTGCGACGACTCCCCGCTTGCCCGAGAGGCGCTCCGCCGCGCGGTCGCGACCGTGCCCGGCGTCGAGCGCGTGACGACGGCGGCCAACGGCGAGGAAGTCCTCCGCCGCTGGGGGGCCGACCGCTCGGACCTGATTCTGATGGACGTACGCATGCCCGGACTGGGCGGCGTCGAGACGGTCCGGCGGCTGTTGTCCGCCGACCCCGGTGCGCGCATCATCATGCTCACCGTCGCCGAGGACCTGGACGGCGTGGCCCTCGCGGTCGCGGCCGGGGCCCGCGGCTACCTGCACAAGGACGCCTCCCGCGCGGAGCTCCGGGCCACGGTGACGCAGGCCCTGGCCGATCCCACCTGGCGGCTCGCCCCGCGCCGGCTGCGCTCGGCCGAGATGGGCGCCGCTCCCACGCTCACCGCGCGCGAGATCCAGGTGCTCGAAGGCATGAGCCACGGCCGCTCGAACGCGGAGATCGGCCGCGAGCTCTTCCTCTCCGAGGACACGGTCAAGACGCACGCCCGGCGCCTGTTCAAGAAGCTGGGCGCCTCGGACCGGGCCCACGCCGTGGCGCTCGGCTTCCGATGGGGTCTGGTGCGCTAGGGCCTGTCGTTTGGATCGGGCCGGCTTCGACACGCGGCCTCCGGCCCGCGCCGGAGAGCGGGGGCACGCGGATGCCCCCGCGCGAGCCGCACCCGCGCGTGCGGGAGCCGGTGGCCGACGGCAGCGCCGATGGGGGTCTCCTTCGCCGGCCCGGGCGAGGTCGGGAACCCGGGCGGACGCGGGCGAGGGTCCTCGTCCCCGGGACGATCCGAACGGCAGGTCCCGGCAGCGGCCCGGCGGGCCGCAGCGATCGCGGTGAAGGCGTGGAACGCCAGGTGGGCGGGGGTGGACCGGGGGTCCGCCCGGTGCCCGCTGCTCGTTTCGCCGCGGATGCCGCATCCTTGAGGGTGTGGAGTTCCTCGGGGACGAGTCGGTCGAGCGGAAGGGGAGGGCGCAGGGGATGAGTTCCGGCGCACCTGCTCATAACGCTTCGGTGCACAACAACGGGCGCGGTGCCGCGGACCCGGAGGCCGCAGGGCACCATGGACCGATGCGCGACGACGAGGCGGTCCATGCCCAAGGGGCGATCGGCGCGCTCGTCCACCGCGCCGTCGACGGAGACGAGCAGGCCACGCACGACCTGCTCGCCCACGTCCACCCCCTGGCGCTGCGCTACTGCCGCACCCGGCTGTCCCGCCTCCCGGGCGACGCCCGGCACTTCGTGGAGGACCTCGCCCAGGAGGTCTGCGTGGCCGTGCTCCTCGCCCTGCCGCGCTACCGGGACACCGGGCGCCCCTTCGAGGCGTTCGTCTTCGCCATCGCCGCCCACAAGGTCGCCGACCTGCAGCGCGCCGCGATGCGCCACCCCGGTTCGACGGCGGTCCCCTCCGACGAGATGCCCGAGCGGCCCGACGACTCCCTGGGGCCGGAGGAGCGCGCCCTGCTCAGCAGCGACGCGGAATGGGCCAAGAAACTCCTGGCCAACCTGCCCGAGAACCAGCGGGAGCTGCTGCTGCTGCGGATCGCGGTGGGGCTGACGGCCGAGGAGACCGGCCAGATGTTGGGAATGTCACCCGGCGCCGTCCGGGTGGCGCAGCACAGGGCGCTGAGCAGGCTGCGGGCGCTGGCCGAGCAGTAGGCCTGCGACAGCCCTTCGTTGAACAGGCGGTGCGCCGCTTCCGTAGGAACATACGAAGCCCGGTGCGGGCCGGAACCGTGGAATGAGACAGTGCTGCTTCCCGTTAGCATGGACATCCGCACCGATCAAGGCCATTTGGGGAAGGTGTCATGACTGCCAACGTCGACGGAGTGCCCGGTAAATTCGCGACACTCGGGCTGACCTACGACGACGTGCTGCTGCTGCCGGGTGCATCGGAAGTGCTCCCCAACGCGGTCGACACCTCGTCCCGCATCTCCCGCAACGTCCGGGTGAACATCCCGCTGCTGTCCGCCGCCATGGACAAGGTCACCGAGTCGCGCATGGCGATCGCGATGGCCCGCCAGGGCGGCGTCGGCGTCCTGCACCGCAACCTGTCCATCGAGGACCAGGTCAACCAGGTCGACCTGGTGAAGCGGTCCGAGTCCGGCATGGTCACCGACCCGATCACGGTGCACCCGGACGCCACGCTCGGCGAGGCCGACGCGCTGTGCGCCAAGTTCCGCATCAGCGGCGTCCCCGTCACCGACGGCAACGGCAAGCTGCTCGGCATCGTCACCAACCGCGACATGGCCTTCGAGAACGACCGCACCCGTCAGGTGCGCGAGGTCATGACCCCCATGCCCCTGGTGACCGGCAAGGTCGGGATCTCCGGCCCCGACGCCATGGAACTGCTGCGCCGCCACAAGATCGAGAAGCTGCCGCTGGTCGACGACGCGGGCATCCTCAAGGGCCTGATCACGGTCAAGGACTTCGTCAAGGCCGAGCAGTACCCCAACGCGGCCAAGGACGCGGAGGGCCGGCTGATCGTCGGCGCCGCCGTGGGCGCCAGCCCCGAGGCCCTGGAGCGGGCCCAGGCGCTCGCCGCGGCCGGTGTGGACTTCCTGGTCGTCGACACCTCGCACGGCCACAACAGCAACGCCCTCAGCTGGATGTCGAAGATCAAGTCGAGTGTGAACGTCGACGTGATCGGCGGCAACGTCGCCACGCGCGACGGCGCCCAGGCGCTGATCGACGCCGGTGTCGACGGCATCAAGGTCGGTGTCGGACCCGGCTCCATCTGCACCACCCGCGTGGTCGCCGGTATCGGCGTCCCGCAGGTCACCGCCATCTACGAGGCGTCCCTGGCGGCCCGCCCGGCCGGCATCCCGCTGATCGGCGACGGCGGTCTGCAGTACTCCGGCGACATCGGCAAGGCCC
This sequence comes from Streptomyces sp., assembly GCF_031181705.1. Classification (GTDB taxonomy): domain Bacteria; phylum Actinomycetota; class Actinomycetes; order Streptomycetales; family Streptomycetaceae; genus Streptomyces. The sequence continues at coordinate 9,676 of NZ_JAPSKN010000127.1, forward strand.
TGGCCGCCGGTGCCGACACGGTGATGCTGGGCAGCCTCCTCGCGGGCTGCGAGGAGTCGCCGGGCGAGCTGCAGTTCATCAACGGCAAGCAGTTCAAGTCGTACCGCGGCATGGGCTCGCTCGGTGCGATGCAGTCCCGCGGCCAGGGCCGGTCCTACTCGAAGGACCGCTACTTCCAGGCCGAGGTCGCCTCCGACGACAAGCTCGTGCCCGAGGGCATCGAGGGCCAGGTGCCCTACCGCGGCCCGCTGGCCAACGTGCTGCACCAGCTCGTCGGCGGTCTGCGCCAGACCATGGGCTACGTGGGCGCGGCCACCATCGAGGAGATGGAGTCCAAGGGCCGCTTCGTCCGCATCACGTCGGCGGGCCTGAAGGAGAGCCACCCGCACGACATCCAGATGACGGTCGAGGCGCCGAACTACAGCCGCAAGTAGCGGCCAGGCCTCCCGAGGGCGGCCCCGGAGCATCCGGGGCCGCCCTCGGCGTGCCCGTCGGCGATACTGGAAGACGCTGAAACGCATCAGGGAAAGGCCACCAACGTGACTGAGATCGAGATCGGGCGCGGCAAGCGCGGCCGCCGGGCGTACGCCTTCGACGACATCGCCGTCGTCCCCAGCCGCCGTACGCGGGACCCGAAGGAGGTCTCGATCGCCTGGCAGATCGACGCCTACCGCTTCGAGCTGCCCTTCCTGGCCGCTCCCATGGACTCGGTCGTCTCCCCGGCCACCGCCATCCGCATCGGCGAGCTCGGCGGCCTGGGCGTGCTGAACCTCGAAGGCCTGTGGACCCGCTACGAGGACCCGCAGCCGCTGCTCGACGAGATCACCGGTCTCGACGCGGAGACGGCGACCCGGCGCCTGCAGGAGATCTACGCGGCCCCCATCAAGGAGGAGCTGATCGGGCAGCGCATCAAGGAGGTCCGCGACTCCGGCGTCGTCACCGCCGCCGCGCTCTCCCCGCAGCGCACCGCCCAGTTCTCCAAGGCGGTCGTGGACGCGGGCGTGGACATCTTCGTCATCCGCGGCACGACGGTCTCCGCCGAGCACGTCTCCGGTTCGCACGAGCCGCTGAACCTGAAGCAGTTCATCTACGAGCTGGACGTCCCGGTGATCGTCGGCGGTTGCGCCACGTACACCGCCGCCCTGCACCTGATGCGTACCGGCGCGGCCGGTGTGCTGGTCGGCTTCGGCGGCGGCGCCGCGCACACCACGCGCAACGTGCTGGGCATCCAGGTCCCCATGGCCACGGCGGTCGCCGACGTCGCCGCGGCCCGCCGCGACTACATGGACGAGTCCGGCGGCCGGTACGTGCACGTGATCGCGGACGGCGGTGTCGGCTGGTCCGGCGACCTGCCCAAGGCGATCGCCTGCGGCGCGGACGCGGTGATGATGGGCTCCCCGCTGGCCCGCGCGACCGACGGTCCGGGCAAGGGCCACCACTGGGGCATGGAGGCGGTGAACGAGGAGCTGCCGCGCGGCAAGAAGGTCGCCCTCGGCACGGTCGGCACGCTGGAGGAGATCCTCACGGGCCCGTCCCACACGCCCGACGGCTCGATGAACCTCTTCGGCGCCCTGCGGCGGGCCATGGCCACGACCGGCTACAGCGAGCTGAAGGAGTTCCAGCGCGTCGAGGTGACGGTGGCGGACTCGCAGCACCGGCGCTAACCCGCTCCGCACGCGCAGGGGCCCGGCCACTCAGGAGAGTGTCCGGGCCCTTTTCGCATGCCCAAGTGGCTTGGCCGGGGCGCTTGTTTGCCCCATGCCAGCAGTCCCCTGGCTCCCGCACCCCGCGCACCCCTCTTCACAACCGGTGCGCCGCCCCCGTAGGGGCCGCCCCCCGAGTGTCCAGCAGGAGCTGGGCCTTCACCGACAGGCCCTGG
>NZ_JAPSKN010000127.1:11654-16014 GCF_031181705.1 Streptomyces sp.
TGCCCCATGCCAGCAGTCCCCTGGCTCCCGCACCCCGCGCACCCCTCTTCACAACCGGTGCGCCGCCCCCGTAGGGGCCGCCCCCCGAGTGTCCAGCAGGAGCTGGGCCTTCACCGACAGGCCCTGGAGGTCGTACGTGCGGTGCTGCTGGAGGAGGATCGTCAGGTCCGCGTCGGCCGCTGCCTCGTAGAGGGAGTCCGCGCGGGGGACGGGGCGGTCGAGGACGCTCCAGGCGGGGACGTGGGGGTCGTGGTAGCTGACCGCGGCGCCCAGTTCCATCAGGCGCTGGGCGATCTCCTGGGCCGGGGTGCCCTGGAGGTCGGCGAGGTCGGGCTTGTAGGTGACGCCGAGGAGGAGCACGCGCGCGCCCCGGGCCGACTTGCCGTGCTCGTTGAGGAGCGTGGCGGCGCGCTGGACGACGTAGCCGGGCATGCGGCTGTTGACCTGCTGGGCCAGCTCCACCATGCGCAGGCCGCGGCCGGCCCGGCCGGTCAGGTCCTGGGGGACGGAGTGGCCGCCCACGCCCGGGCCCGGGCGGAAGGCCTGGAAGCCGAACGGTTTGGTCTCCGCGCAGCGGATGACGTCCCACAGGTCGACGCCCAGGTCGTGGCAGAGGACGGCCATCTCGTTGACCAGGGCGATGTTCACATGCCGGTAGTTCGTCTCCAGCAGCTGCACGGTCTCCGCTTCACGGGGTCCACGCGCGCGTACCACCTTGTCCGTCAGCCTGCCGTAGAACGCTGCGGCCGACTCGGTGCAGGCCGGGGTGAGGCCGCCGATGACCTTCGGGGTGGTGGCGGGCGTGACGTCGCGGTTGCCGGGGTCGGCGCGACTGGGGGAGTACGCCAGGTGGAAGTCGCGGCCCGCGCGCAGGCCGGAGCCTTCTTCGAGCAGCGGCCGCAGGAAGTCGTCCGTCGTCCCCGGGCGCACCGGCGACTCCAGGATCACCGTGGTGTGCGGGCGCAGGTGCGCCGCCAGGGTGCGGGCGGCGGCCTCCAGCTGTCCGAGGTCGAGCGTGCCGTCCGCGCCCGGCGGGGTCGGCGGGCAGAGCACCGCGGTGCGGACCCGGCCCAGCTCGGCCGGGTCGGTCGCCGGCCGGAAGCCCCCCGAGAGCATCCGGCGCAGCTCGGCGGGGCTCAGCGAGCCGGCCTCCGGGCCGGTCCGGTAGCCCAGGGTGGGGATGCCTGCGGCGACGGCGGCCTGGGCCAGGGGCAGGCCGTACGGGCCGAGTCCGATGACGGCGAGATCTGCGGGCATGGCGTGGGCCGTCCTTCCCGATAACCGAAGTGGGACAGGTGCGCAAGCCCTGTGGACAGGACGGGCGAGCGCAATGTCAGACTAGGAGTAAATATGACCGATATGCGGGATTGGTCGGCCGAGTTTCGGTGAGTGTTCCGTGGCCGTTGTCCACAGGCTGAGGATCCGTGGTGGCTGAAGTCGGGCAACCCGGTGAGAATCTGGGCAGGGGGATACGGACGGGGCTGCGCCCGACGGGTGCGGTCGGCGCGACCGATGAGCGGGAGGCAGCGGTGAGGACAGCGACACTCGGACCGGCGCAGCGCGCCGAGTCACTCGCATCGATGGCCGAGCGCGAGCTGGACGTGCTGGTCGTGGGCGCAGGCGTGGTCGGCGCGGGCACCGCCCTCGACGCCGTCACCAGAGGTCTTTCCACCGGCCTGGTCGAGGCGCGGGACTGGGCGTCCGGCACCTCCAGCCGGTCCAGCAAGCTGATCCACGGCGGCCTGCGCTACCTGGAGATGCTCGACTTCGCCCTGGTCAGGGAGGCCCTGAAGGAGCGCGGCCTGCTGCTGGAGCGGCTCGCCCCGCACCTGGTGAAGCCCGTGCCGTTCCTGTACCCGCTGCAGCACAAGGGCTGGGAGCGGCTGTACGCCGGGTCGGGCGTCGCGATGTACGACGCCATGTCCATGGCGCGCGGACACGGCCGGGGCCTGCCGATGCACCGGCACCTGACGCGCTCTCACGCCCTGCGGGTGGCCCCCTGTTTGAAGAAGGACGCGCTGGTCGGGGCGTTGCAGTACTACGACGCACAGATGGACGACGCCCGCTACGTCGCGACGCTGGTGCGCACGGCGGTGGCCTACGGGGCGAAGGCGGCCAACCGCGCGCGGGTGACGGGCTTCCTGCGCGAGGGCGAGCGGGTCGTCGGCGCCAAGGTGCAGGACGTCGAAGGCGGCGGTGAGTACGAGATCCGCGCCAAGCAGGTCGTCAACGCCACCGGCGTGTGGACGGACGACACGCAGGCCATGGTCGGTGAGCGCGGCCAGTTCCACGTCCGGGCGTCCAAGGGCATCCACCTGGTCGTGCCGCGCGACCGGATCCACTCCACGACCGGGCTCATCCTGCGCACGGAGAAGTCCGTCCTGTTCGTCATCCCGTGGGGCCGGCACTGGATCGTCGGCACCACGGACACCGACTGGGACCTCGACAAGGCCCACCCGGCCGCCTCCAGCGCGGACATCGACTACCTGCTGGAGCATGTGAACTCGGTGCTGGCGGTGCCCCTCACCAGGGACGACGTCCAGGGCGTCTACGCCGGCCTGCGGCCCCTGCTCGCGGGTGAGTCGGACGCCACGAGCAAGCTGTCGCGCGAGCACACCGTGGCCCACCCGGTGCCGGGGCTGGTCGTCGTGGCGGGCGGCAAGTACACGACGTACCGGGTCATGGCCAAGGACGCGGTGGACGCGGCGGTGCACGGCCTCGACATGCGGGTCGCCGAGTGCGTCACCGAGGAGGTGCCGCTGCTGGGCGCCGAGGGCTACCGGGCGCTGTGGAACGCGCGGGCCCGGATCGCCGCCCGCACCGGACTCCACGTGGTGCGCGTGGAGCACCTGCTGAACCGGTACGGGGCGATGACGGAGGAACTCCTCGAACTCATCGCCCATGACCCCTCGCTCGGGGAGCCGCTGCCGGCGGCCGACGACTACCTCCGCGCCGAGATCGTCTACGCGGCGTCGCACGAGGGCGCGCGGCATCTGGACGACGTGCTGACCCGGCGGACCCGCATCTCGATCGAGACCTTCGACCGGGGCACGCGCAGCGCGCGGGACGCCGCCGAGCTGATGGCGCCGGTCCTCGGCTGGGACAAGGACCAGATCGAGCGCGAGGTCCAGCACTACGAGAAGCGGGTGGAGGCCGAGCGGGAGTCGCAGCGGCAGCCGGACGATCTGACGGCGGACGCGGCGCGGTTGGGAGCGCCGGACATCGTGCCGTTGTAGGAGCGCCGCCCGGCGGGACGGCTCCGCGGGGCGTCACAGCGGCCAGGTGACGCGCTCCGGGTCCCGCCGGTCCCCTCCTGCTTGAGTCCGCCTCAGATCACCCGAACGAGTGTCGGGGGGTGGGATCTCCGTTCGGGGCCCGGTCGTTTCAAGAGGTGCGGGGGCAGAACTCGGCCGCGAGCACCGCGGGTTCGAGACCGGGATCGGCTATCCCGTCCGTGTTCACGCGGAAGGTGAGGACATGCCGGCCGTCGACGGTGGCCGCGCTGCGCACGTAGCTGCCGGATATGTGCCCGTTGTGTCCCCACACCGTCGTGCCGCACGGGAGTTTCTCGGGAAACAGCCCCAGGCCGTACGCGCCGTGTGCGGCACGGGTGTCGAGCATCTCGCGCAGCCAGCGCGGGGGCAGCAGCCGGCCGCTGAGCAGGGCCGTGAAGAAGCGGTCCAGATCGGCCAGCGTGGTCACCATCTCGCCCGCGGCTCCGGCTGCCCGCGGGTCGAGATCGGTGACGTCGGTGCCGTCGGCGGCGTAGGAGCGGCCGTGCGGGGAGGGCAGGGAGGAGCGGGATCCGGGAAAGGAGGTGCCCGTCAGGCCCAGCGGGGTGATGATGCGGCGTTCGGCCTCGGCGGCGTAGGAGGCGCCGGTGACCTGCTCGACGACCATGCCGAGCAGGACGTAGTTGGTGTTCGAGTAGGAGAAGCGGCCGCGTGGGGCCGGAGGGTGGGTGAGGGCTATGCGCACGGCCTGATCGGGCGTGACGGGCACGGTTCCGTCGGTGGCAGCGGTGAAGTCGTACAGGCCGCTGGTGTGGGTGAGCAGGGAGCGCAGGGTCAGCGCGCGGCCGTCGTTGCCCGCGCCCCGCACCAGACCGGGCAGATGCTGCTCCACCGTGTCGGACAGCGACAGCCGTTCTTCGGCGGCCAGTTGAAGCACGACGGTGGCGATGAACGACTTCGTGACGCTGCCGGCGCGGAAGTGGTCCGACCGGGCGATTCCGTGCCCGGCCCCGGCGTAGCGGGTGGTGGTCCCCTCCCGGGCCAGCAACGCGGCGGCGGGCGCCCGGCCCCGCGTCACCAGCAACGGCAGCACGGCGTCCGTGGGCGGCACCGACAACGCCGAGGAG
>NZ_JAPSKN010000016.1:0-24015 GCF_031181705.1 Streptomyces sp.
GGCGGCCACCGTCGGCGTGTCGGCCGTCGCCGGCTTCCCGTTCACGCGATGCGGGTCGAGCGGAGCCGCCGGAAGCGGCGGGTATGGCTTTCGTGCTCCGCGGAGGCGTGGCGCTCTGCGCGGCGGGCGCGGTCGGCCTCGCGGACGCGGCGCTCGTGGTCGGCCCGGCGGATGAGGTCGGCGGTGCGCATCTGCTGCAGTTCGTACTCGTACATGGCGTGTCCTCGGTGAGAGACCGGTCCCGGAGGGGTTCCTCCGCGATGTCTCCACCTTCGTCCCCCAGGCGGGGCAGCCACATCGGGAGAGTTCCGCATCTTGGGAGGCCGGCGGGACCTTAGACACGCGTGAGGGGCCTCAGGCCCTCCGTAAGACACTCACGGAGGGCCTAAGACCCCTCAGGACCCGCGGCGGGTCAGCTCGCGGACGGCAGTCCGAGCAGCACGTCCGTGTACTTGAGGACGGCCAGGAGCAGGCCGATGACGCCGAGCGCGACACCCGCCCAGGCGACCGACTTGATCCAGGGGGCCTGAACCCGGCCGGGCGTGCCGAACGCGGGCCGGGCGAGCACCACGACGCCGACGACCAGCGCGGTCAGCGCGAACAGGCCGCCCCACAGGGCGGTGGTCTGCCAGGCGTCGCCGTAGACGGCCTGGATCTGCTTGGCCACGCTCGCGTTCTGCGCGGTCTCCAGCTGGCCGATCAGGTTGCGGCGGGCGGAGGCCACCGTGCCGACCCAGCTGCCGGTGAGCGAGACGACGCCCAGGGCGGCGGAGACCACGGCACCCGCGCCCTGGCCGACTCCCTGGGAGCCGTCCTCCTTGGTCACGGGGGCCGGGGCCTCGGACCCGATCACCTCGTCGGACTCGGTGATGTCCACCGCCTCGTCGTCGGTCGTGGCCTCGGTGGCCTCGGTCTCGTCCACTGCGTTCGTTGCCATGCCTCGCACCGTAGGGTCGCTGTCTGAGAAGTCTCTTAATGATCGCTGTGACCGGCACGCGCGCGTGCCTCGCGCCACTCGGGCGCCAGCACGGACCAGACTTCGAGATCGTGCCGTACGCCACCGTAGTGGTGAGCCGCGCGGCGCACGCCGTCGCGGGTCATGCCGAGTCGCCGCGCCACGTTCAGACTCGGCTGGTTGCCCGAGGCGGCGACCCATTCGACGCGGTGGATGCCGCGCTGCTCGACGGCCCAGTCGATCAGCACCCGCATCGCGCGCGTGACCAGGCCCCGGCCTGTCCCGGCGGGCTCCAGCCAGCAGCCGACCTCGCAGGTGCCGTTCGCCGCGTCGAAGTTGAGGAACAGCACACCGCCGACGAGCGTCCCGTCCAGCCACAGCCCGTGCAGGGAGCCGGTGTCGGCGGCCCGCATGTCGGCGTAGACCTGGAGCTTCGCGCGGGCGGAGAGCAGGTCCGTCTCGGTCGTGCCGAACGGGATGTACCGGCCGATGAACTCCCGCCCCCGCTCCAGGTGCGCCAGGAACTCCCCGGCGTGCCAGGGTTCCAGGGGACGCAGTTCGGCGCCTTCACCCAGGGATATCGCGTACATCCCGCTGCCGCTCCTCCTCCGCCAGGACGTCCGCCGCCTCGGCGTCCGTCGCGGCGGCCAGCCTCTCATGGGTGGCCCGCGTCTCGGGCGGCTCGATGCTGATGCGTGGCATGCTCCGGTCGAGCCAGCGGGGCAGCCACCAGTTGGCGCCGCCGAGCAGGTGCATCAGGGCGGGCACGAGCAGCGTGCGCAGGACGAACGCGTCCAGGGCGACGGCGGCGGCGAGGGCGATGCCGAACATGGCGATCACGCGGTCGCCGCTGAGCACGAAGGCCAGGAAGACCGAGATCATGATGACCGCCGCCGAGTTGATCACCCGGCTGGTCTCGGCGAGGCCGACGCGGACGGCCCGCCGGTTGTCGCCGGTCTCCAGCCACTCCTCGTACATCCGGCTCACCAGGAAGACCTGGTAGTCCATGGACAGGCCGAAGAGCACCGACACCATGATCACCGGCAGGAAGGGCTCGATGGGTCCCGCGCTGCCGAGGCCGAGCAGTTCGCTGCCCCAGCCCCACTGGAAGATCGCGACGACCACGCCGAAGGCGGAGGCCACGGCGGCGACGTTCATCGCGGCGGCCTTCAGCGGGATGCCGATCGACCGGAAGGCCAGCAACAGCAGCAGACAGCCCAGGCCGATCACGACCCCGACGAAGACGGGCAGCTTGGCGACGATGACGTCGGCGAAGTCGTCATAGCCGGCCGTCATGCCGCCCACCTGCACGTCGAGCGAGGTGCCCGACTCGGCGCGCGGCAGCACCTCGTCGCGCAGCCGGTCCACGAGGTCGCTGGTCCGCTGCGACTGCGGGGAGGAGTCGGGTACGACGGTGAGGTAGGCGGTGTGGCCGCCGGAGCCGAAGGTCACCGGGGTGACCGAGGCGATGCCGTCGGTGGCGCGCAGGGTGGCGTCGAGGTTGTCCAGGGCGAGCCTGTCGCCGGCTGCGTCGACCTCGGTGACGAGGGTGAGCGGGCCGTTGACGCCGGGTCCGAAGCCGTCGGCGAGCAGGTCGTAGGCCTGCCGGGTGGTGGCGGTCTTCGGGTCGTTGCCCTGGTCGGAGGTGCCCAGGTGGAGGGAGAGCGTGGGCAGCGCGAGGACGGCCATGACGACCAGTGCGACCGCCCCTAGCAGCTTGGGGTGGCGCTCCACGAAGGCCGCCCAGCGGGCGGCGAACCCGGTCGGCAGCTCGGGCTGGGGCCCGTGCTCCGCCAGCCGGCGGCGTTCGCGGCGGCTGAGCGCGCGCATGCCGATGAGGGACAGCAGGGCGGGCAGCAGGGTCACGGAGGCCGCGACGGTGAGGACCACGGTCAGACCGGCCGCTATCGCCACGCCGTTGAGGAAGCTCAGGCGGAGGATGAGCATGCCCAGCAGGGCGATGCAAACGGTGGCACCCGCGAAGACGACGGCCCGTCCCGTGGTCTGCACGGCGTTCGTGGCGGCCTCGGTGACCGACAGCCCGCGCTTCAGGCCGCGCCGGTGCCGGGTGACGATGAACAGCGCGTAGTCGATGCCGACGCCGAGCCCGATCAGCATGCCGAGCATGGGGGCGAAGTCGGCGACGGTCATGGCGTGCCCGAGCAGCACGATCCCGGCGTAGGCGGTGCCGACGCCGACCAGGGCCGTGGCGATGGGCAGCAGCGAGGCGGCGAGCGAGCCGAAGGCCAGGAGCAGCACGACGGCGGCGACGAGCACGCCGACGACCTCCGCGACGTGCCCGCCGGAGGACTGGGTGAGCGCGACGGCGCTGCCGCCCAGCTCCACCTGGAGCCCGTCGGCCCGGGCGCTCTCGGCGGTGGCGACGACGGCCCGTGCCTCGCCCTCGTCGATGTCCTGGGCCTGCTCGTCGAAGGTGACCGTGGCGTACGCGGTGCGGCCGTCCGCGCTGATCCGGCCCGTGCCCGGGCCGTCGTAGGGGCTGGTGACCGAGGCCACGCCGGGGAGGTTCTCGATGCGGTCCAGGGTCCGGGCCATCGTCTGCTCGACGTCGGCGGCGCGGACGCTGCCGGACTCGGTGTGCCAGACGACGGTGTCGCTGTCGCCGCCGAGCTGCGGGAAGCCCTCGTGCAGCAGCTCGGCGGCGCGGCCGGACTCGGTGCCGGGGACCTGGTAGTCGTTCGAGTACGCGGTGCCGGCGACGGCGGCGCCCGCGGCGACCCCCGTGAAGGCGAGGAGCCACAGCAGAACGGTGACCAGACGGCGTCGGACACACCAGCGTGCGAGGGCTGCCACGAAACGTGCTCCCAGAGTTACTTTTTGTGGATCTTTGACCGGGAACAGTCGTCCCTGAACTGAACGGCCCGCAAAGAGCGCATGAGCAATGCATGGCCACTCTTGCAGGCGAACGAGATCGTTTGTCGGTTTCGTGGGGTTGTTCACAGCGGTCGCGGTCCGTCGCGATCAGTCGAACTGGTCCCCCACCGCCATGACCATGGCGCCCCCGATCAACAGCCACAGCGCGCGCCGGGTGCGGCCCCGGGAGCCCAGGACGGCGGCGGCCGCGCACACGGCGGCCCCGGCGGCGTACGCGGCCGGGACGAGGGCCGGCGCGGAGCCGGTGAGGCGCAGCAGTGCGGCGGCCAGGCCCGCGAGGGTCAGGGCGGCACCGGTGCCGGCGGCGGTCCAGCGGGCCCGGCGGGCGTCCTGCGGACGGTCCTCGGCGCCGTCCTGCTCCGGCGGCTCTTCGGAGTCGTCCTGCTCGACGGCCGTCTCCGGGCCCGCTATCTCCGGGTCGGTGTCGGAATCAGCGCGTCCACTCATGGCCGAGACGGTAGCGCGCGGGCCGGGGAAAACCGGGTGCGGGGCCTGTCGTGGGCCTGTTAGCGTCCGCGGGTCCGAGGAACGCCCGCGGCCTGCCGGCCGCCCGGCCGAAGCAGGTGCATTGTTTGACGGTCCGACCGAGCTCCGACGCATCCCCCTTCTTCCTCAAGGACTCAAGGAGCCCGTTCACCGATGCCGGACATCACTTCCCGGACCTCGAACGACCCCCTCGCTGACCGTGTGAGCCACCCCGGCTACCCGCGCAGCAACGGCTACGACGCCCGCTGGACCATCGACAACCAGATGGGCCCGCACGCGCTGTGGCTGCTGGAGTGGCTGGCCCCGGCCCTGGGGCCCGACACCCTGAGCCCCGGCTCGCGCGTGCTCGACCTGGGCTGCGGACGCGCCATGACGTCGATCTTCCTGGCCAAGGAGTACGACGCCCGGGTCACCGCCGCCGACCTGTGGGTCAAGCCCGACGAGAACGCCCGGCGCATCGACGAGGCGGGCGTCGCCGACCGCGTCCTGCCCGTGCTCGCCGAGGCGCACGACCTGCCGTTCGGTGCGAACAGCTTCGACGCGATCGTCTCCGTCGACGCCTACCAGTACTTCGGCACCGACGACCTGTACCTGCCCGGGCTGGCGCGGCTGCTGAAGCCCGGCGGGCGGATCGGCGTCGTCGTACCGGCGCTGCGTGAGGAGATCGACGGCGTCGAGCCGCCGGAGCATCTCCGGCCCTACTGGGAGCCCGCCTTCTGGTGCTTCCACACCGCCGCCTGGTGGCGCCGCCACTGGACCCGCAGCGGGGCCGTGGAGGTGGAGACCGCGGACTGGCTGGAGGACGGCTGGCGCGACTGGCTGCGCTGGTGCGAGGTCGTCGCCGACGAGCACACGGACCCGTGGCACGTCGAGATGGCCGGCCGGTCGGCCGAGATGCTGCGCCTGGACCAGGGCCGCACGCTGGGCTTCGTCCGGATCGTGGGGCGCCGCCCGTAGGACGTGACAGGGGGGATGCGCCGGGTCCGGCGCATCCCCCCTGTGTCGCGTCACGCGGGGGCTCAGCCCTCGCTGACGCCCAGCTTCTCCAGGATCAGCTCCTTGACGCGCGCCGCGTCGGCCTGTCCCCGGGTCGCCTTCATGACGGCACCGACCAGGGCGCCGGCCGCGGCCACCTTGCCGCCGCGGATCTTGTCCGCGATGGCCGGGTTCCCGGCGATGGCCTCCTCGACGGCGGCGGTGAGGGCGCCCTCGTCGGAGACGACCTTCAGGCCCCGCTTGTCGACGACCTCGTCCGGGGTGCCCTCGCCCGCGAGGACTCCCTCGATGACCTGTCGGGCCAGCTTGTCGTTCAGGTCGCCCTTCGCGACGAGCTCGGTGACCCGGGCCACCTGCGCCGGCGTGATCGCCAGCTCGTCGAGCGCCTTGCCCGACTCGTTGGCGCTGCGGGCCAGCTCGCCCATCCACCACTTGCGGGCGGACGCCGCGTCGGCGCCGGCCTCGATGGTGGCGACGATCGGCTCCAGCGCACCGGCGTTGAGGATCGCCTGCATGTCGGTGCCGCTGATGCCCCACTCCTCGCGGAGCCGGTTGCGGCGGACCAGCGGCAGCTCGGGCAGACCGGCGCGGATCTCCTCGACCCACTCGCGGGACGGGGCGACCGGCACCAGGTCGGGCTCCGGGAAGTACCGGTAGTCCTCGGCCTCCTCCTTCACGCGGCCCGAGGTCGTCGACCCCGTGTCCTCGTGGAAGTGCCGGGTCTCCTGCACGATCGTGCCGCCGGAGGAGAGCACGGCCGCGTGCCGCTGGATCTCGAAGCGGGCCGCGCGCTCCACGGACCGCAGCGAGTTGACGTTCTTCGTCTCCGAACGCGTGCCGAACTTCTCGGTGCCGTGCGGGCGCAGCGACAGGTTCACGTCGCAGCGCATCTGGCCCATCTCCATGCGGGCCTCGGAGACGCCGAGCGCCCGGATGACCTCGCGCAGCTCACGGACGTAGGCCCGCGCGACCTCGGGCGCCCGCTCGCCCGCGCCCTCGATCGGCTTGGTGACGATCTCGATGAGCGGGATGCCGGCGCGGTTGTAGTCCAGCAGGGAGTGGGACGCGCCGTGGATGCGGCCGGTGGCACCGCCGACGTGGGTCGACTTGCCGGTGTCCTCCTCCATGTGGGCGCGCTCGATCTCCACGCGGAAGGTCTCGCCGTCCTCCAGCTGCACGTCGAGGTAGCCGTTGAAGGCGATCGGCTCGTCGTACTGGGAGGTCTGGAAGTTCTTCGGCATGTCCGGATAGAAGTAGTTCTTCCGGGCGAAGCGGCACCACTCGGCGATCTCGCAGTTCAGCGCGAGGCCGATCTTGATGGCGGACTCGACGCCGGTCGCGTTGACGACCGGGAGCGCGCCGGGCAGGCCGAGGCAGACCGGGCAGGTCTGCGTGTTGGCGTCCTGGCCGAGGGCGGTCGAGCAGCCGCAGAACATCTTGGTCTTGGTGCCGAGTTCGACATGGACCTCAAGGCCCATGACGGGGTCGTACGACGCGAGTGCGTCCTCGTACGACACCAGGTCGGTCGTGGTGGTCACGGTGAAGGTTCCCTCTCAGCCCAGCAGAACGTCGTCGTCGCCCAGCTGCTTCAGCTCGCGGTAGAGAATGGCCAGGTTGGTGACGACGGCCGCGCCGGTGATGACGGCGTCGAGCAGCCGCAGCGTGTCGTTGTCTCCGCGGGCCTTCTTGATCTGCTTGTAGACCCCGACGGCACCGAACGCCGACGTGGCCATCGAGATGTACAGACCGGACTTGGACTTCTTGAAGCCCTTGGCCTTGGACAGTGCGCTCACAGCGACGGAGCCTCCTCGATCAGCGGGTGGCCCCACTTTTCCACGAAGGCGGCCTCGACGGCGGCGCCCACCTTGTACAGGCGGTCGTCCTTCATGACGGGGGCGATGATCTGCAGACCGACCGGGAGGTCGTCCTCCGGGGCGAGGCCGCACGGCAGCGACATGGCCGCGTTGCCCGCCAGGTTGGTCGGGATGGTGCACAGGTCGGCGAGGTACATCGCCATCGGGTCGTCGGCGCGCTCGCCGATGGCGAAGGCGGTGGTCGGGGTCGTCGGGGAGACGATCACGTCGACCTGCTCGAACGCCTTGTCGAAGTCCTGCTTGATGAGCGTGCGGACCTTCTGGGCGCTGCCGTAGTACGCGTCGTAGTAGCCGGAGCTGAGCGCGTACGTGCCGAGCATGATGCGGCGCTTGACCTCGGGGCCGAAACCGGCCTCGCGGGTCAGGGAGGTGACCTCCTCGGCCGAGTGCGTGCCGTCGTCGCCGGTCCGCAGGCCGTAGCGCAGGCCGTCGAAGCGGGCGAGGTTGGAGGAGCACTCGGACGGCGCGATCAGGTAGTACGCCGACAGCGCCAGGTCGAAGGAGGGGCAGTCCAGCTCGACGATCTCGGCGCCCAGTTCCTTCAGCAGCTCGACGGACTCGTCGAACCGCTGGATGACGCCGGCCTGGTAGCCCTCGCCGCGGAACTGCTTGACGACGCCGACGCGCATGCCCTGCACGCTGCCGTTGCGGGCGGCCTCGACGACCGGCGGGACCGGGGCGTCGATGGACGTCGAGTCGAGCGGGTCGTGCCCGGCGATGACCTCGTGCAGCAGGGCCGCGTCGAGGACCGTGCGGGCACAGGGGCCGCCCTGGTCCAGGGAGGACGAGAAGGCGACCATGCCGTACCGGGAGACCGCGCCGTAGGTCGGCTTCACGCCGACCGTGCCGGTGACGGCGGCGGGCTGGCGGATGGAGCCGCCGGTGTCGGTGCCGATGGCCAGGGGCGCCATGTGCGCGGCCAGCGCGGCGGAGGAGCCGCCGCCGGAGCCGCCGGGGATCTTCGTCAGGTCCCAGGGGTTGCCGGTCGGGCCGTAGGCGCTGTTCTCGGTGGAGGACCCCATGGCGAACTCGTCCATGTTGGTCTTGCCGAGGATGACCACGTCCGCGGCCTTCAGCCGCTTGGTGAGCGTCGCGTCGTACGGCGGGATCCAGCCTTCGAGGATCTTCGAGCCGACGGTCGTCGGGATGCCCTCGGTGGTGAAGATGTCCTTCAGCGCGAGGGGGACGCCGGCGAGCGGGCCGAGCTTCTCGCCGCGCTCCCGCTTCTCGTCGACGGCACGCGCCTGGGCGAGAGCGCCCTCGCGGTCGACGTGCAGGAAGGCGTGCACCTTCTCGTCGACGGCCTCGATGCGGGCGAGGTGGGCCTCGGTGACCTCGACGGCCGTGAGTTCGCCGGAGGCGATCCTCGCGGCGGTCTCGGCGGCGGTGAGCTTGATGATGTCCGTCACGGTCTTAGTCCTCCCCCAGGATCTGCGGCACCTTGAAACGCTGCTGCTCCTGGGCCGGGGCGCCGGAGAGCGCCTGCTCGGGGGTGAGCGAGGGACGGACCTCGTCCGGGCGCATGACGTTCGTCAGCGGGAGCGGGTGCGAGGTCGGCGGTACGTCTTGGTCGGCGACCTCGCTGACGCGGGCGACCGCGCCGATGATGTCGTCCAGCTGTCCCGCGAAGTGGTCGAGCTCTTCGGGCTTCAGCTCCAGACGCGCCAGCCGGGCGAGGTGGGCGACCTCCTCGCGCGTGATGCCAGGCATGCAGCGATCCTCTGGGGTGAGTGAATGTGGTGTGGCCCAATCCTATGGGGCGGGGAGCCGTGCCCGTGAAACGGTTTGCCGGCCCGCGCCCGGGGCGGCCGGCGAGCCGGGTATCGCGTCGCGGCCGCGGGCCGGGCCCGCCCGCGCGGCCGGACGGGTCCGCCGGGCCCGCGGGTCCGGCTAACCCACCCGGCCCGAGTCGTCCGCCGCGGCCGCCGGGAGCGCGGCGCGGGGGCGCTGCCACCCCCGCGAGCCCCGGGCGCGGAGCCAGGCCGTGGTCTCCTCGGGCGGCATCGCGGCGGCGACCAGCCAGCCCTGCACGGCGTCGCAGCCGAGGTCGCGCAGGCGCTCCCAGGTCTCGTCGTCCTCGACGCCCTCGGCGACGACGAGCAGCCCGAGGGAGTGCGCGAGGTCGACCGTGCAGCGCACGATCTCCGCGTCCTCGTGGTCGAGCGCCAGCCGGGCCACGAAGGAGCGGTCGATCTTCAGCTCGCTGACGGGGAGCCGGCGCAGGTGCACCAGGGAGGAGTAGCCCGTGCCGAAGTCGTCCAGGGACATCTTCACGCCGTGCGCGGTCAGCCCGTTGAGGGTGTCGGCGGCGCGCTGCGGGTCCTCCAGCAGGACGTGTTCCGTTATCTCCAGTTGGAGCGCTCCCGCGGGCACGCCGTGCCGGGCCAGCCGGGCGGCGACCGAGCCGGCGAAGCCAGGCGTGTGCACGTCACGCGGGGAGACGTTCACCGCGACCGGCACGAACAGGCCCTGGGCGCGCCAGCGGGCGACCTGGCCGAGCGCGGTCTCCAGGACGTACTCGGTGAGGTGGGGCATCAGGCCCGAGGACTCGGCGATCGCTATGAACTCGTCCGGCGGTACCTTGCCCCGCTCCGGGTGCACCCAACGGACCAGGGCCTCGAGGCCCGCGACCTGTCCGTCGAAGCGGACCTTGGGCTGGTAGTGCAGGTGCACCTCGTGCGCGTCGAGCGCCCGGCGCAGATCGCCCAGCAGACCGAGCCGGTCGGGGGTGTTGGAGTCGCGCTTGGACTCGTACACCTCGACGCCGGTGCGGTCCCGCTTGGCCTGGTACATCGCCACGTCCGCCCGGCGCAGGAGTCCTTCGGCGTCGAGTGCGTGGTCGGGGAAGACGGCGACCCCGGCACTGGCCTCCAGGACCAGCGTGAGGCCGTCGAGGTCGAGGGGGGAGCTGAGCGCGGTGACCAGCTGGCGTGCGATGCGGGTCGCGGACGTCGTGGAGTCGGCGACCGGCAGTAAGACGGCGAACTCGTCCCCGCCGAGCCGCGCGGCCTCCGCCCCGCGCGGCAGCGCCACCCGCAGCCGGTCCGCGATCTGCAGCAGCAGCCGGTCACCGGCCAGATGACCGAGGGTGTCGTTGACCGACCGGAACCGGTCGAGGTCGATCAGCATCAGGGCGGCGCGGGCGTCGATCCGCTCGGCGTCGTCCAGCGCGGTCCAGATGCGCTCCAGCAGCCACTGGCGGTTGGGCAGCCCGGTGAGCGGGTCGCGCAGCTGCTCCTCGGCCCGGGCCCGGGCTATCCAAAGCGTGGAGTCCAGGGCGATGAGGGGGATGGAGAACAGCGGCAGCAGGATCGGCTTGGCCACGGCCACCACGCACACCAGCGGCGCGATGCCCAGCAGCGCGACCGCGACCAGGCCGTGTCGGACCAGGGCGGTGCGGGCGACGGTGGGCAGACCGGAGCGCGGGGCGTGCAGGTACCAGAGCAGGACGCGGGTGACGGCGAGGTAGGCGACGGCGACCAGGGCCACCTCGGGCGCGGTGGCGAGCGTCCAGGCCCCGGGGTCCGTGGGGGACTCGACGGAGGGCACCGTCCCGAAGGCGGCCAGCACCAGGGCGCCGGCGCCGATCCCGAGGAGGTCGACCGCCCCGTGCAGCACACCCTGGCGCCAGCGGTGGCGGCGGGCTACGCCGACCAGCACGACGACCGTGAGGCTGACCATCCCGGCCGGCAGCCAGCCGTACAGCAGCAGCACGGCGAGGGTGAGGGCGGCGCCCGAGCCGGTGCCGCCCCACCAGCGGGAGCGGCCGAGCATGACGAGGTGGCCGACGATGACGCCGGTCAGCAGGGCCAGCGCCCAGCCGGTGGTGCCCGACGGGAAGAGGGCGTGTCCGCCGG
Source organism: Streptomyces sp. (assembly GCF_031181705.1). Taxonomy (GTDB): domain Bacteria; phylum Actinomycetota; class Actinomycetes; order Streptomycetales; family Streptomycetaceae; genus Streptomyces. Next base: position 11,064 of record NZ_JAPSKN010000016.1, read on the forward strand.
TGAAGGCACGGTAGAAGCCGGCGCCCAGGACGAACCCGGCTGCCACGACGATCGCCGCGGGCAGCACGGGCCAGGACGGGTGCCGTTCGGTGTCCGCGTCCGGCCCGGCGCCGGTCGCCGCCGGGGGACGCTCGCCGGCCGGCTGTGCGGTGCCGCGGGCGTCCGCGGCGGCGCGTCCGCCCGCGGTGTACTGCCCGACGGCGCGCGCCTGGGCGCCCGGATGCCCCGCCGGCCGCCCGGCCCCACGCACTGCCCGCCATGCGACCGCCACACGGCGCAGCCGTGAGCCCGGCTCGGCGCTCTCGGTCGGTTCCATTCCCGTCCCTCTCACAGCCGGCGGTGCCCACGCCCCGCGGCCCGGTGCCCGACAAACCCAACGGCCCGCGTGGGAAATCCCTTCCCCGCACTCCGCGCGAGCACGAAGATGCCCCGACCGCAGCCGGGCACGGCAGGCGCACATCTCAACAGTAGGCCGCAGAAGGCTTCCACGGGCGGCGGTCGCCGACGGTTGCCCGAATGCGCCCCGGCCACCCGTATGCATCTGGTATGCGCCGAACGGGTGGCCTTCAACCGCTACTCCTCGGACGAAAGGGCGACTTCGGCCGCCGCTTCGGGCCCCTGTTCCAGCAGGACACCGAAACCGTCCTCGTTCAGAACCGGAACCTTCAGCTGCATCGCCTTGTCGTACTTCGATCCGGGGCTGTCCCCCACGACGACGAACGACGTCTTCTTCGAAACGGAACCGGTCACCTTCGCCCCCCGGCTCTGCAGGGCCTCCTTGGCGCCGTCCCGCGTGAAGTGTTCGAGGGTGCCCGTGACGACGACCGTGAGGCCTTCGAGCGGGCGCGGCCCCTCGTCCTCGCCGGTGCTCTCCGCCTCCATGCGGACGCCCGCGGCCTTCCACTTACGGATGATTTCGCGGTGCCAGTCCTCGGCGAACCACTGCTTGAGGGAGGCGGCGATGGTCGGCCCGACGCCCTCGGTGCCCGCCAGCTCCTCCTCCGTGGCCTGGTCGATGCGCTCGATCGAGCGGAACTCGCGGGCCAGGGCCTCGGCCGCGACCGGCCCGACGTGTCGGATCGACAGGCTGGTGAGGATGCGGGCGAGCGGGCGCTCCTTGGCCGCGGCGATGTTCTCCAGCATGGCGAGCGCGTTCTTGCGGGGCTCGCCCTGCTGGTTGGCGAAGACCGTCGCGACCTTCTCCTCGCCGGTCTTCGGGTCGCGCTTGGGCAGGCCGCTGTCCTGGTCGAGGACGTACGCCTTGATGGGCAGCAGCTGTTCGACGGTGAGGTCGAACAGGTCGCCCTCGTCCGCCAGCGGCGGGGTCTTCGGCTCCAGCGGGGCCGTGAGGGCGGCCGCGGCGACGTAGCCGAAGTGCTCGATGTCCAGCGCCTTGCGGCCCGCGAGGTAGAACAGGCGCTCGCGCAACTGGGCCGGGCAGGTGCGGGCGTTGGGGCAGCGCAGGTCGACGTCGCCCTCCTTCATCGGCCGCAGCGGGGTGCCGCACTCGGGGCACTCGCTCGGCATCACGAACTCGCGCTCGCTGCCGTCGCGCAGGTCGGCGACGGGGCCGAGGATCTCGGGGATGACGTCACCGGCCTTGCGCAGCACCACCGTGTCGCCGATGAGGACGCCCTTGGCCTTGACCACGTCCTGGTTGTGCAGCGTGGCGAACTCGACCTCGGAGCCGGCGACCGTGACCGGCTCGACCTGGGCGTACGGGGTGACCCGGCCCGTGCGGCCCACGCCCACGCGGATGTTGACCAGCTTGGTGTTGACCTCCTCCGGGGCGTACTTGTAAGCGATCGCCCAGCGGGGGGCGCGCGAGGTGGAGCCGAGGCGGCCCTGGAGGGGGATCTCGTCGAGCTTGACGACCACGCCGTCGATCTCGTGCTCCACGGAGTGGCGGTTCTCGCCGAAGTGGGCGATGAACTCCCGTACGCCTTCCAGGCCGTCGACCACCTTGTTGTGCCGGGAGGTGGGCAGGCCCCAGGTCTTGAGCAGGTCGTAGGCCTGGGAGAGGCGGGTCAGGCCGGTGAAGCCCTCCAGGGCGCCGATGCCGTGGACCACCATGTGCAGGGGGCGGGTGGCCGTGACGCGGGGGTCCTTCTGGCGCAGGGAACCGGCGGCCGCGTTGCGCGGGTTGGCGAAGGGCTTGTCGCCGGCCTCGACCAGACGGGCGTTGAGCTCCTGGAACTTCTCCATCGGGAAGTAGACCTCGCCGCGGATCTCGACGAGGTCGGGGACGTCGTCCCCCTTGAGGCGGTCGGGGATCTCCGCGATCGTCCGCACGTTCGGCGTGATGTCCTCGCCGGTGCGGCCGTCGCCACGGGTCGCCGCGCGGGTGAGGCGGCCGTGCTCGTAGGTGAGGTTCACGGCGAGTCCGTCGACCTTCAGCTCGCACAGGAAGTGGTAGTCCTGCTCGCCCAGTTCCCTGGCGATGCGCTCCGTCCAGGCGGCCATCTCGTCGTCGTTGAAGGTGTTGTCCAGCGAGAGCATGCGCTCGCGGTGGGCGACCGCCGTGAACTCCGTCTCGTAGGACCCGGAGACCTTCTGGGTCGGCGAGTCCGGCGTGCGCAGCTCCGGGTGCTCCTCCTCCAGCGCCTCCAGGGAACGCAGCAGCTGGTCGAACTCCGCGTCGCTGACGACGGGAGCGTCCTTCACGTAGTAGCGGAAGCGGTGCTCCTCGATCTGCTCCGCGAGGCGCGCGTGCTTCTCCCGTGCCTCGGCGGGCACCGTCGTCGTCTCCGCTTGCTTGTCGCCGGCCACCGTGTCGTCCTCCCGTTACTCTGGGTTGTCCGCGAGGGATCTCGCCGCCCTGACACAGTGGGCGAGAGCCTGGCGCGCGTACCCCGGGGAGACCCCCGCGAGTCCGCACGCCGGGGTGAGGGTGACCGCCTCCGCGAGAAGCCCCGGAGACAGCCCCAGCCTGCGCCACAGCGTCCTGACACCCATGACGCTACCGGCAGGGTCTGACAATGGTCCCTCCGCGGACGGGACGACGCCGGCGAACAGCCGGGTGCCGCCCTCCACCGCCTCCCCGATCACCTCGTCGTCACGCTCGGTGAGCAGGGAGAAGTCGAACGAGACGGCCGCCGCACCCGCCCGGCGGAGCAGGGCGAACGGGACGTCCGGGGCACAGGAGTGGACGACGACCGGGCCGTCGGGGTGCGTCCCGACGAGGTCGCGCAGCGTCTGCTCGGCGATCTGCCGGTCGACGGCCCGGTGGGTGCGGTAACCGCTGGCGGTCTTCACCCGGCCGCGCAGCACGGCGGCGAGGGAGGGCTCGTCGAGCTGGAGCACGAGCTGCGCGCCCGGGACGCGCCGCCGCACCTCGGCGAGGTGCTGGCGCAGGCCCTCGGCGAGGGAGGCGGCCAGGTCGCGGCAGGCGCCGGCGTCGGACAGGGCCGCCTCGCCGTTGCGCAGCTCCAGGTTGGCGGCGAGGGTCCAGGGGCCGACGGCCTGGACCTTCAGCGGCCCCTGGTACTCCTGGGTGTGCTCCTCCAGCGCGTCGAGGTCCTCGCGGAGCCAGGAGCGGGCCCGCTTGGTGTCCCGCCCCGGCCGGTCGCCGAGCCGCCAGCCGCTGGGCTCCACGCGCGCGTACAGCTCGACGAGCATGCCGGCGGTCCGGCCGATCATGTCGGCGCCGGGGCCCCGGGCGGGCAGTTCGGGCAGGAAGGGGAAGTCCTCGAAGGTCCCGGTGGCGGTCTTGGCTGCCTCCCGGGCGTCGCCTCCGGGCAGGGAGCCGACACCGGTGGCCGCACCGAACCTGAACTGGCTGTTTTCGCTCACCGCGACAGCCTAGTGAACGGGCGCCGGGGTCAGGCGCCCGGCCGCACCGTCAGGTCGTTGACCTCGGCGTCGCGCGGCAGGTCCAGGGCCATAAGGATCGTCGTGGCCACCGACTCGGGGTCGATCCACTTCGAGGCGTCGTACTCCTTGCCCTCCTGCTGGTGGACCTTGGCCTGCATGGGGCTGGCCGTGCGGCCGGGGTAGACCGAGGTGACGCGCACCCCGTTGCCGTGCTCCTCGTGGCGCAGCGCGTCGGCGAGGGCCTTCAGGCCGTGCTTGGAGGCGGCGTAGGCGGACCAGTCGGCGTGGGCGTTGAGGCCGGCGCCGGAGTTGACGAAGAGCACGTGGCCGCGGGCGGCGCGCAGCTGGGGCAGGAAGTGGCGGGTCAGCTCGGCGGGGGCGACGAGGTTGACGTTGAGCTGGTGGCGCCAGGTCTTCGGGGTGAGCTCGCCGACCGGGCCGAGGTCGACGACGCCGGCGATGTGCAGCAGCGAGTCCACCCGGTCGGGCAGGGACTGGTGGGAGAAGGCCCAGGAGAGCTTGTCGGGGTCCGCCAGGTCGCCGACCAGCGTCCTGGCGCCGGGGAAGCCGGCCGCCAGCTCCTTCGCGCGGGCCGCGTCGCGCGCGTGCAGCACGAGCTCGTCCCCGCGCGCGTGCAGGCGGCGGGCCACGGCCGCGCCGATGCCGGATCCGGCCCCGGTGATCACATGAGTAGCCATGCCCGCCATGCTCGCATCGGAGCCGGTCAGGCGATGCCCCGGCTCTCCTCCAGGTAGGCCAGTGCCCCGACCGGCTCCTCCGCGAAGAAGACCAGGTCGGTCAGCGGGCGGGGCAGGAAGCCCTCGTCCTCCATCCGGCGGAACTGCTCCTTGAGGCCGTCGTAGAAGCCCGCCGTGTTGAGCAGGACCACCGGCTTGTCGGTGTGCCCGTGCTTCTTCAGCTCCAGGATCTCGGTCGCCTCGTCGAGCGTGCCCGTCCCGCCGACCATGACGACCACCGCGTCGGCCTTCTCCAGCAGCAGCCGCTTGCGCTCGGCGAGGTCCTCGGCGATCACCATCTCGTCGACGCCCTGGCGGGCCTTGGCGGCGAGGAACCGCACGGAGACGCCGGCCAGCCGGCCTCCCGCCTCCTGCACGCCGTCGGCGACGACCTTCATCAGGCCGACGTCGGAGCCGCCCCACACGAGCGTGTGACCGCCCTTGCCGAGCAGCTCGGCGAACTCCCGCGCGGGCCGGGTGTAGCGCTCGTCGAGGTCGGCGGCGGAGAGGAAGACGCAGATGTTCATGGACCCACCGTACGGGCCGGGTCGGCGGCCGTGGTGAGGCGCAGTTTGGACTGGCGGTGCGGCAGCCGCTCCCAGTCGTCCATGAACCGGGCGTCCAGGCCGTGCCGCGCGGCGAGGTCGGTCAGGGTCCGCGTCCGGTAGTAGAAGTCCTCGTGCAGCACCTGGTGCTCCTCGCCCTCGGTGCGGTCGAACGTGAAGTCGAAGAACCCGCCGGGCGCGAGGATCCGCCCGACGTGCGCGAAGCACTCCTCGATGACGGGCAGCGGCGAGTGCGAGAAGACGCTGTGCGCGTGCACCACGTCGAAGTGCGCGTCGGGCAGGAAGTCGAAGGTCAGATCGTCGGCGAGGGTGAGGTGGGGCAGCTTGGGCTGGAGCTTGTCGGCGACGAGGACGTCCTGGGCGGCGAGCAGGATGTGCGGCGAGATGTCGATGCCGTAGTAGTGGCCGGTGTCGAGGTAGTCGATGAACAGCCGGCCGGCCCGCAGGTTGCCGCAGCCGATGTCCAGCATGCGGTGGTGCGGCCGCAGGCCGTGCCCCACCAGGTACTCGAACTGCATGCGCCCGATGCGCGTCCACGCCTCGCGCGAGGGGTTGTGTCCCACGGCCGCCTCCGCGCTGCGGGCCGCGTCCGAGGCCATCACCGCCCGGTAGTACGCGATGTGGTCGCGGTGGCGCAGCCGCAGCAGGGCGTCCCGCAGGAGGCGCCGGGCGTGCGCGGGCACCCGTTCCGGGTGGCGCAGGGCGTACCGGAGCTGGTGGACCAGGCTGCTGCGGTTCCTGGCCGGTTCCGTGGCGCGCATCTCGGCCTCCTGCGGGGGCGGGGGAAGAACTCGGCTTCAGCCTGCGCTGTATCGCATGAGCCGGCTACCCGAGGAGGGCGATCGTGACGACAGGGCACCGCATCACCGTCGAGCGGAGCGAGCGGCACGTGCGCGTGGTGCGCGACGGGCAGGTCCTCGCCGAGAGCGACCGGCCGCTGCTCCTGCGGGAGACGGGCTGTCCGGAGCGGTACTACATCCCGCCCGAGGACGTGCGCCTGGACCTGCTGACCCCGTCCGGCACGCAGACGTACTGCCCCTTCAAGGGCACCGCGTCCTACTGGTCCCTGCCGGGCGCCGCGGACCTCGTCTGGGCGTATCCGGACCCCAAGCCGGCCGTCGCCGGGATCAAGGACCACCTGTGCTTCTACGACGTGGAAGTCACGTGATCGGCTGACGCACGGCCCGCCTCACCCAGGATCACCGTGCCGTGCGGCAGTCTCAACAGGCATGGACAAGAAGACCCTTTCGCGGGACGGCACCCGCATCGCCTACGAGAGCACCGGCCGGGGCCCCGCGGTCGTCCTGGTGAGCGGCGCGATGTCGACGGGCGGCACGCTGGCGCCACTGGCGGTGTCGCTGGCGGAGCGCTTCCAGGCCGTCGTGTACGACCGCAGGGGCCGCGGTGCCAGCGGCGACACCGCGCCCTACGCGGTGGAGCGCGAGATCGAGGACCTGGCGGCGGTGATCGAGGCGGTGGGCGGCGAGGCGTTGCTGTACGGCATCTCCTCCGGTGGCGCGCTCGCCCTGGAGGCGGCGGCGAGCGGGCTGCCGGTGCGGCGCGTGGCGGTGTACGAGACGCCGTTCACGATGTCGGGAGAGGGCGCGAGGGAGCGCGCGGAGTACACCCGGGGGCTGACGGAGGCGCTCGGTGAGGGGCGGCGCGGGGACGCGGTGGAACTGTTCCTGCGGCTGACCGGCCTGGCCGAGAGCGTGATCCGCAACGCCCGTCAGTCCCCCATGTGGGCGGGCATGGAGACACTCGCGCCGAGCCTCGCCTACGACGACGCCGTCATGGGTGACGGCCGGGTCCCCCGGGAGCGGCTGGCCTCGGTCGGCGTCCCCACCCTGGCGGTGGCGGGCGACGCGAGCCCGGCCTGGCTGCGCGAGGCGGCCCGGGCCATCGCGGACTGCGTCCCCGACGGGTCGTACCGCACGCTCCAGGGCCAGACGCACATGGTGGAGCCGAACGTGCTGGCGCCGGTGCTGACGGAGTTCTTCAGCCGGGGCTGAGAGGCCTGTGCACGGCTCCACGCGCGCGTGGAGCCGCCTTCGGGCGGGAGCGGGGCCGGGGTCAGGCGACGCCCGCCGTCGCCCTCGTGGTCGAGGCGATCGTCGCCGAGCCCACCACGCGCGTGCCGTCGTACAGGACGATCGCCTGGCCGGGGGCGACGCCGCGGACCGGCTCGGCGAAGGTGACCTCCAGGGTGCCGTCGACGACCTCGGCGGTCACCTCGGTCTCGCCGCCGTGGGCGCGCAGCTGGGCCGTGTAGGTGCCGGGGCCGGTGGGGGCGGCGCCGCACCAGCGCGGCCTGATCGCCCGCAGCGCGGTGACGTCGAGGGCGTCGGCCGGGCCGACCGTCACCGTGTTGTTCACCGGGGAGATGTCGAGGACGTAGCGGGGCTTGCCGTCGGGGGCGGGCGTGCCGATGCGCAGGCCCTTGCGCTGGCCGATGGTGAAGCCGTACGCGCCCTCGTGGGTGCCGAGCTTGTTGCCGGCCTCGTCGACGATGTCGCCCTCGGCCCTGCCCAGCCGCTGTGCCAGGAAGCCCTGGGTGTCGCCGTCGGCGATGAAGCAGATGTCGTGCGAGTCGGGCTTCTTGGCGACGGCGAGCCCGCGCCGCTCGGCCTCGGCGCGGATCTCGTCCTTGGTGGTGACCGTGTCTCCGAGCGGGAACAGCGCGTGGGCGAGCTGCCGGTCGTCGAGCACGCCGAGGACGTACGACTGGTCCTTGGCCATGTCGGAGGCGCGGTGCAGCTCGCGGGTGCCGTCCTCGCGGACGATCACCTTGGCGTAGTGGCCCGTGCAGACAGCGTCGAAGCCGAGCGCGAGCGCCTTGTCGAGCAGGGCGGCGAACTTGATCTTCTCGTTGCAGCGCAGGCAGGGGTTGGGGGTGCGGCCGGCCTCGTACTCGGCGACGAAGTCCTCCACGACGTCCTCGCGGAAGCGGTCGGCGAGGTCCCACACGTAGAACGGGATGCCGATGACGTCGGCGGCGCGGCGGGCGTCGCGCGAGTCCTCGATGGTGCAGCAGCCCCGCGCGCCCGTGCGGAAGGACTGGGGGTTGGCGGAGAGCGCGAGGTGGACGCCGGTCACGTCGTGGCCCGCCTCGGCCGCGCGGGCGGCGGCGACGGCGGAGTCGACGCCGCCGGACATGGCGGCCAGGACGCGGAGGGGGCGGGGGCGCTGCGGGGTGTCAGTCATAACCCCTCCAGGGTAAGGGGGCGCGGGAACCAGGACCGGCGGGTATCCGTTGACGATCACATGGGACAGCGGAAGGCTTCGAGGGACGGCGACCGGAAGGTCGGGCGCCGCGCGTTGCTGATCGGCGGTGCGGCGGCCGCGGCGGGCACGGCCGTGCTGGCCCGGGACGAGCTGGGGCGGTTGTGGTGGCGCACCCCCGGCGTGGAGAAGCCGCGCAAGGAGGGCGAGGTCGACTTCGCGGGCGCGCGCTGGGTGGCGGCGTCCGACGCGAACTGGCGGCGCGCGGACCGGCCCGACGACTTCGGCATAGACATGGTGATCGTCCATGTCACGCAGGGCAGCTTCGACAGCGCGGTGAAGGCCTTCCGGGACCCGGGGCACAAGGCGGCCACGCACTACATCGTCCGCCAGGACGGGCACGTGACGCAGATGATCCGCGAGCTGGACGTGGCGTACCACGCGGGCAACCGCGACTACAACGAGCGCAGCGTCGGCATCGAGCACGAGGGCTTCGTGGACCGCCCGCAGGACCTCACGGACGAGATGTACGAGGCCTCGGCGCGCCTGACCGCCCGGATATGCGCGCGGTACGACATCCCCGTGGACCGCGAGCACATCATCGGCCACGTGGAGGTCCCGGGCACGGACCACACGGACCCGGGGCCGCACTGGGACTGGGACAAGTACCTGCGGCTGGTGCGCCGGGCACGCACGACGCCCGCCTGACCGGCCCGCCGGCCGGACGCGGAACAGGACGGCGCCGAGGGCGACGGCGGGTGCCAGGCCCTGGCCGAGCGCCCCGTGCCGCAGCCGCGGGACCGACACGGCGAAGACGACGGCAAACCCACGAGGAACCCGCGGAGGCGGAGGACCAGGGCGCGCCCGGCGGTCTCGTCCCCGGTGCGCAGGGTCACGCCCCCGGCGAGGAGCCCGGGGTCCGGGCAGGACGTTGCGGACGGCGACCCCAGCCCGCCCGCCGGGCACTGCGCCGGTCCGGCCTACGTCAGTCCCGCCGCCCGGGCCCGTTCCACCGCCGGGCCGATGGCCTTGGCCAGGGCCTCGACGTCGGCCTCGGTGGAGGTGTGGCCGAGGGAGAAGCGGAGGGTGCCGCGGGCCAGGTCGGGGTCGGTGCCGGTGGCGAGGAGGACATGGCTGGGCTGGGCGACGCCGGCGGTACAGGCGGAGCCGGTGGAGCACTCGATGCCCTGGGCGTCGAGCAGGAGCAGCAGGGAGTCGCCCTCGCAGCCGGGGAAGGTGAAGTGCGCGTTGGCCGGAAGGCGCCCTTCGGGATCCGGGTCGCCGCCGAGGATCGCGTCGGGTACGGCCGAGCGGACGGCCGCCACCAGGGCGTCGCGCAGGGCGCCGATCTCCCGGGCGAACCACTCGCGCTGCTCGGCGGCCCGCCGCGCGGCCACGGCGAAGGAGGCGATGGCGGGCACGTCCAGGGTGCCGGAGCGCACGTGCCGCTCCTGACCTCCGCCGTGCAGGACGGGGACGGGGGTGTGCTCGCGGCCGAGGAGCAGCGCGCCGATGCCGTAGGGGCCGCCGATCTTGTGGCCGGAGACGGTCATCGCCGCGAGGCCGGAGGCGGCGAAGTCCACGGGGACCTGGCCGAAGGCCTGCACGGCGTCGGAGTGCAGCGGGACTGCGAACTCCGCGGCGACGTCGGCCAGTTCGCGGATCGGCAGGATCGTCCCGATCTCGTTGTTCGCCCACATGACGGTGGCGAGGGCCACGTCGCCGGGGTTGCGGGCGATGGCCTCGCGCAGGGTGTCCGGGTGGACCCGGCCGTGGGCGTCGACCGGCAGGTACTCGATGGTGGCGCCCTCGTGTTCGCCGAGCCAGTGCACGGCGTCGAGGACCGCGTGGTGCTCGACGGGGCTGGCGAGGACGCGGGTGCGGGCCGGGTCGGCGTCGCGGCGTGACCAGTACAGGCCCTTGACGGCGAGGTTGTCGGCCTCCGTGCCGCCCGAGGTGAAGACGACCTCGCTGGGGCGTGCGCCGAGGGCTTCGGCGAGGGTCTCGCGGGCCTCCTCGACGGTGCGGCGGGCCTGCCGGCCGGATGCGTGGAGGGAGGACGCGTTGCCGGTGGCACCCAGCTGGGCGGTGAACGCCTCAACCGCCTCCGGGAGCATCGGGGTGGTCGCGGCGTGGTCGAGGTAAGCCATGGTGAGCCCGATTCTACGGCTCCCCTTCGGCGGGCCTGAGAGCAAGGCTGGCCGAACGTGAACCGCTGTCCGGCGCGGCGGTGGCCCGCCGTCCCCGGGCCCGGCCCCGGCTCGCCGGCGCGTGATCGGCCGACGGCGGCTCAGAAGCTCCAGGAGATCGTGCTGTCGGACTGCACGAAGGCGGCCAGGACCAGCAGGTCGGCGACGCCCAGGCCCAGACCGAGCAGGGCGCGTCCGCGCCGCTCGGTGCCGCGCCACAGGGCGACGCTCGCCAGCACGATGGCGATCGGGCCGAGGAAGACGTTGAGGACCAGCAGGCCGAGCAGGCCGAGGACGAAGGACGCGACGGCCATGCCGTCGGTGTCGCGGATGCCGGTGCGGCGCGAGGCCGGGGCGGTGAGCTGCACGATGATCGACTCCCGGGTCGGAGGTGCGGTGGTCAGTGGGCCTGCGGGTGGCGCCGGCGGTTGCGCTCCCGCATCGCGAAGATGCCGAGCCAGACGGCGATGACGGCGCCGGCGGCGAGGGAGAAGCCGAGCGGCGCGTGGGCCACGGTGCCCAGCACGAACCCCAGCAGCAGGAGTGCGGCGACGATGAACAGCATGGGAAACAGCCCCCAGAATTCGGTGAACGATTGTAGTTACACTTGTTCACTGACTTCCCAGTCTAGCGCCTCTCATGACTTTCCAATTCCAGAGAACAGTTGTTAACTGCATGGCATGAGTCACACCCTCGGCATCCGGCAGGCCCAGAAACAGAAGACCCGGCAGGCACTCCTGGACGCGGCCCTGGGGCTGCTGGAGGAGCAGAGCCTGAGCAGCCTCGGGCTGCGCGAGGTCACCCGCGCCGTCGGTGTCGCCCCGACCGCCTTCTACCGCCACTTCCGCTCCACGTCGGATCTGGGCGTGGCCCTGGTCGAGGAGGCGCTGGGCAGCCTGCACCCGATGATCCGGACGACGGTGTCCGGGACGGGTGACCAGGAGGAACGCATCACGCGTGCCATCGAGTTGATCGCCCGTCACGTCGACGGGTACCCCGCGCATGTCCGCTTCATCGCGCGGGAACGACATGGCGGAGTCCAGCCGGTGCGGGAGGCCATACGGGACCAACTGTCCCGGTTCGCCGGGGAGGTCAAGGACGAGCTGGCCAAGGACCCGGTGTCCGAGGGCTGGAGCGAGGACGACCTGCTGATGCTGGCGCACCTCTACGTCGACCAGATGCTGATCACGGCGTCGCTCTTCCTGGAGGCACTGGAAGGGCCGCCGGAGGCGCGCGAGGAGCGGCAGCGGGAGGTCGCCCGGGTGGCGACCCGTCAGCTGCGGCTGATCGGCCTCGGCCGTCACCACTGGCTGGATTGAGCCGTACCGCGCGACGCCCGGGGGCGGCGCGCTCGTTCGCGAGCACGCCGCCCCCGGGCGTTTTCCGGCCGCACCGCGACCCGGCCGGCGCCTGCTCGTCCGCGGGCGGGAGCCCCCGAGCGCGCACCCGCCGGAGATCCGGGGAGGGGTCGGTGCGGCGCGGTTCAGCCGAGCCGGACCCGCGCCAGCTGCCGGGACTGCGCCACCAGCCGGTCGGCGCTGTCCCACACCTCCGCGTCCTCCTCCAGGAAGCCACCGGCGAGGTTGCGTGTGGTGATCGACACGCGCAGCGGGCCCGGCGCCGGACGGCACCGCACGTGCACGGTCAGCTCGACGGTCGGCACCCAGCCCTTCAGGCCGAGCTCGAAGGCGGTCGGCGGCAGGGCGTCCACCGCCAGCAGCAGGGAGAGCGGGTCGGGGTCGCGGCCGTCCTTGAGGCCGAACCAGGCCCGCATCTCGCCCCTGCCCGAGGGCTGTCCGAGGGCCCAGCCCAGGGTCGACGGGTCGAGCTTGAGCATCAGCCGGTCGGTGATGGCCGAGCTGCCCTCGACCGGGGCCGGCCCGTCCTCGGGGCCGAAGCAGTGCCCGATCGGCGGGATCGCGGGCGGCCGGGCCGTGGTGCGGACGTCGTCGGGCAGGGTGTCCAGGTCGCCGTAGGAGGCGAGCACGCGGATGCGTTCGACCTCGCGGCCCTCGTCGTCGTACTGGAACAGCGAGGCCTGGCCGGTCGACAGGGTGCGACCGGTGCGGACGACGTCCGTGCGGACGACCGCCGGGCCGGGCTGCGACGCGGTCAGGTAGTGCGCCGAGATGGTGAAGGGGTCGGCGTGCGGCAGGGCGTCCGCGAGCGCTCGGCCGAGGACGGCCAGCAGGTAGCCGCCGTTGACGGCGCTGATGATCGTCCAGCCGGCGGAGAGGTCGATGTCGTAGACGCCGGGCGCGCGGCGGGTGAGCGCGGTGTCGCGGTCGAACTCGCTGTCGCCGATCGTGGCCCGGACGGCCGGGGCGGAGGCTGCTTCTGGCATGGCTGAACAGTACAAGAACCAACTACTAAGCGGTAGCTTTGCACTGCTCCCCGGACGGCGACGCATGGGTGAGACACGGGC
>NZ_JAPSKN010000016.1:24115-34133 GCF_031181705.1 Streptomyces sp.
CGGGTCCGCGGCCCCCGCCCGCTGCGGGCCGCGGCCCGGACGCTGATGCTCCTGTTCGCCCAGGGGACGGCCGTGGCCCTGGTCTTCACGCTGGTCAACAACGCCAACAGCCTGTACGACAACTGGGCCGACCTGCTCGGCACCGGCGACCACGTCCAGCAGGCGGCCGACCTCGGCGCCGACGGCACCGGCGGTATCGCGCTGCAGCGGCTGCCCAGGGTGCGCCAGACCTTCCAGCCCGCCGCCGGGCCCGCGATGCGCGCGGCCGGCGGGGTGCGGGTCACCCAGCTCAGAGGCCGGGTCTCCGGCGTGAACGCCGAGGTGTACGTCTGGCTGCCCCCGCAGTACGACGAACCGGCCTACCGGCACCACAGGTTCCCGGTCGTGGAGCTGCTGCCCGGCTATCCGGGCTCGGCGAAGGCCTGGTTCGGCTCACTGCGCGCGCACGAGCAGCTGGAGCCCTTGATGCGGGACGCCCGCATCGCCCCGTTCATCCTGGTCGCGCCCCGCACCAACCTGCTGGCCGGGGTGGACACCGGTTGCGCCGACATCCCGGGCACGGTCAACGCCGACAGCTGGCTGAGCGTCGACGTACCGAAGATGGTCATGGACAACTTCCGGGCCCGGCCCGCCCCCGGGGGCTGGGCCGTGGCCGGCTACTCGGCCGGGGCGCACTGCGCGGCCAAGCTGGCCGTCGCCCATCCCGACCGCTACCGGGCCGCCGTGAGCCTGTCCGGCTACGACGACCCGATCGGCGAACGCGACTCGCTCGCCGCGCAAACCCCCGCGCTGCGCGAGGCGAACAACCCCTTCCTGCTGCTGCGCCGGGCCCCCGCCCCGCCGCGGATCGCGCTCTACCTCTCCGGCCAGCCGCACGACGGCTACGAGGCGGGCGTGGCCCTGGAGCGGATCGCGAAGGCCCCGACCACCGTGCACGTGGTGTACGTCCCGGAGAGCGCCGGCGGGCACACCCTGGCGCTGTGGCGGCCGCAGATCGTGCCGGCCTTCACCTGGCTGACGCAGCAGACGGGCGCCCGGCCCGTCACGGCAGGACGGGCTGCTCCTCCTCGCTCACCGTCGACCGCCGGTGCCACGCCCGCGGAGCTCGCCAGTGGAACCGCATCGCGAGCAGACGCAGTACGAAGGCCGTGATCACCGCGAGGGCACTGGTGAACGGGTTCAGGGCGTCGTAGCGGATGCACAGGGCGACCAGGGCGGAGCCGACGATCGCCGGGACCGCGTACAGGTCGCGGTCCCAGCGCAGCAGGGAGGGCACCTCGTTGGCGAGGACGTCCCGCAGCACACCGCCGCCGACCGCGGTGGTCAGGCCCAGGCCGGCCGAGGCGGTCAGGCCGAGCCCGTACTCGTAGGCCTTGATCGTGCCGGCGACGCAGAACAGGCCGAGGCCGGCCGCGTCGAAGACGTTCACGGCGACCTGGATGCGTTCCACCTGCGGGTGCAGGAAGAACACGAGGAGGGTGGCGAGCAGCGGGGTGAGGAAGTACCCCAGGTCCGTGAACGCGGCGGGCGGCACGGCCCCGATGACCAGGTCGCGGAAGAGCCCGCCGCCCAGCGCGGTCACCTCGGCGAGGACGGCCATGCCGAAGACGTCGAAGTTCTTGCGCACGGCCAGCAGGGCGCCGGAGATCGCGAAGACGAAGATGCCGATCAGATCGAGCGTGTGCTGGACGGACGGACTGAAGAGTTGCTGGAGCACCCGTGCATTTTCCCCCACGGGTGAGCCCCCGCCCTGATGTGCGAGGGCGGGGGCTCGGGTGGGGTCACTTCTCGACGGGCGCCGCGCCGTTCTCCACGGCGACCTCCTTCGCCGAGGACAGCAGCTCGGTGTCCTGCGGCTGCTGGTCCGCGAAGTTCTCCGGGTGGTGGCAGGCCACGCGCTGCCCGGCCCGCAGCTCCACCAGCGGCGGCTCGGTCGTCTTGCAGATCTGCGTGGCCTTCCAGCACCGGGTGTGGAAGCGGCAGCCGCTCGGCGGGGCGATCGGCGAGGGCACGTCGCCCTTGAGCAGGATCCGCTCGCTCTTGACGCCCCGGCGCTTGGGATCCGGTATCGGCACGGCCGACAGCAGGGCCTTGGAGTACGGGTGCATCGGCGACTTGTAGAGCTTGTCGCGGTCGGCCAGCTCGACGATCTTGCCGAGGTACATCACCGCGATCCGGTCGGACACGTGCCGGACCACCGACAGGTCGTGCGCGATGATCACGTACGTCAGGCCGAGCTCCTGCTGGAGGTCGTCCAGCAGGTTCACCACCTGGGCCTGGATCGACACGTCCAGCGCGGAGACCGGCTCGTCCGCCACCACGAGCTTGGGGTTGAGCGCGAGCGCGCGGGCGATGCCGATGCGCTGGCGCTGGCCGCCGGAGAACTCGTGCGGATAGCGGTTGTAGTGCTCGGGGTTGAGGCCGACCACCGACAGCAGCCGCTGGACCTCCTTCTTCACCCCGCCCTCGGGTTCGACGCCCTGGAGCCGGAAGGGGGCGCCGACGATCGTGCCGATCGTGTGCCGGGGGTTCAGCGAGGAGTACGGGTCCTGGAAGATCATCTGCACGTCGCGGCGCATCGGGCGCAGGTCGCCGACGCCGAGGTGCGTGATGTCCTTGCCCTCGAACTCGACCGTGCCGCCGGTCGGTTCGAGCAGCCGGGTGATCAGCCGTCCCATGGTGGACTTGCCGCAGCCCGACTCGCCGACGACGCCGAGCGTCTCGCCCTTGCGGACCTCGAAGTCGATGCCGTCGACGGCCCGGACCGCGCCGGTCTGCCGCTGGAGCAGGCCCTTGCGGATCGGGAAGTGCTTCTGCAGGCCGGTCACCTTCAGCAGGACCTCGCCGTCGCCGGTGGTGTCCTGGGTGAGGGTGCTGCCGCTGGTGTCCGGTTCGCTCACCGTTTTGTCGTCGCTCACAGCTTCGGCGCAATCTCTTCGGTCCAGATACGCTCCCGCTGCTCCTGGCTCATGTGGCAGGCGGCCCAGTGCGAGCCGCCGACCTCGGTCAGCTCGGGGCGGACGGTGCGGGTGACGTTGTCCTTCGGGATGTCCGCGTACGGGCAGCGCGGGTGGAAGGCGCAGCCGGACGGGAGGTTGATCAGGGAGGGCGGCGCACCCTTGATCGGGATGAGCCGGTCGGTCTCCTCGCGGTCCAGCCGCGGCATCGAGCCGAGCAGGCCCCAGGTGTAGGGGTGCCGGGGCTCGGAGAACACGGCCTCGGCCGGACCGCGCTCCACGCACCGGCCGCCGTACATGACCAGCAGGTCGTCGGCCATCTCGGCGACCACGCCCAGGTCGTGGGTGATCATGATGACCGCCGAGCCGAACTCCTTCTGCAGATCGTGGATCAGGTCCAGGATCTGCGCCTGCACGGTGACGTCCAGGGCGGTGGTCGGCTCGTCCGCGATGAGCAGCTCGGGGTTGTTCACCAGGGCCATGGCGATCATGGCGCGCTGGCGCATACCGCCGGAGAACTCGTGCGGGTAGCTGTCGACCCGCTTGGCGGGCTCGGGGATGCCGACCCGGTCGAGCATCTCGATGGCGCGCTGCTTGGCGGCCTTCTTGCTGACGTCGTGGTGGACGCGGTACGCCTCGACGATCTGCTGCCCGACCGAGTAGTAGGGGTGCATCGCGGACAGCGGGTCCTGGAAGATCATGGCCATCTTCCGCCCGCGCAGCCGCCGCACGGCGTCGGGGTCGGCCGCGATCAGCTCCTGGCCGTCGAGCCAGACCTCGCCGGTGACCTTGGCGCGCGCCGAGCGGTGCAGGCCCATCACGCCGAGCGAGGTGACGGACTTGCCGGAGCCGGACTCGCCCACGATGCCCAGGGTCTTGCCCTTGCGCACGTCGAAGCTGACGCCGTCGACGGACTTGACCAGGCCGTCGTCGGTGTCGAAGTGGATGCGCAGATCACGGACGGACAGGAACACGTCGTCCGGGACGGACGGGGCGGTGGTGTCCGGTTCGCCGAGCGCGGCTTTGTCGAGCTTGCTCACGAGTACCTCACCCGGGGGTCGATGGCGGCGTACACCAGGTCGACGATCAAGTTGCAGAAGACGATGAAGAACGCGGCGACCAGGGTCACGCCCATCACGATGGGCAGGTCGTTGTCCTTGATGGCCTGGACCGAGTAGGCACCGATGCCCTGGAGGGAGAACACGGTCTCGGTGAGCACCGCGGTGCCCACGAGGGTGCCGAAGTCCATGCCGAAGATGGTGACGATCGGGGTGAGGGCGGAGCGCAGGCCGTGCTTGGTGACGACCGTGGACTCCTTCAGGCCCTTCGCCCTGGCCGTGCGGATGTAGTCCTCGTTCATCGTCTCCAGCATGCCCGCCCGGGTGAGCCGGGCGTAGAGCGCGGAGAAGAGGAAGGCGAGGCTGATCCAGGGCAGCATCAGATGCCAGGCCCATTCGGCGGGGTTCTGGGTGAACGGGACGTAGTCGATGCTGTCCCAGATGGGGATCTCGTAGACGAAGAGCGCGAGCAGGATCTGGCCGGTGAAGAAGATCGGGAGCGAGACGCCGGCGAGCGCGATGAACATGGAGATGCGGTCGATCGGCCTGCCCTTGCGCAGGGCCGAGATGACACCGGTCGTCACACCGGAGATCAGCCAGATCACCGCCGCACCGACGGCCAGCGAGAAGGAGACCGGGATCCGCTGCTCCAACTGCGGCCAGACTTCGATGTGGCTCTTGAAGGAGTACCCGAAGCAGGGTGCGCTGCAGTGCGTCGCCTCGGGACCGAACCGGTAGTCGGCACCCGCCACGAGGCCCTTGATGAAGTTCCAGAACTGCTCGTAGACGGGCTGATCCAGTCCCAGGTTCTTCTTGATCGCGGCGACGGACTCGGGGTTCGCGTCCTTGCCGACGTACTGGGTGGCCAACTGATCGGCCGTCTGGCCCCCGAGACGGGGCACCAGGAAGAAGATGGCGAAGGTGACTGCGCTGACCACCAGCAGCAACAGCACCGCGCCCATGACGCGTCGGAGGATGTACGCAGCCACAGCTGTACGGCCCCGGGTGGCCGCGGCGGGGTCGTCCGCCGCGGCCACCCGGTGCCTTCACCTGCCTTTCGAAAGGATCCGGCCTGCTGAGTTACTTCGCGGAGCTCATCAGCAGGTAGTCGTACATGCCGAGGTAGGCCTGCGTGACCGTGACGTTGCTGGCGGACGTGGGCCGCAGCAGCAGGTTCTTGCGGTAGATCAGCGGGACGACCGAGGCGTTGTCGAGGACCATCTTGTCGATGTCGCCCCAGGCCTTGGTGCGGGCGGCGTCGTCGGTGTTGGCGATCGCGTCCGTCAGGGCCTTGTTGATCTTCGGGTCGTCCAGCTCCATCAGGTTGTTGCCGCCGGAGGGCTTGATGGCGGCACCGTTGACGATCTGGTCGAGGAAGCCGTAGCCCGTCGGCCAGTCGGCGCCCCACGCCATGGAGAGCATGCCCAGCTTGTTCTTGTGGACGTAGGACGGGACACCGGCGAAGTTGGAGAAGTACTTGCCGGAGGGGAACTGCTTGATCTCGATGTTGATGCCGATCTTCTTCAGCGACGCCTGGACGGCCGTGGCGGCCGCGACCTCGGCGGGCCGGTCCGAGCGGGCCGTGAGGATCGTGTTGAAGCCGTTCGGCTGGCCGCAGGCCTTCAGCTCGGCCTTGGCCTTGGCGACGTCACCCTTGTGACCCTCGCTCGGGTAGGTGTCGAACTTGGTGTAGCCGTTGACCGACGGCGGCAGCAGCGTGGTCGCCACGTCGCCCTTCGGCGAACCGCCCATGGCGTCCAGGACGGACTGCTTGTCCAGACCCCACTGGACGGCCTTGCGGCAGTGCTCGTTGTCGAACGGCTTCACGTTGACGTTGAGCGCGATGTACTGCGTGGCGCCCGCGTAGGAGCTGTCCGTCTGGCCGGCGAGCTTGCCGCGCAGGACCTTCGGCTGGGTCTGCGGCTGCACACCGGTGCCGGCCGCGTCAGCCGTGATCTTGTCGGAGATCAGGTTGTTGTCGACCGTGACCGGGTTGACCTTGAACTTGATCGTGATCTTGTCCGGCAGGGCCTTGCGGATCGGGTCCGTCTTCGGGTCCCACTGCTTGTTGCGCACGAGGGTGGCGCCGCGGCCCTCCTCGTAGGACTGGAACTGGTACGGGCCGGAGGACTGGATGGCCTGCACGTACTTCGCGCCGGTGTCCTTCGCCTTCGGCACGGGGGCCGTCTGCGAGAACGTCGCCAGGTAGTCGAAGTCCGCGAACGGCTGCTTCAGCTTGAAGACGATCGTCCGGTCGTCCGGCGTCTCGATGGACTTGATGCCCTCGGCCGACTTGTCCTTGTACGGACCCTGGTACTTGTCGCCGCCCTCGAGGTAGGCCTTGAAGTACGTCGGGCCGTTCGACAGTGCCTCGGGCGCGAAGTTGGAGCGCTCGATGGCGTACTTCACGTCCTTGGACGTCACCGGGGTGCCGTCCTGGAACTTCACTCCGGCACGCAGCTTGTACGTCCAGGTCTTGGCGTCCGGGCTGGACTTGCCGAGTCCCTCGGCGAGGTCCGGCACGACCTCCAGGCCTTCCTTGCCCGCCGCCGGCTTGAACGTGGTGAGCGTCCGGCCGTAGAGGCGGGAGAAGTTCTGCACCCAGCCGTAGTACGTGTTGCCCGGGTCGAGGGAGTCCGGCACGTCCGAGTGCTCGTACGTGACCGTCCCCCCCTTCTTGTCCGACGCGTTGACGATCGAGTTCAGCGCGGCGTCCTTCTTGCCGTTGCCTCCCCCGTCGTTGTCGTCACCACCGCCGCCGCACGCGGCAGCTCCCAGCGACAGTGCCAGGACCGACGCAACGCCGGCGGTCACCCTTCTCGTCTTCACCTGAGGAAGCCCCCTCATTCGATGGATCACTTGCTGCGAGGGTCGAGGGCGTCACGCAGCCCGTCACCCAGCAGGTTGAAGGCCAGGACGGTGATGAAGATCGCCAGTCCGGGCACGAACATGTACTGCGGATCAGCCGTGTAGAGGTCCACAGCGTTGCTGAGCATGCCGCCCCAGGAGGCCTGCGGCGGAGCGATACCGACACCGAGGAAGCTCAGCGCTGCCTCGAACAGGATGTTCGTCGGGATGATCAGCGTCGAGTAGACGAGGATCGGCGCGACGAGGTTCGGGAGGAGCTCCCGGAACAGGATGTACGGGCCGCGCGCCCCGAGGCTCGTGGAGGCCTCGATGAACTCCCGCTTGCGCAGGGTCATGGTCTGCGCCCGCACGATCCGGCCGATGTACGGCCAGCTGAAGAAGCCGATCACGAAGATCAGCACGCAGATGCGCAGGGACAGGCCGTCGAGACCGAAGAAGCCGTCCTGCACGGAGGCGGAGATCGAGATGGCGAACAGCAGCAGCGGGAACGCCAGGAAGGTGTCCATCAGCCTGCTGATGACGCTGTCGATCCAGCCGCCGTAGTAGCCGGCGATCACGCCGAGCACGGTGCCGATGCACACGGACAGCAGCGTGGCGCCGCCCGCGACCAGCAGGGAGACCCAGGAGCCGTCGATGATGCGGGCGAGCATGTCGCGGCCGTACTGCGGGTCCACGCCCAGCGGGTGGTCCCAACTCATGCCGCCCCAACCGCCCTTGGGGGCGAGCAGCGCGGGGTCGATGAGGTCCTGGTTGAACTTGTTGGGATCGAGGTTGAAGATCCACTGGATCGGCTTGGAGAACACCGCCATCAGCGTGAGCAGGATGACGACGACGCCGCCGGCCATCGCCACCTTGTCCCGCTTGAAGCGCATCCAGGCGATCTGGGTGAGCGAGCGCCCTTCGATCTGGCTCTTCTTGACCCCGGAGAGCACGGCCTCGGGCTGTGCTCCGGCTTCCGCCCCGGTGGTCTCGATCGGTGCGGTCACGGTGCGATTGACCCCTCTCGGGCCGGCGATCGCCTAGCCCCTGGCTGCCGCTGTAGCGGTTTGTTTGTCTCGTACACGAGACCGACCGGCCCGTGTCTTGCCGGGAGTCTTCAACGCTTTGGCGATCTGTTGCCAGACTTGGCGGTGAAAGGATGCGTAAACGTGATGCTGTCTGGGGGGTTCCGTTATCCGGACAACGGGTAACAGGGGTCGGACACGTTGAGGTATGGGCATTTTAGGACATACAGGCGCATCTCGCCCTTATCTACGCGCGGAGAGCTGACTTTTCCTCGTCTTTGCGCGGGGTGGGGAACCGGCCTCGGCGGGGGTCCTGGCGGCTCAGAACCTGCCCTGGGCGGGCGGGTAGCCGTAGCCGGACGCGGGGGCCTGGACGGGTGCGGTGGCGTGGGCCTCGCGGTCGTAGAAGGGGCGGGCGTTCGCCCGCAGCCACATGGCGACCGGGTCGTGTTCGTCGGACATCGCGACGGTGGAGACGGGGAGCCCGTCCGGGACGGCGCCGAGGGACTGCTGCATCATCGCGCGCACGGAGTCCACGGCCGGCGGCGAGGTGTCGTACACGTCCAGTCCGATGGCGAGGTACGGCGCGCCGAGCGCGGGCTGCACCCAGGCGCGGCGCAGCGCGCGGACGGCCGGGGTGCGGTGGGCGTTCTGCGCGAGCAGGGCGTAGAACTGCGGGATCTCGATGGCGGGTTCGGACAGCCGCAGCGGTCCGGCGGGCTGGCGGTCCAGGCCCGTGGCGATTCTGCGCAGGTCCAGCCAGGGGATGCCGACGCCGCCGCCCGGGGCGTGCGGGTTGAGCCAGAGGCCGTAGTGGTCGGGGTAGAGGGCGCGGGCCACGTCGACGCCGTCGACCACCTCGTAGGAGCGGTTCCAGCCGCTGGCCGAGAGCTCCTGGGCGGAGGTCACGCAGGGCGCGTAGCCGTGGCCGTCGACCTCCATGTTTCCGTACTGGGCGTCCGGGGAGCCGGCCTGGCCGTGCCACAGGAGCATCCAGATCTGGCCGGTGTGCGGGGTCGCGAGCGCGCGCAGGAGTGCCTCGTAGGCGTCGTAGCGCCCGGGCGTGACCTGGCGAAGCATGTGCTCGACCTGTCCGGCCGCGGCTGTGCCGCTCGCGCTCACCTTTACCGCCCCTTCGTACAACGCCTCGACCGTGACCTAGCTTAAGCCCGCCCACCGACTCGGGACTTGCCCTCGTCCGGCGCGTGCGGGTCCGTCCGTGGCTTGCGGCGCGCCCGGGCCGGTCGCCCTACCGCTGGTAGAAGGGCCGGACCCGGTCCTTCATCCAGTGGCCCACCGGGTCCGCCGTCACGTCCAGCAGGACGAGGTTGACGGGCCAGGGCGCAGGTGCCGCGGTGACGGCCCGGGTCAGGGCCTCCAGCGGGAGGGCCCGCAGGTCGCCCTCCCACTGGGAGAGTTCGACGCCCACGAACATCACGGGGTCGGCGGTCTCGATCGCGGCGAGGCAGCGGCGGGCGGTGAGCACGACGCCGATCGCCTCGAACTCGGCGGAGGCGGCGGCCAGGAAGTCCACCGGGTCGTCCTGCCAGTCGGGCTCGAAGAGGCGGACCCGGCCGCCGCTCGCCGGGCCGTCCAGCGGGGTCCGGCCGGTCCGGCACAGGTCGGCGACGGCGGGGGGCGGAAGGGGTATGCCGACCACGCCGCCGGGGTTGACGACGATCCCCGCGTGCGGGGGCAGGCCGCGGGCGAACTCCACGGCGGGCGCGATGGTGTACGCCATGTGCGGCCCCGCGGCCAGGCGGAACTGCTCCTCCGAGCTGAACACCGGCACGAACGCCTGACCCTCGATCTCGACGGCGGGCAGGTCGAGCGGGCCGCTGTGCGGGCCGCCGCCGTTGGGGAGCGGCACCCAGACGAAACTCCGGCCGAGCACCTCGACGATCCGCCCGCCTGCCGCGGGCCCGGCGCCGAGAGCGGCCGAGAGCACCTCCTCCAGCTCGTTGCCGGGCCAGCCACCGTGCGGGTGGGTCTGCGTCTGCGCCGGGAAGTCCGCGGAGAAGTCCGCCGGGAAGTCCATCTGCCTACCGCCTGCCTGAAACCACTGCTGAGGCTGAAAAGGCTAACGGCTCGGGGAGCGGGAGTGGCCGGGCCGTCCGGGACGGCCTGCCGG
>NZ_JAPSKN010000016.1:34233-60414 GCF_031181705.1 Streptomyces sp.
GGAAGTCCGCGGAGAAGTCCGCCGGGAAGTCCATCTGCCTACCGCCTGCCTGAAACCACTGCTGAGGCTGAAAAGGCTAACGGCTCGGGGAGCGGGAGTGGCCGGGCCGTCCGGGACGGCCTGCCGGCCGGTGGCCGGCCGTCGTCCCCCGGCCCGCCTCCCCGGCCGTTCGGCCGCCCTGCCGGGTGTGCCGCCCGGTCCCCGGCCGGGTGTCCGGGCGAGCGCGTCGGTGAGGGCCGTGAACGCCGCCTGGTCCGCCAGGAGCGGGCAGGCTGCCGTCGCCGAGCTTCTGGACGATCGCGCCGTGGCCGGAGCCCCGGCGGTCTCCCCGGCCGCACCGCTCGGCCTCCGGCGCCACGCGAGCCTCACGCCGGCCCCCGGCAGCCACCCCGGGCCGCCGCGAAGCCCCGGCGCTCACCCCGGCCCGCCGCGGACCCCCGGCCCTCACCCGGTGAAGCCGATGCGGCGGAGCGCGTTCGCCGTGTCCCGGTCGGCGAGGACGGCCGATCCGCAGCCGGAGGGGAGGTCGCCCTGTTCCGCGGAGCGCAGCAGGCGGGTGGTGGCCGCGCGGTGGCGCAGGAACGCGTAGCGCGAGACGCCGCGGCCGCGGTCGCGCTGGCCGGCCAGGGCCTGTTCGGGGGTGACGTCGAGGAGGAGCAGGTGCAGGGCGCCGCCCCGGCGGCGGGCCTCGCGGCCGAGCCAGCGGCGGACCCACGCCTGCGTGCCGCAGTCGTGCACCACGAGCCCCTCACCCGTGCGCAGCGCGCGCCGCAGCCCGGCGTAGTGGGCGAGCCGGACGAGCGGCCGGTAGAGCGCGTACGGCAGGAAGCCCGGCATGCGGCGCTCCCAGCGGTCGCGGGTGTCCTGGGAGTCGACGCGCCGGCCCGGGACCGTCCGCCGCATGAGCGTGGACTTGCCGCTGCCGGGCAGGCCCGTGACCACGACGATGTCCCGGGGGCCGAACAGCAGCGCGTGCGGGCCGCGGCCGGGGCGGTCACGCAGATCGCGGACGACCGGCGCCGGGCCGCGGACCGCCCGGGCCGGAACGGCCGGCTGCTCGGGCAGCGCGATGCCCGTGGTCGTGGCGTACGCCCTGGTCCTGTTCACCGTGATCGTCCTCCCCTGGGGCCAGGTACGGAGTCCCATCCCCGCCGAGTGTAAAGAGAAGGTAATGCCGCAGGCCTCTCATTTCCGTACTCTTCCTGCAACAGGGCTGCTACAGGACGCCGGGTCCGGCGCGCGGGACTCCCGCCCTCCCTGTGAAAGGTCCCCCTGCCGCGCCGGAAGGATGCGTGCAAT
The DNA here is from genome assembly GCF_031181705.1 of Streptomyces sp. Lineage (GTDB taxonomy): Bacteria > Actinomycetota > Actinomycetes > Streptomycetales > Streptomycetaceae > Streptomyces. The sequence continues at coordinate 35,533 of NZ_JAPSKN010000016.1, forward strand.
GATGTGCGCGCCAACTGCATACCGGCCGTTTGAATCCGCGCGGGAGAGTTCCCAGCACCGCTGACGCTGGGGCGCCGAAGGAGCAAGTCCCTCCCTTGAATCTCTCAGGCCCCGTTACCGCGCGGGCGAGGCACATCTGAAAAGCGGGCCCTCCCCTGCCCCGGCAGGGCGCGGCTCCACCCAAGGTGCAAGCCATGGACCGGCGCGGTCGTGGCGAACCTCTCAGGTTCCGATGACAGATGGGGAGGAACGACCTCGCCGTCATTGCCTTGGGAGACGACCGACCGTGAGCAGTACAGGACAACTCCGTCACACCGCGCTCGATGCCCTGCATCGCTCGCTCGGCGCGACGATGACCGACTTCGCCGGCTGGGACATGCCCCTGCGCTACGGCTCCGAGCGCGACGAGCACACCGCCGTGCGCACGAGGGCCGGGCTGTTCGACCTCTCCCACATGGGTGAGATCACCGTCACCGGCCCGCAGGCCGCCGCCCTCCTCGACTACGCCCTGGTGGGCAACATCGGCGGTGTGAAGCCGGGCCGCGCCCGCTACACCATGATCTGCCGGGCCGACGGCGGCATCCTCGACGACCTGATCGTCTACCGGCTGGGCGAGACGGAGTACATGGTCGTCGCCAACGCCTCCAACGCCCAGGTCGTGCTGGACGCGCTGACCGAGCGGGCCGCCGGCTTCGACGCCGAGGTGCGCGACGACCGGGACGCCTACGCGCTGATCGCCGTCCAGGGCCCCGAGTCCCCCGGCATCCTGGCCTCCCTCACCGACGCCGACCTCGACGGGCTGAAGTACTACGCCGGCCTGCCCGGCACGGTCGCCGGGGTCCCGGCCCTGATCGCCCGCACCGGCTACACCGGCGAGGACGGCTTCGAGCTGTTCGTGAAGCCGGAGCACGCCGTCGAGCTGTGGCAGGCGCTGACCGAGGCCGGCGAGGGCGCGGGGCTGGTCCCGTGCGGCCTGTCCTGCCGCGACACGCTGCGCCTGGAGGCGGGCATGCCGCTGTACGGGCACGAGCTGACCACCTCCCTGACGCCCTTCGACGCCGGTCTCGGCCGGGTGGTGAAGTTCGACAAGGAGGGCGACTTCGTGGGCCGCGAGGCCCTGCGCGAGGCCGCCGCCCGGGCCGAGCAGAACCCGCCGCGCGTGCTGGTCGGCCTGGTCGCCGAGGGCCGCCGCGTCCCGCGCGCCGGGTACGCCGTCGTCTCCGGCGGCGAGGTGATCGGCGAGGTCACCTCCGGCGCCCCCTCCCCCACCCTGGGCAAGCCGATCGCCATGGCCTACGTCGACGCCGCGCACGCCGCGCCCGGCACGCCCGGCGTGGGCGTGGACATCCGGGGCAGCCACGAGCCCTACGAGGTCGTGGCGCTGCCCTTCTACAAGCGCCAGAAGTAGACACTGGCCAGGGGCGCCTCAAGGCCCCGGCCGGCCCCTCACCCCGCTCACCAGCGGTCCCCTTCACCAGCACTCCCGCGCGTACAGGAGAATTCAGGCCATGAGCAACCCCCAGCAGCTGCGCTACAGCAAGGAGCACGAGTGGCTGTCGGCCGCCGAGGACGGCGTGTCGACGGTCGGCATCACGGAGCACGCGGCCAACGCGCTCGGCGACGTGGTCTTCGTCCAGCTCCCCGAGGTCGGTGACACGGTGTCCGCGGGCGAGACCTGCGGCGAGCTGGAGTCGACCAAGTCGGTGTCCGACCTGTACTCCCCGGTCTCCGGTGAGGTCACCGAGGTCAACGAGGACGTCGTGAACGACCCGTCGCTGGTGAACTCGGCCCCCTTCGAGGGCGGCTGGCTGTTCAAGGTGCGGGTCACGGACGAGCCGGGCGACCTGCTCTCCGCCGACGAGTACACCGCGTTCTCCGCCGGCTGAGGAGTCGTAGCCGTATGTCCGTCCTGAACACCCCCCTGCACGAGCTCGACCCGGCCGTCGCCGCCGCGGTCGACGCCGAGCTGCACCGCCAGCAGTCCACGCTGGAGATGATCGCCTCGGAGAACTTCGCCCCGGTCGCGGTCATGGAGGCGCAGGGCTCGGTCCTCACCAACAAGTACGCCGAGGGCTACCCGGGCCGCCGCTACTACGGCGGCTGCGAGCACGTCGACGTGGTCGAGCAGATCGCCATCGACCGGGTGAAGGAGCTGTTCGGCGCCGAGCACGCCAACGTGCAGCCCCACTCGGGCGCCCAGGCCAACGCGGCCGCGATGTTCGCGCTGCTCAAGCCGGGCGACACGATCATGGGCCTGAACCTCGCCCACGGCGGTCACCTGACCCACGGCATGAAGATCAACTTCTCCGGCAAGCTCTACGACGTCGTCGCCTACCACGTGGGCGAGGACGGCCGGGTCGACATGGCCGAGGTCGAACGGCTCGCCAAGGAGTCCCGGCCGAAGCTGATCGTCGCCGGCTGGTCGGCGTACCCCCGGCAGCTGGACTTCGCCGAGTTCCGCCGGATCGCCGACGAGGTCGGCGCGTACCTGATGGTCGACATGGCGCACTTCGCCGGGCTCGTCGCGGCCGGGCTGCACCCCAACCCGGTGCCGCACGCGCACGTGGTCACCACCACGACCCACAAGACCCTCGGCGGCCCGCGCGGCGGTGTGATCCTCTCCACGGCCGAACTGGCCAAGAAGATCAACTCCGCCGTCTTCCCCGGTCAGCAGGGCGGTCCGCTGGAGCACGTGGTCGCCGCCAAGGCCGTCGCCTTCAAGGTCGCCGCCTCGGAGGACTTCAAGGAGCGCCAGCGCCGTACGCTGGAGGGTGCCCGCATCCTGGCCGAGCGTCTGGTGCGGGACGACGTCCGGGCCGTGGGCGTGGACGTGCTGTCCGGCGGCACGGACGTGCACCTGGTCCTGGTCGACCTGCGCGACTCCGAGCTGGACGGGCAGCAGGCCGAGGACCGGCTCCACGAGATCGGCATCACCGTCAACCGCAACGCGATCCCGAACGACCCGCGTCCGCCGATGGTGACGTCCGGTCTGCGGATCGGCACCCCGGCCCTGGCCACCCGCGGCTTCACGGCCGAGGACTTCGCCGAGGTCGCGGACGTCATCGCCGAGGCGCTGAAGCCGTCGTACGACGTGGAAGCCCTCAAGGCCCGGGTGAAGGCCCTGGCCGACCGGCACCCGCTGTACCCGGGTCTGAACAAGTAACCAGCGGCAGACAACGGTCGCGAAGAAACCTTTCGGGCGCCGCGCCGGCCACAAGCGGGCGCGGCACCCACCCCCTGTGCACCACCCCCGTAGTCAGGAGTTCCCCCCGTGGCCATCTCGGTCTTCGACCTGTTCTCGATCGGCATCGGCCCGTCCAGCTCCCACACCGTCGGCCCGATGCGCGCGGCCGGCCTGTTCGTCCGGCGGCTGCGCAACGAGGAGCTCCTGGGGTCCGTGGCCTCGGTCCGCGCGGAGCTGTACGGCTCGCTCGGCGCCACCGGCCACGGCCACGGCACGCCCAAGGCGGTGCTGCTCGGCCTGGAGGGCGACTCGCCGCGCACGGTGGACGTGGAGACCGCCGACGAGCGGGTGGAGACGATCAAGGCCGGCGGCAGGCTGAACCTGCTCGGCGAGCACGAGATCGCGTTCTCCTTCGACGACGACATGGTCCTGCACCGCCGCAAGGCCCTGCCGTACCACGCGAACGGCATGACCCTGTGGGCGTACGACGCCTCGGGTGCGGAGCTGCTGACCAAGACCTACTACTCGGTCGGCGGCGGCTTCGTCGTCGACGAGGACGCGGTCGGCGCGGACCGCATCAAACTCGACGACACCGTCCTCAAGTACCCCTTCCGCACCGGCGACGAGCTGCTGCGCATGGCCCGGGAGACCGGCCTGTCCATCTCGGCGCTGATGCTGGAGAACGAGCGGGCCTGGCGGACCGAGGAGGAGATCCGCGAGGGTCTGCTGGAGATCTGGCGGGTCATGCAGGCGTGCGTGGCGCGCGGCATGTCGCGCGAGGGCATCCTGCCGGGCGGTCTGAAGGTGCGCCGCCGGGCCGCCAACACCGCGCGCAAGCTCCGCTCCGAGGGCGACCCGCAGGCCCTGTCGATGGAGTGGATCACCCTCTACGCGATGGCCGTGAACGAGGAGAACGCGGCCGGGGGCCGGGTCGTCACCGCCCCGACCAACGGCGCGGCCGGCATCATCCCGGCGGTCCTGCACTACTACATGAACTTCGTGCCCGGCGCCGACGAGGAGGGCGTGGTCCGCTTCCTGCTCGCCGCGGGCGCGATCGGCATGCTGTTCAAGGAGAACGCCTCCATCTCCGGCGCCGAGGTCGGCTGCCAGGGCGAGGTCGGCTCCGCCTGCTCCATGGCGGCGGGCGCGCTGGCCGAGGTCCTCGGCGGCTCGCCCGAGCAGGTCGAGAACGCGGCCGAGATCGGCATGGAGCACAACCTGGGCCTGACCTGCGACCCGGTCGGCGGCCTGGTCCAGATCCCGTGCATCGAGCGCAACGGCATGGCGGCGGTCAAGGCCGTCACCGCCGCCCGCATGGCGATGCGCGGCGACGGCTCCCACAAGGTGTCCCTGGACAAGGTCATCAAGACGATGAAGGACACGGGCGCGGACATGTCCGTGAAGTACAAGGAGACCGCCCGGGGCGGGCTTGCGGTGAACATCATCGAGTGCTGAGACGCCGATCGCGCTGATCCTCGGCAAGGAGAGCAGGTACGCCTCCCCGGACGACGGCGAGGCCGCCCCTGCCGGCGACCGGCCCCCGCCGTGACCGCCCCTCGCCGAAGTTGACGTTTCCACGTCGAGCCTCAGCGGCCCGTGCCATGGTGGTGGGAAACTCCCCCTCCCCCACCAGCACTTCAGGGAGCCCCCCATGCTGCGCGGCATAGACGTGAGTTCCTACCAGTCCTCCTCCTACGACACCGACGGCCTCTCCTTCGTCTTCGTGAAGGCGACGGAAGGGCGTTCCTACGTGAACCCCAAGCTGGCCGCCCAGGCCAGGCGGGCGCGGGACGCCGGGCTGGTCGTCGGCTTCTACCACTTCCTGTGGCCCGGCAACCTCACCGCCCAGGCCGAGTACTTCGTCGGCAAGGCCCCGGACCGGGCGGGCGACATCCTCGCCGTCGACTGGGAGACGACCGGCGACGGCACGCACGCGAGCAACGCGGAGAAGGACCGGTTCATACGCAAGCTGAAGGAACTCCGTCCGGACAACCGGGTGGTGCTCTACTGCAACCGGCACTTCTGGCTCAACGTCGACACGACCTCCTACGCCGGCGACGGGCTGTGGATTGCCGACTACGTCTCCGCGGGCAAGCCCCGCATCAAGGCGAAGTGGCGCTTCCACCAGTACACCGACGACCCGCTGGACAAGAACGTGGCCGACTTCGAGAGCAAGGCGGCGCTGCGGAAGTGGGCCACGGACGCCTGATCCTCTCCGGCCTGGGGCCTGTCCGACCAGGTCGGACAGGCCCTAGCCGCGGAAGTCCGCCGTGCGCTCCGGGGACGCCTCCGACAGGGCCTTCGTGACCTCCTGGACGCCTCCGCGCAGGCCGTAGACGGGGGTGCCGGGCTGCTGGCGCCAGGAGTCGTCCAGGCCGCCCGCGTCGACCGTGTCGAAGCCGAGTTCCTCGATCAGCGCGCGGACCTTCCGCTTGGCCGCCTCGTCGTCGCCGGACACCGGGAGGGCCAGGCGGCCCGGGTCGCCGGCCGGGCGGTGGCGGTCCAGGATGTCCTGGGCGTAGGTGCCGTTGAAGGCCTTGATCACGGGGTGGCCCAGCTGCCGTTCCGTCCAGCGGCTCTCGGTGAGGCCCTCGTCCTCGATCCCGGCGATCCTGCCGTCGCGCTGCTTGGGGTAGTAGTTGCCGGTGTCGATGACCGCGACGCCCTCCGCCGCGCCGTCGAGCACGCCGGACGGCAGGTCCGGGACCGCCTTCAGGGGGATGGTCACCACGACGACCTCGGCGCCCCGCGCGGCCTCCCCGACCGGTACGGGCGTCGCGCCGGTCTCCTCCGCCAGGGCGGTGAGGGTGTGCGGGCCACGGGAGTTGGCGACGGACACGTCGTGGCCCAGGGCGGTGAGCCGCCGGGTCAGGTTGCCGCCGATGTTGCCCGCTCCGATGATGCCGATCTTCATGTCCTCGCCCTTCCGGGGGGTGGATAGCGCCTCGCGGATCCTTGTGACCGGGGTCAACCCCGAGGGCGGGAGCGCTATTCCTGGCCGCGGGCGGGAAGGCCGAGGGGCCCGGTCCGTACGGGCACGGGCCGGGCCCCTTCAATCCTGCGCGTGGGCGACTACTTGTTCAGGTATCCCCAGAACTCGTCGAAGCTGAGCTTCTTGTCGCCGTCCAGGTCGCGGCTCTTGATGACGACCTCGGCGACCGACTCGGTGACGTTCCAGTCACCCGACCGGGCCAGGGCGGTCTTGAACTCGGCAGCGGTGATGAGTCCGTCACCATCCGTATCGATCCGCTCGAACTGCTTGCGTGCTTCCTCGATGTCCGCCACCGGTCGCCCCTCGTCTCGTGCTGTACGTCTTGCTGACGCAGGTCAGATTAACTGGCCGCGCGGGCTTCCAGTGCGGCGACCACCCAGGCGAACTCCTCCCGGCGGGCCGCCCCGGGCCCGGCGCCCTTCACGACGGCGAGCAACTCCCGGTAACGGGCGACCCGGTGGGTGGCGTGCGAGCGCAGCCGGTCGAGTACGGCGGTGGGGTCGGCCGTGCCCAGGAGATCGTCCAGCACGCGGCCGGCCTCCGGCGAGCCGGGGGCGATGCCCCGCTCGCGGGCCTCGGCTGCCAGCCGCACCAGCCGCCGGGAGAACCACAGGGACGCCCCGGCGGGCGCGTCGTGGCCGCGGTCGGCCGCGTTGGACTCGGCGACCCTGCGCATCTCGGCCCGGAAGCCGGGGTCCTGCAGCAGCTCGGCCAGCTCCAGCCAGGCGTCGACCTGTTCGGGCGTCGGATCCTCGGGCAGGTCGGCGGCGGTGTGCCGCATCCGCTCGCGGATCTCCGGGTCCGCCGTGTCCAGCCCGTGGAAGATCTCGTCCACGAACTCCTCGAGGATGCGCCGCCGCTCGGCCGCGGACAGCCGCGCCAGTCTGTTCATCAAGGTCATCTCCTCCGTGCCGGAACCCCGCTTCGCGACCGTCGACAGCACCGCACGGGTCACCTTCAGCGACCGGATCCGCGCGTCCAGCGCGACCACGTGTGCGGCCGCGACCTGCGCCACCGTCGCCTCTCCGGCCAGCACCCGGCGGACGTCCGTGAGGCCCAGGCCGAGCTCGCGCAGCGTCCGGATCAGCTCCAGGCGGGCCACCGAGGCGGCGTCGTAGAGCCGGTATCCGCCCTCCGACCGGGCCACCGGGGGCAGGGCGCCCTCGTCGGACCAGTACCGGATGGTGCGGACGGTCAGTCCGGTGGCCCGGGCCAGTGCGCCGATGGTGAGCAGGGCGGTGCCGTCGTCGGTCATGTCCGGGAGTCTGCGCCCTCCAGCGGGTGGAGACTCAAGCCGGGTCAGTGCCAGGGCTTGTAGTGCGGGTTGCTCTCGCACTCGCTCATGATCTCGGTCCTGGTCGCCTTGTCGACCGGGCAGACGCCGACGATGTACTGCCGGGCGATGCCGCCGGGGAAGGCGACCTCCTGCTGGTCGGCGTAGGTGTGGGTGTCGCCGATGGTCTTGTTGACGTCGACGCCGCCGGGGGCGTCGACGTAGTAGTTGAAGGCGGACTTCCACTTCTTGAACAGGTCGTGGTCGTACGTGGTCGACACGTACGGGGACGGCTGGTTGACCAGGACGTACTTCTCCAGGTCGTACTGGCCGTTCACGACGTCCCTGGGGCGGAAGCCCTCCTCGAAGACGACGGAGGGGCCGCGGCCGTCGGCGCGGTAGAGGGTGCCGCAGGTGGTGCGCCAGGACGGGGCGGGGGTGATCCGGTCGAGGTCGACCCGGCGGTCGGCGGCGGCTTCGGCCTTGTCGTCGTACTGGACGGGGCAGGCGGCCGGTGCGGGGGCGGCGGGCCGGGCCGGCGTCTGGGTCGGGGTGGCGGCCGTGGTGGTGAGGACGGCCGCGAGGGAAAGGGCGGCGGCGGTGGCGCGCCGCCGCGGGCGGAGAGTGATCATGCGGAGCACGATCCTGGTTCCACCGCGGCGGGGACGGGATCCTCACCCGATCAGGGCGTGTCAACTGCGCTGGTGTGGACGGTGGATGGGGTCAGCGGAAGATGCCCGTGTGGCCGAGTGAGTAGCGGCCGGGCTGCGGGTAGACCGCGAGGCCGTGCGGGCCGCTGCCGACGGGGATGCGGGCGAGCTGGGTGCCGGTGCGGGTGTCGATGGCGTAGACCTCGGCGTCGTAGCGGCCGGAGAGCCAGAGCACCTTGCCGTCGGCGGAGACGCCGCCCATGTCGGGGCTGCCGCCGTCGGGCAGCCGCCACTTCCTGGTGAGCTTGTTCCGCGTGAAGTCGAAGACGGAGACCGTGCCCTCGCCGCGGTTGGACACGTACATCTCCCGGGAGTCGCGGCTGACGTAGAGGCCGTGGCAGCCCTTGCCGGTGGGCAGCAGGGTGGGCTCGGTGAACTTGTCGCCGTCCAGGACCCACATGCCGTGGGCCATCATGTCCGCGATGTAGAACCTCTTGCCGTCCGGCGAGATCTTCACGTCCTGCGGCATGGCGCCTTCGAACGGCAGCCGCTGCTGGCCCACGACCTCCATCTTCTCGGTGTCGACCTTGAGCAGTTCGCCGCTGAACTCGCAGGAGACGATGAAGTAGCGGCCGTCGAGGGAGAAGTCGGCGTGGTTGACGCCGTAGCAGGAGACCGGGACGGTCTTCCTGACGGCCATGGTGTGCGGGTCGCGGAAGACGAGCTCGCGGTCGAGGGAGGCCATGACGACGGCGTACTTGCCGTGGGGCGTGAAGTAGAGGTTGTAGGGGTCGTGGACCTCGACCTCCTTGCCCGCCCTGCCGGTCTTCGGGTCGATCGGGGTGAGGGTGTGGCCGCGGTTGTTGTTGACCCAGAGCGTCTTCAGGTCCCAGGAGGGCACCACGTGCTGGGGCTGCCGGCCCACGGGGATCGTCTCGACGACCTCGTAGGTCTTCGGATCGATGACGGAGACCGTGTCGGACTCGGTGTTGGGGACGTAGACCCGGGACGGGAAGTCCTTGACGACGGGGGACAGCTTGCCCGGGCGGTCGGCCGCGTAGACGTCCTCCGGGTCGAGGACCGGCGGCATGCCGGGCAGGCCCTCGACGGGCTTCTTCTCGGGCGGGGCGGGGACGGCGGCCTTGGTGCCGCGCGCCTCGGAGGCCTGATCCCCGTCCGTGCCGCAGGCGGCGAGGACGGCGAGGGCGGCGCCCGTGACCAGGGCGCTCTTGACGAGGTGACGGTGCATTCCACCATTTAAGGAGCGCCTTCCCCGGAAGCGGGCCATTCGCCCGATCGGTGGCCGGGTGAGCCCTGCCGCGAAGGCCTGCGGCCCCTCAGCGGTCGGGGACCCGCATCTCGAACCAGGTGGTCTTCCCGCGGGGCAGCAGGTCGACCCCCCAGCGGTCGGCCAGCTTGTCGACCAGGAACAGGCCCCGGCCGCTGACGTCCATCTCCTGCACCGGCATCAGGCACGGCAGCCCGCGCGAGGGATCGCGCACCTCGGCCCGGATCCAGCCGCGCCGCCGGTGCAGACGGAGCCCGAAGACGCGGGCGCCGGTGTGGCGTACGGCGTTGCCGACCAGTTCGGAGACGAGGAGCACCGCGTCCTCCGTGGTCTTGGGCGTGAGCCCCCAGTGCCGCAGGACCACGACCTGGGTGAGGCGTCTGGCGGTGGCCGCGGACTCGGGGCGGGACGGCAGTGGAACCTCTGCCTCCGTCGGGTTGCCGTACAACTCCAGCGCCTTCAGCGCGTGTTCGTCCTCGACGGCCGGCGACCAGCGCGCCGCGGCCGCATGGGCGTGCCCCCACGGCTGTCCCCTACCCTCCAGCCCCGCCATGCCCCCATGATGGCCGTCCGGGCCGTCCGCCGGGGCCGTTCCCGGGGAATACGCCCCGGGGGACGGACCCCCGGCCGGCGGCCGTCCGTCATGCGCCAACGGCGCTTCGGCCTGGTCCGCACCCTGTCCGACCTGCTGGAACGGACCATTCCGGGGCAATCGGCGACCTCCACGACCGGGCCTGCTTGAGGTTGCCTTAAGGCTGCCATAAACCGCCCCATCGAGGGACCCGGATCAGACACGGCGTCAATGGCAACCCCCCTGGGGGAATGTTCAGAGGAACTTCGCCTTGCCCGGACCCTCCTCCACGAAGCTGCGCATCCCGCGCTCGCGGTCCTCGGTGGCGAACAGCCCGGCGAACCAGTTCCGTTCGATCGCGAGGCCGGTGTCGATGTCCGTCTCCAGGCCCGTGTCGATCGACTCCTTCGCTGCGCGCAGCGCGAGGGCCGGGCCCTGGGCCAGCTTCGCGGCCCAGGCGTGCGCCTGCGCGTAGACCTCGCCGGCGGGCACGACCCGGTCGACCAGGCCGATCTCCTTGGCCTCGTCGGCCTTGACCATGCGGCCCGTGAAGATGAGGTCCTTGGCCTTGGAGGGGCCGACCAGGCGGGCCAGGCGCTGGGTACCGCCGGCGCCGGGGATCAGGCCGAGCAGGATCTCCGGCTGGCCGAGCTTGGCGTTGTCGCCGGCGATGCGGTAGTCCGCGCAGAGGGCGAGCTCGCAGCCGCCGCCCAGGGCGTAGCCCGTCACGGCCGCGACGACCGGCTTGGGGATGCGGGCCACCGCCGTGAAGGAGTCCTGCAGGGCGCGGGCGCGCAGGACCATCGCCGTGTGGTCCATCGCCTGCATCTCCTTGATGTCCGCGCCGGCCGCGAACACCTTCTCGCCGCCGTAGACCACCACGGCCCGCACGTCCTCGCGGCGCGTGGCCTCCTCGGCGAGTTCCTTCAGCCGGTCCTGCGTGGCGATGTCCAGCGCGTTCATGGGCGGTCGGTCCAGCCGGAGCGTGCCGACGCCTTCAGCGACTTCGAGAGAGACGGTCATGGGCAGCAGGTTAACGGGGATTAACGCACGGGGCCCCGGTGCGGTCCGTCACACCGGGGCCCTGCCGTCAGCGGCGGGGGCGCTACTTCTTCCACTTCTCCCACGACATGTTCCAGCCGTTGAGCCCGTTGTCCGGGTCGACGATCCGGTCCTCGGAGTTCTTGACGACGACCACGTCGCCGATCATGGAGTTGTCGAAGAACCAGGCGGCCGGCACCTTCTTGTCCCAGCCGCCGCGCACGTCGCGCAGGCCGATGCAGCCGTGGCTGGCGTTGTAGTTGCCGAAGGCGCCGCTCGCCCAGTAGTTGCCGTGCAGGAACGTGCCGGAGGTGGTGAGGCGGATGGCGTGCGGGACGTCCTTGATGTCGTACTCGCCGCCGTAGCCGACGGTCTCGCCGTTCATCCGGGTGACCGTGAGCATCTCGCTGATGACCATCTGGCCGTTCCAGGTCTCCATGCCGGGCTTGCCGGTGGTGACCGGGATGGTCTTGACGACCTTGCCGTCCCGCGTGACCTTCATGGTGAGCTTCTTGGCGTCGACGACCGAGACCTGGTTGCGGCCGATGGTGAACTCGACCTTCTTGTCCTGCTCGCCGTAGACGCCGGGGCGGCCCTCGACGCCGTCGAGGTTCAGGTCGACGGTCACCTTCGTGCCGGGCTTCCAGTACTTCTCGGGGCGGAAGTCGAGGCGGTCGTTGCCGAACCAGTGGCCCTCGACGTCGACGGCCGGCTCGGTCTTGATGCGGATGGCGTTCTCGACGGCCTCCGGGCTGGTGATGCCCCGGGAGAAGCGGATGGAGAACGGCATGCCGACGCCGACCTTGGAGCCGTCCTCGGGCGTGAAGGTGCCGATGAAGGTGTTCTTCGGTGTCAGCGTCGTGAAGCCGGCGTCCTCAGCGGCCGTGCGGCCCGCGGAGTCCTTGGCGACCGCGTGCACGGTGTACTTGGTGGCACCGGCCAGATGCGTGGACGGCGTCCAGGTGGCGCCGTCGCCGGATATCTTCCCGTCGATCCTCCTGCCCTCGGCGTCCTTGACGACGACCTCCGAGAGCTTGCCCTTGGCCGCGGTGACCTTCAGCGCGCCGCTGGTCTCGACGGACTTGGCCCCGTCCTTCGGCGCGATGCTGACGACGGCCTCGGACTGCTTGCTCTGCGCGGTGTCCGCGTCCTTGCCCTGGCCGCCGCCCGCGCTGGAACCGGAGCCGCCCTCCCCGCCGCCGCACGCCGTCACGGCGAACAGCAGCGCGCCGACGACGAGCGCGAGCCTCCCGCTCCCGCGTCCAACCGACGCCCCCGATATCGGTCGCACGTTCAAGTGGTTCTCCCCTCCCCGGACCTGGCCAGGCCCGCTCCCCGGCGCGTGTCCCCCGCGCACCGGCGAATAGTAACCACCAAGTGAGCGGCCCCGGCGGCCCGCGAATGTCACTGTTCGGTCCCAACGGATCGCCGCTCAACCCGCCCCTGTGTCGGGTTACTTCACCGCACTGCCCGCCTTCCATGCATTCCAGCCCATATTCCATCCTCCGAGCCCGTTGTCGGGAGCGACCTTTTTGTCATTGCTGTTGATCACCTCGACGACGTCCCCGACGAGGCTGCGGTCGAAGAACCAGCCGGCCGGGGTGTCCGAGCCGCCGCCCTTCACGTCGCGCAGCCCGATGCAGCCGTGGCTGACGTTGGTCCGCCCGAAGACGCTGCGGTGGGCCCAGTAGTTGCCGTGCAGGAAGGTGCCGGAGTCGGTCAGGCGCATGGCGTGCGGCACGTCGGGGATGTCGTACTCGCCCTTGCCGTCGCGCTTCTTGAAGCCGACCGTGGCGCCGTTCATCCGGGTGACCTCCAGCATCTCGGTCACCACCATCTTGCCGTTGTACGTGGTGGTCTTCGGGGCGCCGGCGGTGACGGGCACGGTGGCGAGCGGTTCGCCGTCGCGCCGCACCTCCATGGAGTGCCGGGCGGCGTCGACCACGGAGATCTGGCTGCGGCCGACGGTGAAGGAGAACCTCTTGTCCTGCAGTCCGTACACGCCGGGCGCGCCCTTCACGTCCCGCAGGCGCAGGTCGACGGTGACCTGGGTGCCGGGCTTCCAGTAGTGCTGGGGACGGAAGTCGAGCCGGGTCCGGCCGAACCAGTGCGGGCGGATCTCGACGGCCGGGCGGGCCAGGACGCGCACCGCGCGCTCGACGGCCGCCCGGTCGGCGATCCGCCGGCTGAACTGCAGGGAGACGATCATCCCGGTGCCCACCGTGGCGCGGTGCTCCGGCGTGACGTAGCCGATGAAGCGCTGCTTGGGCACGTACGTCGTGAAGGTGGTGTGCCGGGCCGAGCGGCGTCCGTCGTGGGACACGGCCACCGCGTCGACCGTGTACCTGGCGCCCAGCGCGAGCCGCGGCTCGTCGGGCTCCCAGGTCAGTCCGTCGGCGGAGAGGTGCCCGGGCACGGGGGTCTCCCGCGCGTCCTGCGACCGGACGACCTTCACCGACTCCAGCCGGCCGTCGGCCACGCGCACCCGCAGCCGCTCCCCGGGGCGCACGCCCCGGGTTCCGTCGCCGGGCGAGACCTTGATGACGTCCTCGGGCGCCGGGGGCGCGCCGAACACCCCGGCGATGCCGCCGCCGTCGTCCGAGGTACAGCCGGTGGCCCCGGCGAGGAGCCCTGCCCATGTCACTACGGCGGCCAGCGCGGCCCTCGCGCGCCGCGCGCGCCCTTGTACGTGCCTCACGAGGTGCCCAACGACCGGTCGCGTCCCTGGGAAACGACCATGCCCGCCCCCGGGGAAACGTGAGTGCGACCCATGCTCTGGGCAGAACAGTGGGGAGGACGACGCGCAGGGGAGCCGCGACCCGGGCCGCAGCACAGGGCCGCACCCCTCTGTCCCCCGTCGTTCCACGAGCCGCGGGAGGCTGACAGGTGTCCAGCGCAGCCGAGCAGGAGGCGGTGGCCGGTCATCAGGCCACCGGGAACGGGCGCCAGGCCGCCGCCGTGAACGGCACGCGGCCCTCCGCGCCGCCGCCCGCCGTGCCCGCCCGGCCGGGCGCGCCGACGCCGCTGGGCGCCCGGTTCCGGGTCGGCCCGGGCGGGGTGGCCGGGACGAATTTCGCCTTGTGGGCGGGCGGGGCCGAGGGGGTCGAGCTGTGCCTCTTCGACGAGGCGGGCAAGGAGTCGCGGGTGCGGCTCGCCGAGCTGACCCACGGGATCTGGCACGGTTTCGTGCCGGGCGTACTGCCCGGGCAGCGCTACGGCTACCGGGTGCACGGCCGCTGGGACCCGTGGACGGGCGCCCGCTGGAACCCGGCGAAGCTGCTGCTCGACCCGTACGCACGTGCCGTCGACGGCGACTTCGGGCTGCCGCCGGAGGTGTACGGGCACGTCCGCGACTGGCCCCAGCAGCACGTCGCCGACACCGTGCGCGACGACCGGGACTCGGCGCCGTACGTGCCGAAGGGCGTCGTCGTCCACGATGACGACGACTGGTCCGACGACCGGCGCCCGAAGACCCCGTGGGCCGACTCGGTGATCTACGAGCTGCACGTCAAGGGGTTCACCCGGTTGCACCCGGGCATCCCGGAGGAGCTGCGCGGCACCTACGCCGGCCTCGCGCACCCGGCGGCGGTCGAGCACCTGGTGACGCTGGGCGTGACGGCGGTGGAGCTGCTGCCGGTGCACCAGTTCGCGCACGAGGACCACCTGCTGCGCAGGAGCCTGCGCAACTACTGGGGCTACAACTCCATCGGCTACTTCGCCCCGCACGCGGCCTACGCCGCCTCCGGCACCACCGGTCAGCAGGTCGGCGAGTTCAAGCGCATGGTGCGCGCCCTGCACGCGGCCGGGATCGAGGTCATCCTCGACGTGGTCTACAACCACACCGCGGAGGCGGGCGAACTGGGCCCGACGCTGTCCCTGAAGGGCATCGACAACCGCGGCTACTACCGCCTCCAGGACGACGCCCGCCGCTACGCCGACTACACCGGCTGCGGCAACACGCTGCACGTGGTCCAGCCGCACGTGCTGCGCCTGATCACGGACTCGCTGCGCTACTGGGTCACCGAGATGGGCGTCGACGGCTTCCGCTTCGACCTGGCGGCGGCGCTGGCCCGCTCGATGCACGACGTCGACATGCTCTCCCCGTTCCTTGCGGTGATCGCCCAGGACCCGGTGCTGCGCCGGGTGAAGCTGATCGCCGAGCCGTGGGACGTGGGGTCGGGCGGCTACCAGGTGGGGGCGTTCCCGCCGCTGTGGACGGAGTGGAACGACCGGTACCGCAACGCCGTGCGGGACTTCTGGCGGCACGCGCTGCCGGACGTGCGCGAGATGGGCTACCGCCTGTCGGGCTCCAGCGACCTGTACGCCTGGGGCGGGCGCAGGCCGTACGCGTCGGTCAACTTCATCACCGCGCACGACGGTTTCACGCTGCGCGACCTGGTGTCCTACGAGCGCAAGCACAACGAGGCCAACGGCGAGGGCAACCGGGACGGCACGGACGACAACCGCGCGTGGAACTGCGGCGCCGAGGGCGAGACGGACGACGAGGGCGTGCGGGCGCTCAGGCGCAGGCAGCTGCGCAACCTGCTGACCACACTGCTGCTGTCGACGGGCGTGCCCATGCTGGTCGCGGGCGACGAGCTGGGCCGCACGCAGCGCGGCAACAACAACGCCTACTGCCAGGACAACGAGATCAGCTGGCTGGACTGGGGCCTGCTGGAGGACCCCGGCTGGCGGGCCCTGTTCGAGCTGACCTCCCGGCTGATCGCGCTGCGCCACCGGCACCCGGTGCTGCGCCGCCGGGCGTTCTTCTCGGGCCGGGCGCAGACCGCCGACGGGCTGCGCGACCTGGCCTGGTTCACCTCGCGGGGCACGGAGATGACCGAGCAGGACTGGTACGCGCCCGCGGCCACGCTGGGCATGTACCTCTCCGGCCGGGACATCCCGGGCCGGGACGAGCACGGGGAGCAGATCCTCGACGACAGCTTCCTGGCGGTGCTGCACGCGGGCGAGGGGCCGGTGAGCTTCGTGCTGCCGGGTCCCCCGTGGGCGGAGCGCTACGAGGTCGTCGTCGACACGAGCCTGGAGGAGCAGGGGGAGGCACCGGGGGTGGAGCACCCGGCCGGGACGGAGATCACCGTACCGGCGCGCGCGGTGCTGCTGCTGCGGGTGGCGGGGTGAGCGCACGGCTCGGCCCGTGCCGCCGTCCGGTGCCTCGAAAACGCAGGTCGTAGGACCAACGGCCGATGCGGGTCGGGCGAAAACCCGGTGGGAAGTGTCAGTGCCGAACCGTAGGCTCGCTGCTGATGGCCACGACACCCGCACCCGCCAAGGACCGTTCCTTCGTGCGTACGCTGCTGCGCCTGTGGCCGTATGTCCGGCCCGTGCGGGGCAGGCTGCTCACCGCCGCGTTCGTCGCGATACTCGCCTCCTGCGTGGGCCTGGTGATCCCGCTGGTGCTGAAGTGGATGGTGGACGGGCCGATCGCCGGCCGGGACCCGGCCGGGGTGTGGCTCGGGGCGCTGTACCTGCTGCTGCTCGGCTTCGCGGAGGCCCTGCTGTTCGGGCTGCGGCGCTGGCTGGTGGCGCGTCCGCTGTCCCGTGTCGAGGCCTCCATGCGGGCCGCCCTGTACCGGCACCTGCAGCGGCTGCCGGTCTCCTTCCACGACCGCTGGGCCTCCGGACAGTTGCTGTCCCGGGGGACGACGGACCTGATGCTGCTGCGCATGTTCCTCGCCTTCCCGCTGACGTTCCTGCTGGTCAACGGTGTGACGATCCTCGTCGGCGTGATCATCATGCTGGCGCAGGACTGGACCCTGGGGCTGGTCATCCTCGGGCCCGCCGTACCCCTCCTGGTCACCTGCGTGGTCTTCGAGAAGCGCTACGCCACGGCGGCCCGCCGCGCCCAGGACCAGGTGGGCGACCTGACGACGGTCGTCGAGGAGAGCGTGCTCGGCATCCGCATCATCAAGGGTTTCGGCCGCCACCGGAGCCAGGCGCGGGCCTTCCGCGAGCTGTCGCAGCGGCTGCGCGGCACGGAACTGCGCAAGGCGCGCCTGCTGGCGACGATCTGGGGTGTCATCGTGACGCTGCCGGAGGTGGCGATCGGCGCCGCGCTGGTGGTGGGGGTCGTCCAGGTCGCCGACGGGGCGCTGTCGGCGGGCACGCTGGTCGCCTTCCTGTCCACGGCGCTGGCGCTGCGCTGGCCGGTGGAGTCGATCGGCTTCCTGCTGGCGATGACCCAGGAGGCGGCGACCGCGACCGAGCGGTACTTCGAGGTGATGGACGAGAAGGCCGAGGAGACGGATCCGGTGCCGGGTGCGGCCCCGGCCGACCCGGACGACCGCGGACTGCGCTTCCACGACGTCACCTTCCGCTACCCCGACGCGCCGCCCGGCTCCCCTCCCGTCCTCCACCACATCGACCTGCACGTCCGCCCCGGCGAGTCCATGGCCCTGGTCGGCACCACCGGCAGCGGCAAGACGACGCTCACCGCGCTCGTCCCTCGTCTGTACGAGGTGACCTCGGGCCGCATCACCCTCGACGGCGTCGACATCACCGCCCTGCCCCGTGAAACCCTGCGCGCCAAGGTCGCCGTCGCCTTCGAGGAGCCCACACTCTTCTCCGCCTCGGTCGGCGACAACGTCCTCATGGGGGCCGGGGACACGGCGGACCCCGCCGCTGTGGAGCGCGCCCTGGCCGTCGCCCAGGCCGACTTCGTGCACGCCCTGCCGCAGGGGACCGGCACCCAGGTCGGCGAGCAGGGCCTCAGTCTCTCCGGCGGCCAGCGGCAGCGTCTCGCCCTGGCCCGGGCGGTCGTGGGGCAACCGGAGTTCCTGGTGCTCGACGACCCGCTGTCCGCGCTGGACGTGCACACGGAGGCCGCCGTGGAGGCCGCCCTGCGGCAGGTGCTCGCCGACACCACCGCCCTGATCGTGGCGCACCGCCCGTCCACGGTGCTGCTGGCCGACCGGGTCGCGCTGCTGTCCGGCGGCCGGATCGCCGCGGTCGGCACCCACCACGAACTGCTGCGCAGCAACGCCGAGTACGCGCACCTGATGTCCGGAGCGGAATCAGGGGAACAGGAGGAGGCCCGATGACGGCGGCCACCACGGCACCGGCCGGCGGCAAGCCCGACGACCGCCGCCCCGCCCCCGGTGACCCCTTCGACCGGGACGTCCTGCCCACTCCCCCGGGCGCGACCGCGGCCCTGCTGCGCTCCCTGCTCGCGCCCCTGAAGGCCCGGGTCGCGGTCACGACCCTCCTGCTGCTGGTCCAGCAGGCGGTGGTGCAGGCGGGCCCGCTGCTCGTGGCGTACGCCATCGACCGTGCCGTACCGGCGTTCCGGGCGCGGGACCAGGGGCCGCTGATCGCGGTGGGTGCCGGTTACCTGGGGTGCGCGCTGGCCGCGGGCGCGCTGCAGTGGGCGTTCGTCGCCGCGGCGGCCCGCGTCAGCCAGGACGTGCTGCTGGACCTGCGCGGCCGGATCTTCCGCCACGCCCAGGCGCTCAGCGTCGACTTCCACGAGCGCTACACCTCGGGCCGGCTCATCTCCCGCTCCACGACGGACGTGGAGTCGCTGCGCGAGCTGCTGGACGAGGGGTTGCAGGAGCTGGTGACGGTCGTCCTGTCGTTCGTCTACATCTCGGCGATGCTGCTCTGGCTCGACCTCGGCCTCGGGGGTGTGGCGGTGGCGTCGCTGGTGCCGCTGTACGCGCTCGTGCGGCTCTACCAGCGGCGTGCCGCACGGGTGTACCGGGCGCGGTCCACCGCGATCGCCGCGGTCATCGTGAAGTTCGTCGAGACGATGAACGGCATCCGGCCGGTGCGGGCCTTCCGCCGTGAGGCCGCCAACGACGCCGACTTCGGACGGCTGAACCGGCGGCACGAGCGGACCAACGGCGACGCGCTGCTGGAGATGGCCCGCTACGTCACCGGCTCGCGGCTGGTCGCCAACGCGGCGGTCGCGGCGATCGTGCTGTGGGGCGCCTACCGGGTCGCGGACGGCACCCTGGCACTCGGTGTGCTGGCGGCGGCCGTGCTGTATCTGCGACGGCTGTACGACCCCATCGACCGGCTCGGCATGTTCCTCAACTCCTACCAGTCGGCGGCGGCCTCCCTGGAGAAGATCGCCGGGCTGCTCGCCCAGACGCCGTCCGTCCCGGAACCGGCCGTCTCCCGGCCGCTCCCGCCGCGCGGCAGCGGTATCCCGGGCCGCGAGGTCGTCTTCGACGGCGTCCGCTTCGGTTACCGCACCGGCGGCGAGGTGCTGCCCCGCTTCGACCTGACGCTCCGGGCGGGACAGACGGTCGCGGTCGTCGGCTCCACGGGCGCCGGCAAGTCGACGCTGGCCAAGCTGCTGGCCCGGTTCTACGACCCCTCCGACGGGCGGGTGCTGCTCGACGGCGTCGACCTGCGTGATCTGGCCGTGCCGGAACTGCGGCGCGGTGTGGTGATGGTGACGCAGGAGGCGTTCCTGTTCTCGGGCACGGTCGCCGACAACATCGCGATCGGCCGTCCGGACGCGGCCCGGGCGGAGATCGAGCAGGCGGCGAAGGAGATCGGCGCGCACGACTTCATCAGCGCCCTGCCCGACGGCTACGACACCGACGTCCGCAAGCGGGGCGGCCGCATCTCGGCCGGGCAGCGGCAACTGGTGGCGTTCGCGCGGGCGTTGCTGGCCGACCCGGCGGTGCTGATCCTCGACGAGGCGACCAGCTCGCTGGACGTCCCGGGCGAGCGCGCGGTGCAGCGGGCCATGGCCACGGTGCTGAAGGGCCGTACGGCGGTGGTCATCGCGCACCGGCTGTCGACGGTGGAGATCGCGGACCGGGTCCTGGTGATGGAGCACGGCAGGATCGTGGAGGACGGCGAGCCGGACGAACTCATCGCGGGCACGGGCAGATTCGCGGAACTGCACCGGGCGTGGCGGGACAGTCTGGCGTAGCTCAAGCACCCGCCAGTTCGCGCAGTGCCGTCATCGCCGGGTTCCGGGCCGGCCGTGCTGAGAGCTGCCAGGTCGACCCGGCCGGCACGCCGGGCCCGCTCCCAGCCGGAACCGATGTCGTTGCGGCTGCCGGGCGTGAAACCGATCTTCAAGGGATTCCTGAGCGTCCGTATATCGAACATGAACTTCCGGTCAACGAACCGTTTCCGGCCATTGTATTGACGCGCCCCTGACAGAAAGCGCGGTCCCCTGCCACGCTTCCCACGACTGCTCCACAGCAACCCCACAGCAACACCTCCCCCTCCCCAGGCCGGGCGACCCCCGGTCCCGCAGAAGGAGTCCGTGTTGAGTAGCAGTTCCTCTGGCAGAGGCACCTCCCACAGACGCACTCCCCACACCCCCCGCCGCACCGCGGCCGTGGCCCTCGCCGGTGTCGCCGCGCTGATCGCAGCCGCCGTGCAGAGCGGCACCGCCGTCGCGGCCCCGGAGAAGGCACCGCGGGCCGCGAGCAAGGCGATCCCCGGCTCGGAGTCGGTGAAGCTCACCCCCGCCCAGCGCGCCGCGCTGATCCGCGAGGCCGACGCCGCCAAGGCGGAGACCGCGAAGGACCTGGGCCTGGGCGCCAAGGAGAAGCTGGTCGTCCGTGACGTCCTGAAGGACCGGGACGGCACCGTGCACACCCGCTACGAGCGCACCTACGACGGTCTGCCGGTCCTCGGCGGCGACCTGGTCGTGGAGAGCACGAAGGCGGACGAGACCGCCGCCGTCGTGAAGGCCACCCGCGCCGCCATCACCCCGGCCACGACGAAGACCGCGGTGCCCGCCGCGAAGGCCCGGCAGCAGGCCCTGGCCGCCGGGAAGGCGGAGGAGGCGAAGAGCCCCGGCATCGACCGCGAGCCCCGCAAGGTGATCTGGGCCGCGAGCGGCGAGCCGGTCGTGGCCTACGAGACGGTCGTCGGCGGGTTCCAGCACGACGGCACCCCGCAGGAACTGCACGTGATCACGGACGCCACGAGCGGCGAGAAGCTGTACGCGTGGGAGGCCATTGAGACCGGCACCGGCAACACGGTGTACTCCGGCACGGTCGACCTCACCACCACCCGGTCCGGGTCGGCGTACAACCTCACCGACGGCGCCCGCGGCAACCACAGGACGTACAACCTCAACCGCGGCACCTCCGGCACCGGCACCCTCTTCTCCGGGCCGGACGACGTCTGGGGCAACGGCAGCCCGTCCAACCTGGAGTCCGCCGCCGCGGACGCCCACTACGGGGCCGCCCTGACGTGGGACTACTACAAGAACGTGCACGGCCGCTCCGGCATCCGCGGCGACGGCGTGGGCGCGTACTCCCGCGTCCACTACGGCAACAACTACGTCAACGCCTTCTGGTCGGACAGCTGCTTCTGCATGACCTACGGCGACGGCTCGGGCAACGCCAACCCCCTGACGTCGATCGACGTGGCCGCGCACGAGATGACGCACGGGCTCACCTCGAACACGGCCGGGCTGAACTACAGCGGCGAGTCCGGCGGCCTGAACGAGGCGACGTCCGACATCTTCGGCTCGACCGTGGAGTTCTTCGCCAAGAACTCCGCCGACGTCGGTGACTACCTCATCGGCGAGGAGATCGACATCAACGGCGACGGCACGCCGCTGCGCTACATGGACAAGCCCAGCAAGGACGGCTCGTCCAAGGACGCCTGGTACTCGGGCATCGGCTCGATCGACGTGCACTACTCCTCGGGCCCGGCGAACCACTTCTTCTACCTGCTCAGCGAGGGCAGCGGCACCAAGACCATCAACGGTGTCACGTACGACTCGCCCACCTCGGACGGCCTTCCGGTCGCCGGCATCGGCCGGGACAAGGCGGAGAAGATCTGGTTCCGGGCGCTGACCACCAAGTTCACCTCGACCACCAACTACGCGGGCGCCCGCACCGGCACCCTCGCGGCCACCGGTGAGCTCTACGGCACCGACAGCGCCGAGTACAAGGCGGTCCAGGACGCGTGGGCGGGCGTGAACGTCGGCGCCCGCTCGGGTGGCGGGGGCGGCGGGGGCACGTCCTTCGAGAACACCGCCGACGTGGCGATCCCGGACCGGGGCGCGGCGGTCACCTCACCCGTCACCGTCTCCGGGCGCACGGGCAACGCGCCGGCCGACCTCAAGGTCGCCGTGGACATCGTCCACACCTACATCGGTGACCTCCAGGTGCAGTTGGTGGCCCCCGACGGGACGGCGTACACGCTGAAGGGGTACGGCACCGGCGGCAGCGCGGACAACCTGAACACCACGTACACGGTGAACGCGTCCTCCGAGGTGGCCAACGGCGTCTGGCAGCTGCGTGTGCAGGACAACGCGGCCGCCGACACCGGCTACATCAACAGCTGGAAGCTCACCTTCCCGTAGGTCCCCGAGCGGGTCCCGGGTCAGGGCGTCGCCCCGGTGGGTTCGAATCCCCCGGGGCGGCGCCCGTTCTCCCGCTCCGGACCCACACCCGGCCGTCGATTTCCGGCCAACATCACGTGCGCTCCTGACATGTACGCGTCTTAAGTGCCACTCTTCCCCCACCCGCCGCACAGCACCCAGCAGTTCCCCCACACCTAGGAGCTCGTGTGATCACCCCCCGCTACGCGCGTCACAAGCGCACCACGCTGGCCATCGCCACCGCGGTCGCCGCCGGCGCCCTGCTCACCACCGGCCTGGCCTCCGGCAGCAGCGTCGCCGCGGACGCGCAGAGCAAGCCGGTCCTCGCCGCCGCCCCCGTCCTGCTCACCGCCCCCGCCCGCACCGCCCTCGTCCGGGAGCAGCAGGCGGACGCCGCCGCCACCGCCGACGAGATAGGCCTCGGCGCGCAGGAGAAGCTGGTCGTCAAGGACGTCGTGAAGGACGCCGACGGCACCGTCCACACCCGCTACGAGCGCACCTACGCCGGCCTGCCGGTGCTCGGCGGCGACCTCGTCGTGCACGAGTCGAAGTCCGGCGAGGCGCGGGGCGTCACCAGAGCGACGAAGGCCGCGATCAAGGTGGCCTCGCTCAAGCCGGCCGTGCCCGCCGCCAAGGCGGAGAAGCAGGCCGTGACCCTCGCCAAGGCGGCCGGCTCAGAGAAGACCGAGGCGGACTCCGCTCCCCGCAAGGTGATCTGGGCGGCCGACGGCGAACCCGTCCTCGCCTACGAGACGGTCGTCGGCGGCCTCCAGGAGGACGGCACGCCCAACGAGCTGCACGTCGTCACCGACGCGGCCACCGGCAAGAAGCTCTACGAGTACCAGGCCATCGAGACCGGTACCGGCAACACCACGTACAGCGGCACGGTGAACCTCACGACCACCAAGTCCGGCACCTCGTACAACCTCACCGACAGCACCCGCGGCGGCCACAAGACGTACAACCTCAACCGCGGCACCTCCGGCACCGGCACCCTCTTCTCCGGCGCCGACGACGTCTGGGGCAACGGCAACCCCTCCAACCTGGAGACCGCCGCCGCCGACGCGCACTACGGCGCCCAGGTCACCTGGGACTTCTACAAGAGCGCCTTCGGCCGCAGCGGCATCCGCAACGACGGCAAGGCCGCCTACTCGCGCGTCCACTACGGCAACAACTACGTCAACGCCTTCTGGTCGGACAGCTGCTTCTGCATGACCTACGGCGACGGCTCGGGCAACGCCAACCCCCTGACCTCGCTGGACGTGGCCGCGCACGAGATGAGCCACGGCCTGACCTCGGCCACCGCCGGGCTGAACTACAGCGGCGAGTCCGGCGGCCTGAACGAGGCGACGTCCGACATCTTCGGCGCGGGCGCGGAGTTCTTCGCGAACAACTCCGCCGACGTCGGTGACTACCTCATCGGCGAGGAGATCGACATCAACGGCGACGGCACGCCGCTGCGCTACATGGACAAGCCCAGCAAGGACGGCGCGTCCAAGGACTACTGGTCCTCCGGCCTCGGCGGCGTGGACGTCCACTACTCCTCCGGCCCCGCCAACCACTTCTTCTACCTGCTGAGCGAGGGCAGCGGCTCGAAGACGATCAACGGCGTGACCTACGACTCACCCACCTCCAACGGCTCCACGGTCACCGGCATCGGCCGCACCAAGGCGCTGCAGATCTGGTACAAGGCGCTGACGACGTACATGACGTCGACGACCAAGTACGCGCAGGCCCGTACGGCCACCCTGAACGCGGCCTCGGCGCTGTACGGCGCGTCGAGCACCGAGTACAAGGCGGTCGCGGCCGCCTGGTCCGCCGTCAACGTCGGCTGACCGGAGGACGACCACGGGCGGTACCCGGACCGAAGGCGGGTCCGGGTACCGCCCTAGTCTGTGTCCGTGTCTTATCCGGATCCGAAGGACTTCACCTACGCCGAGGTCGGCGCCACCCGCGAGCCGGGTCACTGCCCGCCGGGCTTCCGTCCACTGCACGTCCGTACCCGTCTCGGCGAGGGTGAGGACGTCTTCCGCCGGGCCTCGCAAGCCGTGCTCACCTGGGAGATGCACCGGGCCATGGGCGTGGGCATCGACGCGACCGCCGACCGGGCCGCCCCCGGCGTCGACGTCACCGTCACCCTGGCCGGCATGATCAAGGCCCCCTGCCGCGTGGTCTGGACGCTGGAGGAACCCCGCCGCGCCGGCTGGGCGTACGGCACGCTGCCGGGCCACCCGGAGAGCGGCGAGGAGTCCTTCGTGGTCGACCGCACCGGTGACGGCACGGTCTGGCTGACGGTGAACGCCTTCAGCCGGGCCGCCAAGTGGTACGCGAAGGCGGGCGGCCCGGCGACCAGGGGCTTCCAGCACGCGTACGCACGCAGGTGCGGCACGGTCCTGCGGAACCTGTGCCGGCAGGGCGGCGAACCCGCCTAGGGGCGGGGGGGCTGAGCGGCTCCGCCGCCTGAGCGCGAGTCCTCACGCCCCACAGCCGCCGCTCACCGCATCAACAACCCCCCAGCCGCCACCAGTTCGTCGGAAGGCCCGGCGACCAGGCC
>NZ_JAPSKN010000128.1:0-11413 GCF_031181705.1 Streptomyces sp.
CGCGCGGCATCAACGAACGCCGGCTGCGGGAGAAGAAGCAGCGCTCGGAGACCAAGCGGGGCCGCTCCGCGCAGAACTGGAACTAGCGCAGAACTGGAACCAGCGCAGAACTGGAGCCGGGCAGAACTGGAGCCGGGCCCGACCGCCCTCAGAACAGGTCCAGCACCCCGACCGTCTGGTCTGCGCTGGTCTCGCCGTTCGGGCGGAAGCCGAGGCTCAGGTAGAAGCCCTCGGGTCCGTCGGGGCCCGGGTGCCAGGTGGCGTGGAACTCCGTGCGGCCGCGGCGGCGCAGCTCCCGCGCGACCGACTCGACGGCGAACCGGCCGTACCCCATGCCCTGCTCCCCGGCCGCGATGTTCAGCCGCCACAGGCCCGAGCGGTGGACGCTGCCGTCCCCGTGCCAGTCGATGTCGAGGAAGGCCATCAGGAACCCGACCGGCCGGTCACCGTCGAGGATCAGCCGCGGCCAGGCGGTCCCCGGGTGCACGTACGCCTCCGCCAGCGACTTCACGACCGGGGCGACCGCGTGCTCCTGGGCGGGGTGGACGCGGATGCCGAGGGCGGCGTCCAGGTTCGCCGGGGTGATCTCTTCGAGGCGCGGGCCGGTCGTCGTCATGCGCGCACCCTAGGTGGCGGTCCGCCGCCGGCGAACGGTTTCTTCAGGCCAAGTGGCGGTACCTGCCCCGGAAGTACGTCAGCGGGCCGCCCTCCGCGCTCGGCACGCGGGCGGTGAGGACCCGGCCGATCACCAGGGTGTGGTCGCCCGAGAGCACGCGCTGTTCGGTGCGGCACTCCAGGACGGCCAAGGCGCCGCCGACCAGGGGCGCGTCCGTGTACTCGCCGCGCGTGTACGGGATGTCGGCGAACAGCAGCCGGTCGCTGACCCGGCCCTTCATGGCGAAGCGGCCGGCGATGTGCCGCTGGCTCTCGGACAGCACCGAGACCGCCCACAGCTCCCGCTCCTCCAGCAGCTCGTCCATGCGGGAGCCGTTGCGCAGGCTCACCAGCACCAGGGGCGGGTCCAGGGACACGGACATGAAGGCCGTGGCCGTCATGCCCACGTCCTCGCCGCCGGGCGCCGTGGGGTCGTCAGGGTCGAGCGGCGGCTCCTGCGCGGTCACCAGGACCACGCCCGAGGCCAGCCGGGACATGGCGGCGCGGAACTCGTCGTTGCTCACCCCCTCAGCATGCCCGGAGGCGGGCGACGGGATGATCGGGGACGTGGCAGCGGGAGTGTTCGGCACGGCGGAAACGCTAGTCTCCCTACCGCGCGCCGCGCATCGGGCTCCCGCCCGATCACGGTCCTAGGACCAGCGACGGACACCCGGGACGGGCCGGGGAAAGGTGCGCAACCAGACAAAGTCCACGTTCGGTGGCCGCACGTGGAGAAGCAGAAACTCCACTCAATTGTTCACGTTTGCCTGTGACTTGAGTCACAAGGGGCAGGAATTGTTGACCCTGTGTACCGAGTGGGGAGCGCGCTGTGATTCAGTGGCGGGGAAGCTGCCAGGGCCGTACGCCGACGAAGACCCTTGATTCTTGATTCGCTGCGAGGTACTCGGGGGGAGGGCGAGCATGGAGACCGAGTCGGAGCCCTACGTCCGCCTTGCCTCCCTGCGACAACTGCACCAGGTCATGGCCGACATGAACACGGCCCGCAGCCTGGCGGACACACTGCAGACCGTCGCGGAGGGCGTCGTCGCCGCCCTCGGGTACGAGCTGGCGTGCGTGAACCTCGTACGGCCCGACGGCGACCTCGTCGTCGCCGCCTTCGCCGGGAATCCCGCCGCCGAGGCCCTCATCACCGGCCGGGTCGGCTCGCGCGACTCCTGGGAGCGCCGCCTGGGCATGGGTGAGCACTGGGGCGACCTGGTGTTCATACCGCACACCGAGGGCTGGGTCCTCGACGACGACGACGTCCCGCAGTGGTACACCGACGGCCCCGCCCCCCGCTTCGAGGACGAGTGGCACCCGGCCGACCGGCTCTTCGCCCCGATGTACGCGCCCGGCCCGCAGGGCAACGCCGCCTGCGGCGAGCTGATCGGCGTGCTCTCCGTGGACCGGCCGCGCAACGGCCGCCGGCCCGGCGCCTGGGGTCGCGAGGCCCTGCAGATGTACGCCTTCCAGGCCGCCATCGCGATCAGCAACGCCCGCCTGCGCGCCAACATGCAGCGCGCCCTGGTCCGCCTGGAGCGTGAGCAGCAGGCCCTGCGCGCGAGCGAGGAGAGCTTCCGGCAGGCCTTCGAGTACGCCCCGTCCGGCATGGCCATCGCCGAGATGGGCGGCGACCAGCACGGCCGGATCCTGCGCACCAACGACGCCCTGTGCCGGCTGCTGGGCCGCCCCGCCTCCGCGATGCGCCGCTACTCCTTCTCCGACCTGGTCCACCCCGAGGACATAGGCACGCTGCTGCGGACCTCCGCCGAGGGGGGCCGCGCCGAGCTGCGCCTGGGCCGCCGGGACGGCACGTACGTCTGGGTCAGCCTGCGCAACAGCGTGGTCGCGGACGCCGCCGACGGCCCGCGCTTCCTGCTCACCCACGTCGAGGACATCGAGGAGCGCAAGCGCCGCGAGCTGCAGCTCGCCCACCGCGCCTCGCACGACTCGCTCACCGGCCTGCCGAACTCCGCGGAGCTGCGCTCCCGGCTCTCCGCCCGCCTGTGCCAGCGCACCACCGCGCACTCCGCCGTCGCCGAGTCCCACGACGCGGCCTACGGCCATCCCGCCTTCGACGTGGTGGGGCCCGGCTTCGACTTCCGGCAGGGCGTGGAGCCGTACGACGCCTACGACCACCATGTGCACACCGTCGCCCCGGACGGGGACCACGACGACGGCACCAAGGGCCTCGCCGTGCTCTTCTGCGACCTCGACGGCTTCAAGTCGATCAACGACCGGTTCGGGCACAACGCGGGCGACGCGGTGCTCATCGAGGTGGCCCGGCGGCTGAGCAACGGTGTGCGCGACGGTGACACGGTCGCCCGGCTCGGGGGTGACGAATTCGTCATCCTGGCCGACGGGCTCGGCCGGGCCGACGCGCAGGACCTCGCGGTCCGCCTGCGCAACGAGATCATCCAGCCCATCCGCGCCGAGGGGCGGGCCGTCCGGGTGGGCGCCAGCTTCGGCATCGGATGGGCACACTGTGGAATGACGGCGGACGAGGTGTTGAAATCCGCTGACGAGCGGATGTACGTCGAGAAACGATCTCGTCCCAAACAACACAGACGCGCGGGGTGAACCCCAGGTCAGCGAGTTGATGCGGTCTGAGTCACCTGTTTGGGTCACTGGGAGCGGGTAGGCTCGCGTTCTCACGACCCGTACCGCATGCACCGCACCTGACTGAGGAGACCAAGGGATGACGCCCGGCAACAACGGCGCGAGCACGCCCGAGGACGACGACCCGTTCGGCTACCTCTACGCCGACGGGCAGGCCAACGGAGCCCAGCCGCCGTCCGGTGGCTACGGCTACCCGAACTCGGTCAACCGGGTACGCGCGGTCGGCACGCGTCAGTACGGTCAGCCGCAGCAGCAGGCGGTCCACGGGCAGGTCCCGCAGCAGCAGGGCGCCTACGGCCAGCCCAGCGCGCACTACGCGGCGCCGGAAACGCTGCCCGGCGGCGCGCCCACGACCCAGACGGCGATGCCGTCCGGCGGCCACGGCGGCGGCCGGGGCGGTCGCGGGCCCAACACCAAGGGCCTGCTGATCGGCGCGGTCGCGGTGGTCGCCGCGGTCGTCATCGGCATCGGCGTGGCGATGGTCGGCGGCGACAAGGACAAGGGCGAGTCGGACAACGCGGGGGGCACGGTCCCGACGCAGTCCGAGGAGCCGACCCCGAGCGCTTCGGCCAGCAAGAGCGGAGCGGCCGAGGCCGAGCTGCCGGAGATCGACGCGAAGGCGCTGCGGCTGAGCCCCGGTGTCACGACGGCGTCGGACTTCAAGGGCGCGAAGGCCGACGGCGGCGTCTAC
Source organism: Streptomyces sp. (assembly GCF_031181705.1). Lineage (GTDB taxonomy): Bacteria > Actinomycetota > Actinomycetes > Streptomycetales > Streptomycetaceae > Streptomyces. Next base: position 3,965 of record NZ_JAPSKN010000128.1, read on the forward strand.
GTGACGGGCTTCAACCAGGTCGGGGCCAAGGTCACCTGGACGGTGAACGGCATCGACGAGAAGGGCACCTACCGGCTCTACGTCCGCTACGGCATCCCGGGCGTCGACGCCAACGCGACGCTGCTGGTCAACGGCGAGGCCGAGTCCCGTCCCGTGAACATGAAGAACTTCGGCGGGACGCCCAAGGGGGACTGGGAGAAGGGCTGGCAGGAGACGTGGTCCAACGTCAACCTGACCAAGGGCACCAACACCATCGAGCTCGCCTGCAACGAGGGCAACCAGTGCGACGCGGTCCTCGACCAGCTGTGGCTCACCACGGAGCAGGGCTCCTAGCGGTTCAGGCCGCGCTGACCTCCCGCGTCACCGCCACCCTCGTCAGCAGTTCCTCGTACACCCCCCGGTCGAACTCCCCGGCCACCGGTGCGTGCACCGTCGCCGCCGACAGGGCCGTGGCCCGGGTCAGGCGGTCCGGCCAGGGGAGGTGTTCCGCCAGGGCCGACAGCAGGCCCGCCACCGCCGCGTCTCCGGCCCCGGTCGGGTTGCCTCGCAGGGGGGCCGGTGGGGTGGCCCGCCAGCGGCCCTCGCGGGTGGTTGCCAGCAGGCCGTCCGGGCCGAGGGACGCGACCACCGCGCCGGCGCCCCGGCGGCGGGCGTCCTGGGTGGCGCGCAGGGGCTCGTGGGAGCCGGTCAGCTCCGCCAGCTCGTCCGCGTTCGGCTTGATGATGTCGGGGCGGGCCGCGACACCCCGGCGCAGCGGTTCGCCGCTGGTGTCCAGGAGGACCGGCACGCCCGCGGCTCGCGCCGTGCGGACCAGGCCCGCGTACGCGCCCACCGGCACGCCCGGCGGCAGGCTGCCGCACAGGGCCACGGCCGAGACGCCGTGGAGCAGGTCCGCGTAGGCCTCCTGGAAGGCCGCCCACTCGGCGGGGGTGATCGTCGGGCCCGGTTCGTTCAGCTGGGTCGTGTCGCCGGTGTGCTCGTCGACCACGGCTATCGTGCGGCGGGTCGCGCCCGAGACCGGGACCAGGGCGTCCGCCACCCCCGGTACCGCCGCGAGCTTCTCCTGGACGATCCGGCCCGTCGCCCCGCCCGTGAAGCCGGTCACCGTCACCTCGTGCCCGAGCGCCGCCAGGACCCGGGCGACGTTGACGCCCTTGCCGCCGGGGCGTTCCGTCACCTCGGAGACGCGGTGGGAGGCGTGCGGCCGCAGGGACCGTACGCGGTAGGTGATGTCGAGAGCGGTGTTCAGTGTGACCGTGAGGATCACCTGGGCCGACCTCCCCCGATGCGCTGGCTGACGTGAACTGTCCGGAAGCCCCGATCATGCCAAAGAGACGCCGGTCGGCCCAGTCCTGGAGTCGGCCACCGTCTCCCGACTGCGGGATGGATCAGCCCAGTTGGGGACCGACCACCCATTCACCCCGGCGCATCACGCCCTTGAGTTCGTACGCGGAGTCCAGGAGCACCAGGTCGGCCGATTTCCCGGGCTCCAGTGAGCCGATCGTGTCGTCCATGCCGAGCAGGCGGGCCGGGGTGGCCGACAGCGCCGCCACCGCGTCCTCGACGGACAGGCCGTCGACGGTGACCGCCCGCTGGAAGGCCCGGTCCAGCGTGAGGGTCGAGCCGGCGATCGTGCCGTCCGCGACCAGGCGGGCCACGCCGTCGGCGACCTCCACCTCCAGGGGGCCCAGCCAGTAGCGCCCGTCGCCGAAGCCGGCCGCGTCCATCGCGTCGGTGATGAACGCGACCCGGCGGGCGCCCGCGTGGTGGAACGCCAGCCGGAGGGCCGCCGGGTGCAGGTGCGTGCCGTCGTTGATCAGCTCGACCGTGATCCGCTCGTCCTCCAGGAGCGCGGTGATCGGGCCGGGGGAGCGGTGGCCGAGCGGCGGCATCGCGTTGAAGAGGTGCGTGGCGACCGTCGCGCCCGCGTCGATGGCCTGGACCGTCTGCTCGTAGGTGGCGTCGGTGTGGCCGACGGCCGCGATCACGCCGTGGTCGGCCAGCAGGCGTACGGAGTCCAGGCCGCCGGGCAGTTCGGTGGCCAGCGTGACCATCCTCGCCCGGCCCCGGGCCGCGTCGATCAGCTTGCGGACCTCCGCGGGGTCCGGGTCGCGCAGCAGCTCCTCGGAGTGGGCGCCCTTGCGGCAGGGGGAGATGAACGGTCCCTCGAAGTGGATGCCGGCGATCTCGCCCTGCTCGGCGAGTTCGCTGAGCAGGCCCGCGCGCCGGGCGAGGGAGTCCAGGTCGCCGGTGACGGTGGAGGCGACCAGGGTGGTCGTGCCGTGCAGGCGGTGGGTGTGGATGCCCTTGAGGACGTCGTCGACCGAGCCGGAGGTGAAGGAGGCTCCGCCGCCGCCGTGGTTGTGCAGGTCGACGAAGCCGGGGACCACGTAGTGGCCGGTGGCGTCGATGACGTGGGCGTTTTCGGGGGCGGTGGCGGTGATGCGGGTGCCGTCGATGACCAACCGGCCGTTGTCGACGGCTCCTGTGGGGAGGACGACGGTCGCGCCGGCCAGGACCGTGGGGTGGCCGGCCGCGGCGGGGTGCGGATGCGTTGTGGCTGGTCGCGCAGTTCCCCGCGCCCCTGGGGCATCGGTCATCAGGGCGTTACCTCCATACGGTCGGTGTGGTCGAGGAGATCCCAGGCCAGGAGCCCGGCACCGAGGCATCCGGCCGCTTCCCCCAGCGCCGCCGGGACGATCGTCGGCTGCTTCTGGAAGGTGATGCGGCTGCGGATCGCTTCCCGCAGGGGCGTGAGCAGGGTGTCTCCCGCCTCCGCCAGGCCACCGCCGATGATCAGGACGCGGGGGTCCAGCAGGGTCAGGGCCGTGACCAGGCCGTCGGCCAGGGCGTCCACGGCCTGCTGCCAGACGGCGAGCGCCCGGGGGTCACCGGAGTCCACCGCCCTGGCGCAGTCCGCCGCGTCCGCGCCCGGGGTGCCGGCCGCCGCCGCCCAGGCCTCGCTCACGGCCGCCGCGGAGGCGAACCGCTCCAGGCAGCCGCGCTGGCCGCAGGGGCAGGGGACACCACCGGGGCGTACGACGATGTGGCCGATCTCGCCCGCGAAGCCGTGCGCGCCCGCCTCCACCCGGCCGTCGACGCCGATGGCGCCCGCGATGCCGGTGCCCAGCGCCACGAACAGGAACCGGTCCGCACCCAGGCCCGCCCCGACCCGGCCCTCGGCGAGGCCGCCGGTGCGCACGTCGTGCCCGAGGGCGACCGGCACGCCCAGCCGCTCCGCCAGCAGACCGCGCAGCGGGACGTCGCGCCAGCCGAGGTTGGCCGCGTAGACGGCGACGCCCTCGGCCTCGTCGACGATGCCGGGGACGGCCACGCCGGCGGCGGACGCCGGCGTGGCCAGCTGCTCCGTGCCGTAGGCGTGCAGCTCGGCGGCGAAGTCGAGGATGCCCGCGACGACGGCGTCCGGCCCCTGGGCACGCCCGGTGGCCCGGCGGGCGCGGTGCAGGACCTCGCCCCGCGGCCCGGTCAGGGCGGCCTTCATCCCGGTGCCGCCCACGTCGAGGGCGATGACATGTCTCACGGGGAACAGTGTGACCCGGGGACCCGCGAGAGGTCTAGTCCACTCACGTGGTGTAGACCTATTCCGAATGTCGAAAAGTTTCGGGTGTGGCACCCCGTGCCGAGTGCGGCGCGGGACGCCAGGGTTGGGGAAGACAGCGGTGCAGCGTCGGCGAATGGCAGGAACGATCGCGGTGGCGTCCGCACTGGGCATGACGGCGGTCCTCGGGGGCTGCGGCGTCACGGGCGGCTCGGGTGACGTCACCCTGAGGCTGGTCGCCGCCGACTACGGCGACAGCGCGGCCAACAGCTCGAAGAAGTACTGGGACAAGCTGGTCGAGGAGTACGAGGCCGACCACCCGGACGTCACGATCGACGTCAGCGTCTACTCCTGGAACGACGTCGACCGCAAGGTCCGGGAGATGGTCTCGGCCGGAGATCCGCCGGACATGGCGCAGATCGGCGCGTACGCCGACTACGCGGCGCAGGACCAGCTGTACAAGGCCGACGAGCTGCTCTCCATACCCGTGCAGGCCGACTTCGTCGGGCAGCTGGCCGCCGCGGGCCAGGTCAAGGGCGTGCAGTACGGCATGCCGTTCGCCTCCTCCACCCGCGTGCTCTTCTACAACAAGACCCTCTTCGCCAAGGCCGGCCTCACCCCGCCCGAGAGCTGGGACGACCTGGCCGACGCCGCCGAGGCGCTCAAGGCCGAGGGCGTGCAGTACCCCTACGCGCTGCCCCTCGGCCCCGAGGAGGCGCAGGCCGAGACCATGCAGTGGATGCTCAGCGGCGGGGGCGGCTACACCGACAGCGTCGACAGCTACGGCATCGACTCCCCGGAGAACATCGACACCTTCTCCTGGCTGAAGGACGAACTCGTCGGCAAGGACCTGACCGGGCCGGTCGCGCCGGGCGAGCTCAACCGGGCCGACGCGTTCGCCGCCTTCGCCAAGGGCCAGGTCGGCATGCTCAACGGCCACCCCTCCCTGATGAAGATCGCCGAGAGCAAGGGCGTCAAGTTCGGCATGGTGCCCACGCCCGGCAAGGAGGGCCCGAGCAAGTCCACGCTCGGTGTCGCCGACTGGATGACGGCCTTCCGCGAGCACGGCCACCGCGACGAGATCGGCGACTTCCTCGACTTCGTCTACAGCGAGAAGAACGTGCTGGCCTTCTCCCGCCGGTACGACCTGCTGCCGGTCACCGCCTCCGCCTCCGCGACCATGACCGCCGCCGAGGAGGACAAGCACCTCAGGCCGTTCCTGGAGGAGCTGCCGTCCTCGGAGCTGTACCCGGTCGGCAAGACCTCCTGGGCCGACGTCAGCGCCCAGGTCAAGACGCAGATCGGCAAGGCCGTCGCCCCCGGCGGCAGCCCCACGGGCATCCTCGGCCACCTCCAGGCGGCGGCGGTCCGGGCCGAGAGCGCGGAGTAGACCCGCTGTCGGTGGCGGGCGTTACGGTGCCGGACATGGACGACGACACGGACGACCGGCGGCTCGGGCGCAGGGAGCGGGACATCCTCGCGCTCGAACGCCGCGGCTTCCCCGGCCCGGGCGTGAAGGAGCGGGCCATACGCGAGGAGCTGGGGCTCGCCCCCGTGCGCTACTACCAGCTCCTCAACGCCCTGCTCGACGACCCCCGGGCGCTGGCCCACGACCCGGTCACGGTCAACCGGCTGCGGCGCGTACGGGACCGGCGCCGGGCGGAACGCTGACCCCGCGGGACCGGCCTCAGCCGATCCGGCCGGCCAGCTCGCGCAGCAGCCGTACGACGCCCTCGGGGCCGTCCACCACCACGTCCGCCCGTTCCCGCAGCTCGGTCACCTCGTCGCTGCCGCTGCACACCAGCAGGCCCGGGGTCCCCTCGGCGCGCAGGGCGTCGACGGCCGCGTAGGCGGGCAGGTCGCCGAGGTCGTCGCCGGCGAAGAGGACGGACTCCGCGCCGATCTCCCGGGCGAAGGCGCGCAGGGCGACGCCCTTGTCCACGCCGGGCGGACGCAGTTCCAGGACCAGACGGCCCGGCTCGACGATCAGGCCGTGCCGCTCCGCCAGGGCGGTGAGCGGGGCGCGCAGGGCGTCGAAGGCGGCCTGCGGATCGGGGGCCCGGCGGGTGTGCACGGCCACGGCCCGGCCCTTGTCCTCGACGAAGGTGCCGGTCCCGTCGAGCAGCCCGGGCAGCTCGGCGCGGACGGCCGCCACGCCCGGGTGCGGTGCGGGGGTGCTGACCTCGCCGCTGCGGGCGTCCCACCGCTCGGCGCCGTAGTGGCCGAGGACGACGAGGCGCTCCAGGCCGGGCACGCCCGCGAAGGCGCCGTTGCGCACGGCGACCGCGGCGGGCCGGCCGGTGATCACCGCCACGGCGGCGACCTTCGGCGCCAGCGCGGCCAGCGCGGGCACGGCGTCCTCGTGGGCCCGGGCCAGCTCCGGGTCGGCGACGATCGGCGCGAGCGTCCCGTCGAAGTCCAGACCGATCAGCGCCTTGCCGGGACGGGCGAGCAGGGCGTCCAGGCCCTCCAGGCCCGCCTTCGTGACGGGAGGGGGCAGCGGCTGCGAGGCGGGCATCGGGCCGCTCATCCCTTCAGCGCTTCCAGCTGGTCCACGAACCACCGCGCCGGCGGCAGCGCCGTGGCCGCCGCCGCGAGGCGCTTGCTGCGCTCGGCCCGCTCCTCCGGGCGCATCGACAGCGCCTCGTGCAGGGCCTCGGCCGTGCCGGTGATGTCGTACGGGTTCACCGTGATCGCGTCCTCGCCGAGCTCCTCGTGCGCCCCGGCCTCACGGGACAGCACCAGCGCGCAGCCCGCGTCGGAGACCACCGGGACCTCCTTGGCGACCAGGTTCATGCCGTCGCGGATGGGGTTGACCAGGGCCACGTCGGCCAGCCGGTACGCGGCCAGGGAGCGGGCGAAGTCGTCCTTGACGTGCAGCACGACCGGCGTCCAGCCGGGCGTGCCGAACTCGGCGTTGATCTCGTCCGCGAGCCGCTGCACCTCGGCCGTGTACTCCCGGTACACCGCGAGGTCCTGCCGGGAGGGGTAGGCGAAGGCGACGTGCACCACGCGCTCGCGCCACTCGCCGTGGGCCTGGAGCAGCCGCCGGTAGGCCAGCAGGCCGCGCACGATGTTCTTGGACAGCTCGGTGCGGTCGACGCGGACGATGGTGCGGCGGCCCTCGCCGATCTCCTCGCGCAGCGCGGCCATGCGCTCCTCGACGTCCTGCTCGTGCGCGCGCTCGCGCAGGAAGTCCGCGTCGGCGCCCAGCCCGTGCACGCCGATCCGCGTGCCGCCGAGCCCGCCCGCGAACCGCTCCGCGCACGCCGTGAACGCGTCCGCCCAGCGCTGGGTGAGGAAGCCCAGCCGGTCCGCGCCCAGCATGCCGCGCAGCACCTGCCCGGCCACGTCGTCCGGCAGCATCCGGAAGTACTCGGGCGGCGCCCACGGCGTGTGCGAGAAGTGGCCGATCCTGAGGTCCGGGCGCAGCTCGCGGAGCATGCCCGGCACCAGCGTCAGGTGGTAGTCCTGCACCACGACCACCGCGCCCTGCGCCGCCTCCTCGGCCAGCGCCTCGGCGAAGGCCCGGTTGTACGTCTCGTAGGACGCCCACTGGCGCCGGAACTCCGCGTCGAAGACCGGCTCCAGCGGCGTCTGGTAGAGCATGTGGTGGACGAACCACAGCACCGAGTTGGCGATGCCGTTGTACGCGTCGGCGTGCACGTCGGCCGGGATGTCCAGCATCCGCACGCCGTCCTCGCCCGCCCGTCGCCCGCCACCACCCCTCTGCGGAGGGGCCTCCGGCCCCGCTCCTACGATTCCGCGCCGGACCGCCTCCCGGTCGCCGTCGGACAGCGCCGAGCAGACCCACAGCGCGTCGGCGTCCGAGCCGATCGCGGAGAGACCCGAGACCAGCCCGCCGCCGCCCCGCTTGGCGCTCAGCGAAC
>NZ_JAPSKN010000128.1:11513-15807 GCF_031181705.1 Streptomyces sp.
CCGCGCCGGACCGCCTCCCGGTCGCCGTCGGACAGCGCCGAGCAGACCCACAGCGCGTCGGCGTCCGAGCCGATCGCGGAGAGACCCGAGACCAGCCCGCCGCCGCCCCGCTTGGCGCTCAGCGAACCGTCCTCACCGACCGTGTAGGAGACCGGGCCCCGGTTGGAGGCCACCAGTACCCGTGCAGAACCGTGCGTCGAACCCATAGGCCTCAACCTAGCCCGGCCTGTAAACGCTCAAACGTACGGACTTGCCGCGTCCGGCCGAAAACGGTCCCGGTCAGGCGGCCCGCCGCGCCTGGTACTCGGCGATCTCCACCATCGGCGGACGTTCCTCGGTGTCGACCGAGTACGTCCGCGGCTCGAAGCCGTCCCCGCCCCGCTCGAACTGCGTCAGGGACGGCCGGATCAGATGCCCCCGGGCCAGCCGCAGCTGGGCGGTGCGGTAGATCTCGGCGGCCATCCGGCCCAGCGCCTGCCCGTCCTGGTGCCGGTGCTTGCGCACGCCGACGTCCACCTGGGCGAGGGCGTCCAGGCCCACCAGGTGCAGGGCGTCCACCAGCATGCCCAGCTCGACTCCGTACCCCACGGGGAACGGCAGCCGCTCCAGCAGTGAGCGGCGGGCCGCGTACTCCCCGCCCAGCGGCTGCACGAACCCGGCCAGCCGCGGCCAGTGCATGTTCAGCAGCGGGCGGGCCATCAGCTCCGTGACCCGGCCGCCCTGCCCGGCGGCGCCGCCGAGGGGACGGTCGTACATGCCCTTGACCAGGGCCACGTCCGGATCGGTCAGCAGCGGGCCCACGATCCCCGAGACGAAGTCGGACGAGAACTCCCGCAGGTCCGCGTCGACGAAGCAGACGATGTCGCCGCGCGTGACGAGCAGCGAGCGCCACAGCACCTCGCCCTTGCCGCGCACGGCGGGGACGCGCGGGAGTATCGCGTCGCGGTGCACCACCCTCGCGCCCGCGGCGGCGGCCACCTGGGAGGTGCGGTCGGTCGATCCCGAGTCCACGACGACCAGTTCGTCGACGAGCGGGACCTGCAGCATCAGGTCGTGCCGGATGACGGCGGCGATGTCGCCGACCGTCTCCTCCTCGTTCAGCGCGGGCAGCACCACACTGACCGTCCGGCCCGTGCGCTGCTTGGCGGCCATGATCCGGTGGAGCGGGCGTTCGTTCGCGGACCAGGAACGGGTGCTCAGCCAGCGCTCGACTTCTTCCAGCACCGTGGCGGCTCCTTAGCGTTCTCTCGGCGGGACGGAATGTGACGCGTCTCGCGGTTCGGACGACTATCTCAACTGTCCTGGTCGTCGGTTACAGTCTTGAACAACGCGGATGACCATCGCATGTCCGGGGTCACCCGCCGCCTACAACCACATACAGCTCATCCAGAGGGGCAGAGGGAAACGGCCCGATGAAGCCCCGGCAACCCTCCAGTCGGTTCTCGTAGGTCACTGGCGACCACAGCGCGAGGCTCCCGGCTAGGGAAGGTGCCAAATCCGTCTCACGGCGAGATGCGTCGTGAGGAAGATGAGGAGAAAGGGCCTCGCCTCACATGGCTGTGCAGACTGTTGCAAGCACCACGAACTCCACCGTAGACCTCGGCCCGGCCGCCGCCCTGAGCTGCCGCGAATGCGGTCACCGCGTGCCCCTCGGCCCGCTCTTCGCCTGCGAGGAGTGTTTCGGCCCGCTGGAGATCGCCTACGACTTCTCGGCCTACGACGCCGAGGAGCTGCGGAAGACGATCGAGGCGGGCCCCGCGAACATCTGGCGCTACGCCCCCCTGCTGCCGGTCCCGGCCGACGTGGCGGACAAGCCGAACATCAACCCGGGCTGGACCAAGCTCGTCAAGGCCGACAACCTCGCGCGCGAGCTGGGCGTCGACGCCGGCAAGCTCTTCGTCAAGGACGACTCCGGCAACCCGACGCACTCCTTCAAGGACCGCGTCGTCGCGCAGGCCCTGGAGGCCGCCCGCGCCTTCGGCTTCACCACCCTCTCCTGCTCCTCCACCGGCAACCTGGCCGGCGCGGTGGGCGCCGCCGCGGCCCGGGCCGGCTTCCGCTCCTGCGTGTTCATCCCGCACGACCTGGAGCAGGGCAAGGTCGTCATGGCCGCGGTCTACGGCGGCGAGCTGGTCGGCATCGAGGGCAACTACGACGACGTGAACCGCTTCTGCTCCGAGCTGATCGGCGACCCGGCCGGCGAGGGCTGGGGCTTCGTCAACGTCAACCTCCGGCCGTACTACGCCGAGGGCTCCAAGACGCTGGCCTACGAGATCTGCGAGCAGCTCGGCTGGCGGCTGCCGGACCAGATCGTGGTGCCGATCGCCTCCGGCTCGCAGCTCACGAAGATCGACAAGGGGCTCCAGGAGCTGATCAAGCTCGGGCTCGTCGAGGACAGGCCGTACAAGATCTTCGGCGCGCAGGCCGAGGGCTGCTCGCCGGTGTCCACGGCGTTCAAGGCCGGTCACGACGTGGTGCGGCCGCAGAAGCCGGACACGATCGCCAAGTCGCTGGCGATCGGGAACCCGGCGGACGGCCCGTACGTGCTGGACATCGCGCGGCGCACGGGCGGTGCGGTGGAGGACGTGACCGACGAGCAGGTCGTCGACGCGATCAAGGTCCTTGCCAGGACCGAGGGGATCTTCGCGGAGACCGCCGGCGGGGTGACGGTGGGCGTGACGAGGAAGCTCGTCGAGAACGGCGTTCTCGACCCCACGAAGACCACGGTCGTGCTCAACACCGGGGATGGTCTGAAGACGCTGGACGCGGTGGCGGGCACGGGGCTCACGGCGACCATTCGCCCGAGCCTGGAGTCGTTCCGGGCTGCCGGGCTCGTCTGATCGTTGTTCGCTGCGGGCCGGTGGGGGTTGTCCGCGCCCACGCGGCGGAGCCGCGTATCGGCACAGCCCCGCGCCCCTGGGTCCGTCACCAAACCGGAGGTTTCGAAGTCATGAGCGTCACCGTTCGCATCCCCACCATCCTGCGTACCTACACCGGCGGGCAGGCCGAGGTCGCCGCCGAGGGGGCGACCCTGGGCGAGGTCATCGCCGATCTGGAGAAGAACCACACCGGGATCGCCGCCCGTGTGCTGGACGACCAGGGCAAGCTGCGCCGGTTCGTCAACGTGTACGTGAACGACGACGACGTGCGGTTCGAGCAGGGGCTGGAGACGGCCACCCCGGACGGTGCCGGCGTGTCGATCATCCCGGCTGTCGCCGGAGGCTGAGCGCGTCCGTAACCGGTCGGCCGGCCTGATTGTTACCTGAAGTAATGCCGGTCACGGAGAGTTCATCGAATTGCCCCCACCGTGAGAGAAGCGGAGGGGGCAATTCCATGTGATTGAGCGCGGTACAGTTGGGGAACGCGATCCCGATCCTGTGATCGGCGCCCTGAATTCCCGCTCCGAGCCCGACAAGATGTAGCCAAAGTGTGCGCGTCTTTCGCGGCTTTTGCGCGTTTTGTGTGGCCCGACTTGCCCTGAATTCAGGCGAATTCTCCCTACATTCCGGACCCTGCGCGTCCAGAATTCTCGTCCGATTGACCTGTTGCAGACGGCAGTTGGACAGATACATTCAGCCGCGGTCGACGCGTTCCGGCGCACGCCCCCAACCGTGGGGGGTGAGGTCTGACCCGGGTCCGCGAAGTGTGGATCTGTGCAAGGGCCAGTAATAGGGGAGTTAGGCATGGCTCAGGGCACCGTCAAGTGGTTCAACGCGGAGAAGGGGTACGGCTTCATCGCGGTCGACGGTGGTGCGGATGTTTTCGTCCACTACAGCGCGATCCAGATGGACGGCTACCGCACCCTGGAAGAGGGTCAGCGGGTCGAGTTCGAGATCTCGCAGGGCCAGAAGGGGCCGCAGGCCGACATGGTTCGCGTCTCTGCCTGAACGCGCACCACGACCAACGCGCAAGCGACCGGTCTTCTCAGAAGGGCTCGCACCCCCCGGGGTGCGGGCCCTTCGGCCTGTTCAGGGGGGTGCCGGGGGGTGTTCGCCGGGGGCTGACGGACCGGCCCGATCCCCGGGAGGCGCTTGCACTCGCCATGCCCGAGTGCTAATCATTGCGTTAGCACTCTGAAGGTGAGAGTGACAACGTAAGGACCGGGTCGGTGAGGCCACGGACCAGGTGGGGCAAGGAACCACCGGTCGGGGGCCGTCCGTCGCGGGCGCGGGCGCGGTCCGAAGTAATCACCCCCAGTCCTGGAGGGACCACTTCACATGGCCAAGATCATCGCGTTCGACGAGGAGGCGCGGCGCGGCCTCGAGCGCGGCATGAACCAGCTCGCGGACGCCGT
>NZ_JAPSKN010000129.1:0-7918 GCF_031181705.1 Streptomyces sp.
ACGACGGTAGCACAGGGGTCGCCGGAAGGCTCGAGAAATCTCGTACCCGGGGTGGACACGGGCGCCGGCTCTACTGCGTGGCGAGTACCCCGGATTGTCGGCAGCCGCACGACGACGGGACGGCCCCCGGGCGGAGACGCTGGGCGGACGATCGACACCCAGATGTGGAGACCTCCTGCCGTGGCAACTTTCCTGTACCGAGTGGGCCGTCTGGCCTTCAGGCGACGCTGGTACGTCGCCCTGGTCTGGGCGGCCGTCCTGGCCGCCGTGGGGCTGGGCGCCCTCAAGGCTCCGGGCGCCGTCGACGAGGAGTTCTCGATGCCCGGCATCGAGTCCCAGAAGGCGTTCGACCTGATGGAGGAGCGCTTCCCCGGAGACACCGCCGACAGCGCCACCGCACGGGTCGTGTTCATCGCGCCCAGCGGTGAGAAGGTGACCGCCGCCGGGAACAGGGAGGCGATAGAGAAGGCCGTCGGCGGCCTGGGCGACGGGACGCAGGTCGCGGGCGCCGTCGACCCGTTCCGGGCGAAGACGGTCAGCAAGGACGGCTCGACCGCCTTCGCGACCGTCACCTACGAGGTCGGCGCGGCCGACCTCACCGACGCCAGCCGTGCCCACCTGGAGCGCACGATCGACCAGGCCCGGGATTCCGGGCTGACCGTCGAGGCCGGCGGCACCGCGCTCGCCGAGGAGGGCGGGCCGGGCGGCGCGGCCGAGATCATCGGTGTCGCGATCGCCGCGGTCGTGCTGCTCATCACCTTCGGCTCGCTGGCCGCCGCCGGGCTGCCCCTGCTCACGGCCGTCATCGGTGTCGGTGTGAGCATGGCCACGATCCTGGCCCTGTCCAGCGCCCTCGGCCTGTCCACCACCACCGGCACCCTGGCGATGATGCTGGGCCTGGCCGTCGGCATCGACTACGCCCTGTTCGTCGTCTCCCGCTACCGCGAGGAGCGCGCCAAGGGCCGGACGCCGCAGGAGGCGACCGGCCTTGCCGTCGGCACCGCCGGGTCCGCGGTCGTCTTCGCCGGGCTCACCGTCGTCATCGCGCTGGCCGGGCTCGCCGTCGTCGGCATCCCGATGCTCACCAAGATGGGGCTGGCCGCGGCGGGCGCCGTCGTCGTCGCCGTGCTGATCGCGCTGACCCTCGTGCCGGCGTTCCTCGGCTTCTGGCCGAACGCCGTCCTGACCCGCCGGTCCCGCAGGAGCGGCCGCATCGAGGGCAGCGGCGAGACCAACGGCGGCACCCGCTGGGCCCGCTACGTCCTGCGCCGGCCCCTGCCCGTGCTGCTCCTGGGCGTGCTCGGCCTCGGCGCCCTGGCCGTGCCGGTGACCGGCCTGCAGCTGGGCATGCCCGGCGACGAGGCGAAGCCGGTCTCCACCACCGAACGCCGCGCCTACGACGCGCTCGCCGAGGGCTTCGGGCCGGGCTTCAACGGGCCGCTCACCATCGTCGTGGACGCCAAGGGCGCCGCCGACCCGAAGGCCGCCGCCGCCACGGTCGCCGAGGAGATCGGCGCCACCGGGGGCGTGGTGTCCGTCGCCCCGGCCCGCTTCAACGACGCCGGTGACACGGCCGTCTTCTCGGTCGTGCCGTCGACGGCGCCGACCGACGAGAGGACCAAGGACCTGGTGACGACCATCCGGGACGAGCGGCCAGGCGTCGAGTCGGACACCGGGGCGAGCTACGAGGTCACCGGCACCACCGCGATGAACATCGACATCGCGGCGAAGGTGCAGGCGGCGCTGGTGCCGTACCTGATCGTGGTGGTCGGCCTGGCGGTGGTGCTGCTGCTGGTGGTCTTCCGGTCGCTGCTCGTCCCGCTGAAGGCGGCCCTCGGCTTCCTGCTGTCGGTGCTGGCCTCCCTCGGCGCGGTCGTCGTGGTCTTCCAGGAGGGGCACGGGGCGGAGCTGTTCGGCGTGGAGCAGACCGGCCCGATCATGAGCCTGATGCCGATCTTCCTGGTGGGCATCGTCTTCGGTCTGGCGATGGACTACGAGGTGTTCCTCGTCTCGCGGATGCGGGAGGCCCACGTCCACGGCGAGACGTCCGAGCGGGCGGTCGTGTCCGGCTTCCGGCACAGCGCCCGGGTGGTCGTGGCCGCCGCCCTGATCATGATCGCGGTGTTCGCCGGGTTCATCGGCGAGAGCGACTCCATGATCAAGATGATCGGGTTCGGGCTCGCCACGGCCGTCCTGTTCGACGCGTTCGTCGTCCGGATGGCGATCGTGCCGGCCGTCCTCGCCCTGCTCGGCGACAAGGCCTGGTGGCTGCCGAAGTGGCTGGACCGGCTGCTGCCCCGCGTCGACGTGGAGGGGGAGGCCCTCACCCGGCCGGCGGCCGGATCCGCCCCGGACGGCGCCCGGGACCTGGAACCGGCGCGCACCTGAGCAGACCCGTCCCGGGGCCGCCCGTGGCCAAGGACACGGGCGGCCCCTCGGGCGTCCCCACCCCGCATCGATGACGATGGTGGCAGTCCACCGACCGGAGAGCCCCATGACCACCAGCCCGGAGCGGCGCTACGCGGACCGCCTGGAGGAGTTCGCCCACCGCCGCCCCTTCCTCGTCGACCTGGCGACGGCGCTGGCGCTGATGGCCTGCGCGACCTACGGCACCTCCCTGACGCTGCCCAGCGCGAACACGCCGGCCCGGGACACGACCGGAATCGTCCTCATGGGCGTGGGCTGCCTCTTCCTGCTCAAGCACCGCGCCTATCCGCGCACCGTCGTCCTGGTCAACACGGCCTGCACGGTGACGGCGGTGGCGAAGGGCTACCTGCTCACGCCGCTGCTGCTGGCGCCGATCATGGCGGCGCTGTACTGGCTGGCCACCGTCTCCCCGCGCAAGACCATCCGCGTCTACGGCCTCGTCACCATGCTGGCGGTGACCGTCGCGGCCGTGTTCGCCCACTCCATGGAGCACCTCTCGCTGCTGCTGCGCACGATCGGCCCCTTCTTCTGGCTGCTGCTCCCCCTCGCCGCCGGCAACATGACGCGGATGCGGCGCGCCTATCTGCACGCCGTGCAGGCCCGGGCCGAGCACGCCGAGCGGACCCGGGAGGAGGAGGCCCGGCTGCGGGTCACCGAGGAGCGCGTGCGCATCGCCCGGGAGCTGCACGACGTGGTGGCCCACCATATGGCCCTGGCCAACGCCCAGGCCGGCACGGCCGCCCACCTCGCCCTCACCAGCCCCGAGCAGAGCCGGAAGATCCTCACCGACCTGACCGGCACCACCTCCGCCGCGCTGCGGGAGCTGAAGGCCGCGCTCGGGCTGCTGCGCGAGAACGACGACGCCGACGGGGCCGGCCCGCTGGAGCCGTCGCCCGGTCTGGCCCGGCTGCCCGAGCTGGTCTCGGCGTGCGAGTCGGCCGGCCTGGAGGTCGCCGTCAGCACGGAGGGCGAGCCGCAGCCGCTGTCGCCGGGCGTCGACCTCACCGCGTACCGGATCGTGCAGGAGGCCCTCACCAACGTCACCAAGCACGCCGCCGCCGAGGCCGTCCACATCCGGCTCGCCTACACCGGCTCCCGTCTGCTGATCACCGTCACCAACGACGGCCCCAGCAGGGCGGAGCCCGCCCAGGGCCGCGGCTTCGGCGTGATGGGCATGCGCGAGCGGGCCCGCTCCATCGGCGGCGACCTGTGCGCCGGACCCCGCCCCCAGGGTGGCTTCGAGGTCACCACCGCCCTGCCGCTGCAGCCCGCCGACCACCTTCCGGAAGGAACCACCGCATGAGCATCAGGGTGCTGCTCGCCGACGACCAGGCCCTGCTGCGGGCCACCTTCCGCATCCTCATCGACTCCTGCGCGGACATGGAGGTCGTCGCCGAGGCCTCCGACGGCAGGGAGGCGGTGGAGCTGGCCCGCGCCCACCGCCCCGACATCGTCCTGATGGACATCCGCATGCCCGGCACCGACGGCCTGGCCGCCACCTCCACGCTCTGCGCCGACCCGGAGCTGTCCGCCACCCGCGTGCTGATCCTGACCACGTTCGAGACCGAGGACTACGTCGCCCAGGCCCTGCGCGCCGGGGCCAGCGGCTTCCTCGGCAAGGACGTCACCGCCGACACGCTGCTGGCCGGCCTGCGCACGGTGGCCTCCGGCGAGGCGCTGCTGTCGCCGGGGGCCACCCGCTCCCTGATCACCCGCTTCCTCATGGCACCGGCCCCCGGCGCGGATCAGGCGCCGCCGGAGCGCCTGGCCGACCTCACGGTCCGCGAACGCGAGGTGATGGCCCTGGCGGCGGAGGGCCGCTCCAACACCGAGATCGCCGACGACCTCGTGCTCAGCCCGCTGACCGTGCGCACCCACATCCACCGCGCGATGACCAAGCTCGGCGCCCGCGACCGGGCCCAGCTCGTCGTCATCGCCTACCAGACGGGCCTGGTCCGCGCGGCACCCCCGGCGTGAGGCGCCGCTACGGCCTGCCGTAGGCGGCCACCATGAGGTGCTCCGCCACCCGGTTCATGTCCCGGCCCTTGGCGTCGGTGGAGTTGACGCTGTAGACGAGGGTGCGCGAGCCGTCGCGGGTGGAGGCCACGGCCGCGTTGTAGCCTCGACCAGAAGCGGCCGGGCGGCGGCGCGTTCCCGCCCCCGGTCCCACGCGTCGCGCAGCCTGCCGCGTATGCCCGTCACCCCTACGCCCCCGCCCCGTCCCGTCCCCTGCCGTGCCGGCTGTCGGCCGGCGGCTGCCGGACACGGTAACGGGGGAGGGCTGTGGCGGCAGAACGCGTTCGCGAGGGTCGCCACCGGATACCGGGCCGCCCGCCGCGCCGGGATCTCGCCGCGGGGCCGCCGGCGCACGGGCGGCACCCTGGTCGCGTGCGGCGAGTTCTCCCTCGTCGTCGCCGGGCTCGCCGCCGGCGCCGCGCCGCGGGTCGGCCCGCCGGCCACCGCCTGCGTCCTGATCCTGGTCGTCGTCGGCCCGCTCACCGCCCGCTGGATAGAGCCCCTCGCCCGGCGCCTGGACCGCCGCACCGTCTCCGCCCCCGCGGCGCAGAGCCCCAAGAGTGCGCCGCTCGGGGGCAGTCGAGGCGCCCGGACGCCCCACGCCGGGAACGGCCGGAAGGCGCCCGGGCAAAGACGCCATATCCCCCGACCGTGCCCGGCGCACCACACGCGGCGGCACAATCGCTGTGCAGGACAGCGGAAGGAACCGCCGGCATGATCGAGTGGATGCCCCTGAGGACCGGGGTCAGGCCCGTCCCCCAGCCCGTGGCGACGCCGTTGGTCTGGGCCGGGGCCTTCGGCGGCGCACTGGTGCTCGTGGCGCTCCTCAACAGCCTGGTCGGGCCCGGCCGGCCCGCACTGGCCCTGGCCGCGCTGTCGTTGCTCGCCGCCGTGCTGGGGCTGTGCGCCCGCTTCACGGCGGCCCCCGGCACGGCCGTCCTGTGCTGGCTGTTCCTCAACGCGTTCGGCATCCCGCCCATGGGCACCCTCACCTGGGCGGGCCACCGCGACGCCGCCTGGCTCGGCTGTCTGCTCGCCGCCACCCTCGTCGGCACGGCCCTGTCCCGCGTCGCCCACGCCCGCGCCGCCTACCACCGTCTGGCCCCGGGCGGCACCCGGCCCGGCCGCCACGGGCGTTAGGATCCGGGCCATGCCCCTGACCGCGGAGGACGTGGACCGGTTCGAAGCCTTCAGGCCCCGCCTGGAAGCCATGGCCTACCGGCTCCTCGGTTCGGCGAGCGAGGCCGAGGACGTCGTGCAGGAGACGTTCCTGCGGTGGCAGGCCGCCGACGTCGAGCGCGTCGAGGTACCCGAGGCCTGGCTGACGAAGGTGCTCACCAACCTGTGCCTCAACCAGCTCACCTCCGCCCGCGCACGCCGCGAGACCTACGTGGGCCAGTGGCTGCCCGAGCCGCTGCTCGCCGGTGACCCGATGCTCGGCCCGGCCGACACCGCCGAACAGCGCGACTCGGTCTCGTACGCCGTCCTCACCCTGCTGGAGCGCCTGACCCCCAACGAGCGGGCGGTGTACGTGCTGCGCGAGGCCTTCGGTTACGCGCACCGGGAGATCGCCGGGATCCTCGACGTCACCGAGGCCGCCAGCCAGCAGATCTTCCACCGCGCCAAGCGGCACGTCGCCGCGGGCAAGGCCCGCGCGGAGGTCGACGAGGCCACCGCGCGGCGGGTCATCGACGAGTTCCTCGCCGCCGCCACCAGCGGCCGGACCGAACCGCTCGTACGGCTGCTCACCGAGGACGCCGTGGCGATCGGCGACGGCGGCGGCAAGGTCCCGGCCCGCGCCCGGGCGTTCGAGGGCGCCCTCGCGGTCGCGAAGTTCCTGCGCGGCATGTTCAGGCCGGGCAAGGCCCAGCGCGCCCTGGCCGGCGGCTCGGTCGAGATGTACGCCACCACCGCCAACGGCGGGCCCGCCCTCCTGGCGGTCGTCGACGGCCGGGTCTTCGGCATCACCACCCTGGAGATCACCGCCGACGGCATCGCCGCGCTCCGCAGCCAGGTCAACCCCGACAAGCTGGAGCGCGCGACCCGGCAGTGGGCGGCCTCCGACCACGGAGAACCCCTGGTCACGCTCTTCTGACCCGCCCCTCACCCCGATGTGAGCTGCTTCACACCGCACTCCTGTCAGGAAACGGCGGACCACCCGGTTCAAGGGGTGAATCCGCGAACGACAGGAGCCAGGAAATGCAGCACCGCATCATCGTCCTCGGCGCCGGATACACCGGCGCCGTCGCCGCCGGCCGCCTCGCCAGGCGCCTGCACCGCGACGACGTCGCCATCACCCTCGTCAACGCCGAGCCCGACTTCGTCGAGCGCGTCCGGATGCACCAGCTCGCCGTCGGCCAGGACCTGACGCCCCGGCCCTTCGACGAGATGTTCCGGGGCACCGGCGTCGCCGTGAAGCTCGCGCGGGTCACCGCCGTCGACGTCGACCGCAGGACCGTCACCGTCACCGCCCCGCACGACTCCGGCACACCGGGGCAGGGGCAGCCCGGGGACGCGGAGCCGTCGCACGAGGAACTGGAGTACGACACGCTCGTGTACGCGCTCGGCAGCGGCTGGAACGCGCACGGCGTGCCCGGTGTCGCCGAGCACGCCCACGACATCGCCGGCCGCCCCGGAGCGCTCCGGCTGCGCGAGCGCCTGGCCCGCCTCGACGCCGGACAGCCCGTCGTCGTGGTCGGCGGCGGCCTCACCGGCCTGGAGGCGGCGACCGAGATCGCGGAGGCCCGCCCGGACCTCGACGTCACCCTCGTCGCCGGCGGTGGCCTCGGTGACTGGCTGTCGCCCCGGGGCCGCCGGCACGTGCGGAAGGTGACCGACCGGCTCGGCATCACCGTGCACGAGCACACCGAGGTCACCTCCGTCGCGGCCGACCACGTCACCACCGCCGACGGCGGCTCCGTGCCCGCCGCGGTCACCGTGTGGACGACGGGCTTCGCCGTCCACCCGATCGCCCGGGCCACCGCCCTCGAGGTCACCGACACCGGCCGGATCGTCGTCGACCGGACCATGCGCTCGGTCTCGCACCCGGACGTGTACGCCGTCGGCGACGCGGCCCTCGCGACGGGCCCCGGCGGGAAGCCGCTGCGCATGTCGTGCGCCTCGGGCGTGCCCATGGCCTGGCAGGCCGCCGACGCCATCGCGGCCCGCCTGACCGGCGGAAAGCTGCCGAACGTGTCGATCAGGTACTTCAACCAGTGCGTCTCGCTGGGCCGCGGGGACGGCCTGATCCAGTACGTCACCGCCGACGACCGGGCCGTCGAGGCGGCCCTGACCGGCCGGCTCGCCGCCCTCTACAAGGAACTGGTCTGCAAGGGCGCGGCCTGGGGCGTCACCCACCCGGTCATCGGGCCGGCCCGCCGCCGGCGGGTCGCGGCCGGAGCCGTCGCGGCGAACCCGTCGGTCGAGGCGGCGGCCTGACGGGCGGGACGAGGCCGGGCCCCGGGGCGGGTGCCCC
>NZ_JAPSKN010000129.1:8018-15798 GCF_031181705.1 Streptomyces sp.
GGGGGGCCGGGGCGATGACCGCCGTCAGAACAGCCCCTTGTACCCCTGCCACCCGGTCGCGATCTTCGTGCGGCCGCCGAAGGTGCCCTTGCCGTTGCCGTTGTTGCGCCAGGCGTTGCCCGAGGAGTCGCGGGAGACCAGGTCGGCCCGGCCGTCGCCGGTGAGGTCGCCGACGCCCACGACCGTGTCGTAGGACGCGCCCCAGTCGTCGAACACCTTCACCCGGGCCTTGAAACCGCCCGCGCCCGTGCCGTCGTAGCGCCACAGCTCGTTCGACCTGTCCTGCGCGAGCAGGTCGCCGTGGCCGTCGCCGTTGAGGTCGCCGGCGCCCAGGACCTTCTTGTAGCCCGTCCACTTGGACGCGATCTTCACCCGCGTGGCGAGCTTCCCCGTGCTCGTCGCCTTGTAGAGGTACACGTCCCCGGTCGTGGCCTGGCGGGCGATCAGGTCCGCGCGCCCGTCACCGCTGACGTCGCCCGGCGAGGTCAGCACGTCGTACTGGGTCCAGCCGGACGTGCCCAGCGAGGTGTACGCGGTCGACGGGGTCACCGCCTTGCCGCACCCCGGCCGGTAGGCGCGCAGCGCCCCGCCGGCGAACCGCACCAGCACGTCGTTGCACCGGTCCCCGTCGAGGTCGCCGAACGGCACCGCCTTCACCGTCGTCGGCCAGCCCGAGCCCGTCGTCTTCCCGGTGAACACCCCGGTCCCGGTGCCGTACTGGTACGTCAGCCCGCCCGAGCCGTTGAGCGTCAGCAGCTCGCCGAAGCCGTCCGAGCCGGTGAAGTCGCGCCACGCCGGCGCCGCGCCGGTCACCTTGACCGTGCCCGTCCTGGTCAGCGCCGCGCCCCGCCCGTCGGCGGGGGTGACGGTCAGCGTCCAGGTGTAGGCGCCGTTGGGCACCAGCCGTCCGGCGCCGTCCTTGCCGTTCCACGCCGGGGCCACCACACCGCGCGCCTGACCGCCCGAGAGGGTGCGCACGGCCCTGCCGGTGGCCTTGCTGCCGATCACCAGCTGCCAGGAGGCCGCCGGCTTGTTCAGCCACCACTTCGGGGCCCACTGCGCCGCACCGCCCTTGACGTCCACCGAGGCGGCGACGGTGGCGTCCCGCTGCACGAGGGGCGAGACGGGGACGCCGCTGGGGGTCAGGCGGACGGAGTTGTCGGACCGCAGCTGCGCGATCACGCCGGTGTACGGGTCGACGTCCCAGGTGTGGTAGGCGTTGCCCTCGAACGCACCGGCGGTGCGCGTCACCGGCGTCCCGCCGCGCACGTCGATCACCTTGAGCTGCCCCTCGTCGGACAGCGCGACGAAGCCGTCACCGAGCTGCGCCTGCCCCCAGACGTCGCCGGAGACGAGCGTCGTCTTCTGCTTCGTGACGGTGTCGTAGACGCCCAGGCCCTCCGAGTTGAGCACGCAGTGCCACAGCAGCAGGTGGCCGACCGCCTGGAAGTTCTCCAGCAGGCACCCGCGCCCGAACGACACCGGCTCGCCCTCGCGCCCGGTCAGCAGGTCGACCGGGATCACGCCGCCGCTGCCGTACGACAGCCACGCCGTGGTGCCCCACAGCGCCTCCACCCGCTCCGTCGTCGCGTACACCGTGCGCCCGGAGTCGAGGTCGACGACCCGCGTCTGCCCCGCCTCGGCGCTGTCGTGGGAACCGGTCAGCGCGGCGAACCGGCCACTGGCGGCGGTCACCGGCTCGTACCTGCGGGAGCTGTCGATCCGGGTGCCGGGCAGCGACTGGGCGGGCCCGAGGAGGCGGGGCTGCGCGGCGGTGTCCTCGCCGTAGCCGGAGACGATCGTGCGGCCGTCACCGGTGTCGGCCAGGCGCGGGCCGGCATCGCCGTAGGGCACCAGGTCGAGGCGGCCACGCTTGGTGCGCGTGCCCGCCGTGGGGGAGCCGGTCACGCCGGTCTCCCGGGTGTGCAGATACGTCCACTCCCCGGCGGGGTCCTCCTCCACCGTGGTCAGCAGGCCCTGGGCGTAGGTCAGCCGGGAGACCGTGTGGGCGGCCCGCCGCGGGTTCGCGTCGGCGACCCGGCGCACGGTGACCCCGCCGCCCGCCGCCGCCTCGACGAGGGAGACGCCCCAGTGGTCCGGGTCGGCGCCGCCCGGCAGCAGCAGCCCGCCGTCCGGGGTCGGCATGGCCTGCCGCGACGTCCGGGCCAGGATCGTCCGGGGCGCCGAGCCGTCGAGCGGGACGGCGTCGGCCCGCCAGACGGGGAGGTGGGTGCTGCTGCGGCCGAAGGACGCGTCGTACCGGGACACGATGACGGAGTCGCCGACCAGGCCCAGCACCTGCCCGACATCGGCGAGCGGCATGGTCCGCGGTGTGCCGGTCAGGTTCGCGCGCGGGACGGTGAACAGGGTGCCGTTGTGCCACCACACCAGGTGGGTGGCGCTGAGCGCGACGAGGGAGTACCACGCCTTCACCTCGTACGGCAGCGTCGTCAGCCGCCCCTGCGCGAGGTCGAGCCAGCCGGTGAACTCGTCGTCACCGGTGCGGTACCGCACGATCTGCCCGTGCGCGTCGCCCAGCGACGAGTGCCACAGGTGGCTGCCGGAGGGCAGGCCCGTCACCGTGCGGTCGGCGACCGAGCCGTCGTCCCGCGGGTCCAGCAGATGCAGCACCGTGCTCGTGCCCGCGGTCCCCGTGGTCGTCACGACCGTCGACCCGAGGGTGCTGAAGTACGTGTGCCCGTCGGGCAGGGCGACCTCGCGGACCTCGCCGGAGGTCATGTCGCGCAGCGTGACGGTCCTGGCCGTCTGGTCGTAGCGGGCGACGACGTCCGTGCCCGCGCCGGAGGCCGTGGTGCCGTACGAGTCCCAGCCGGACGCGTCGACGACCGTGTCGGCTCCGTCGTAGCTCGTCCAGAGGTGACCGCGCCCCTGCTCGTAGCGGAGGAACCCGGAGGGTCCCGCGCTCAGCAGGCTCGTCCAGGGGACGGCGGCCGTGGTGGCCGGCACGATCACCTCTCCGGCGACCGTCTCACCGTGCGCGCTCCCGGCGGTGAGCGAGCCGAGACCGGCGGCGAGCGTGAGGGAAACGGCGACGGCGGTGGCGCCTCGAACGAGCGCGCGTCTGCCCATGCAGGACCTCTCCGGGGATGTAGGCATGGCGGGGGGGGGGCAGGCGTGTGCGCGCCGTAGCGCCGCAGGTCATGCGCCTGCGTCGCCGGCGTTTCGGACACCCCCCCAGGTGAGTGGCCGGATCGTAGCAGTTGTTCGGTTCATGATCGACTGCGGAAGCCGCGTGCTGTCCTCGTCGCTCCGTTGCGGCCGTTCCCGCCGTTCCGGCCACCCGGAGGCGGCCCTCCGATAGCATGTTCGATCTCATCAAACGATCAAAAACTGGAGCATCGCGGGTGTCTTCGCGGATGAGCGGCATGACTTCGTGGGGCGCCTGGCGCCACGGGCGCGCGGTGCTGTGGACCGCGGCGGGTGTGGTGGTGTGCGGGTTCCTCGTCGCCCTGGAGGCCGCCGCCCGCCACTACGGCGAACCGGGCCCGATCACCAACCAGCTGCAGGCCCTGGTCCTCGCCCCCAAGTCGGGCCCGCTCTACGGCGGTCTGGCGCTGATGATGGTGGTGCTGACCTGGCGGCAGCGGTTCCTCGCGGCCGGCGTGGCGCTCGGCACCGACACCGTCCTGGCGCTCGTCCGCTGGGCGGCAGGTGCCGAGATACCCGAAGGCGTCTCCTTCGGCACGGGCGCGCTGTGGGTGATGCTGGGCACCGCCGTCGTCGCCCTCACCCGCCGCACCGGCCCCGAACGCGTCCTGCTCCTCAAGGGCGTCGGCCTGGGCCTGCTGCTGGTGGCCGCCCGCAAGATCGGCGACACCTGGCTGTTCATCACGTCGAAGACCCGCCCGACCGTCCTCGACCAGTACGTGGCCACCGCCGACCACGCCCTGGGCGACCCGTCGTGGCTGGTGGGCCGGCTGCTCGACGCCACCGCCCCCGTGGGCCCGCACCTGCTGCAGCTCGTCTACGCGCAACTGGCCGTGGCCGCGGTCGTCGTCGCCTGTTACCAGCTGCGCAACGTCGTCACCGAGCGCCGCTTCCCGCGCCACCACCTGGTCCGCACGTTCCTGCTGATCGGCCTCCTCGGCCCGGGCGTCTACATGATCTTCCCGGTCGTCGGCCCGGTCTTCGCCTACGGCCCGGGCGCCTCCGGCACCGGCGGCGTGGAATGGGCGGTGGCCGACCTGTGGCCCCACACCCTGCCGCCGGTCACCACCCCGCTCCCCATGACCTACGACGGGATCACCCCGCGCAACTGCATGCCCAGCCTGCACACGGCCTGGGCCCTCGCCATCTACCTCCACACCCGCAGGGCCCCCCGGCTCCTCCGCTACGCGGGCACGTTCTGGCTGGCCGCGACCCTCACCGCGACCCTGGGCTTCGGCTACCACTACGGCGTGGACCTCATCGCCGGCGTGGTCTTCGCCCTCACGGTCGAGGGGGCCCTGCGCGCCGCCGACCGCGGCTGGGACCGCTCCGGCCTCCAGCTGGTCACCTACGGCACGACGATCTTCCTCGCGCTGCTCCTCTCGTACCGCTACCTGCCGATGGAGATGGCCCGGTACCCGGAGATATCCGGTCCGCTCCTCATCCTGGCGATGACGTCGGTGATCTACGGCTACATACGGACGACGAAACGCTGGGACCCGGCCCCCGCCCCCGCCCACCGCCCCGAACCCCAGCCGGAGCCGGTCTGAACGCCGCCGGGGCGCCGTGCGACGCCCGGACCGGTCACAGGGCCAGCACCGCGCGCACTCTGTTGCCGCCCCCGGCGACCCGGGCGATGTCGAGGCGCTGTGCCAGGCACCGCACCATGGCGAGGCCCCGCCCGCTCTCGCTCCACGTGGTCAGCGGCCGTACGTCAGGCCGCCCGGGGCTGCCGTCGTAGACCTCGACGGTCACCTGGGTCTCGGACACGTGCAGGCACAGGCGGCAACTGCCCCCGTGCCGCGTGGCGTTGGTGACCAGCTCCGAGACGATGAGGGCCGCGTCCCCGATGTGCTCGGCGTCGAGTCCCGTCGCCCGCAGGGCCGGCCGGGCCAGGAACTGCGCGGTCAACGTCCTTGCCCTGCGCGCCGACTGGGCCTCGTCCGGCAGGTGGTACTCGACTCGTGCGGAACGCCGATGGGTACGCCGATGCGTACGCATGGCGGATCACTTCCCCTCCTGGGTCACCCGACCACCCTGGCCGTGACCGCTCGCCCGGCCGCGGAACGTCCTGTCCGGCCGGGCCTGCCCCCTCGTGATGCCCCGGGCCTGTGATCGCCAACCGGAAACGGGTGAGGCGGTGTCCGGGCCACTGCCGCCGAAGGGTTCTCACCCGGAGCACGTGCACCTAGTCTTGCGGCAGTCCGCCGTGCACAGGTTCCGGTCCGGAACGCACGCCGTTCGGCAGCCCGGGGGCTGCCCGTGCCCGAGCCCGGGCAAGGACCGATTCGCCACCTTCGCGAGCAGCAGTTCTCGTCGCCCGCCGTGGGCGGCTTCCGTGCTCGCCTCCTCCCGCTTCCCCTCGTCGCGAGACCGGCACGGTCACCTCCCGCGTGCCGTCGCACGGTCCGATGCGGGGCTCACGGCTCCCGGTCGCGCACCCGATCAGGGGCATCGGCCGCGCGGGGAGCCTCGGACGGCCGCCGTCGCGCATCGGACGAGCGGCGGCGGCCGTCGGAAGGCGCGCGGCTGCGGCGCCGCGCCGCTCAGGTGCGCAGCAGCCGCCCGGTGATCTCCCGGTACTCCCGCAGGGCGACCCGGAGTTCGGCGGACCGGGCCTCGGTGTCCTGGTCCTGCCAGGCCGCGCGCAGGACGCGCCGCCGTTCCGCCAGGGCGTCGACCAGCGCCGCGGTCGCTTCGTCGAAAGCGCTCTCGGCCTCCGCCAGGGCCTCGCCGGGGGCGTCCGCGAAGGTGTTGACGGCATGTCCGAGGCGCTGGGCGATCCTGTCCCGTTCGGCGGGCGGGAGCAGCAGCTCCGGTCCCTGGGCGCGGCGTCCGGCGGCGCCCGGGGTCCGGTCGGCGGGTTGCTGGGCGCGTGTCTGGTCGTACATCGTCGTGTGCACCGTTTCCGTCGAGATGGGGGTCGCCGCCCGAAGACGCCCTCGGCCTTCCCGGCGGTCCTGCTTCGGGCTGCCGGAGACCCGGCCGGCCCTGCCCTTCACGGCCCTGCGCCCTGCTGCCAGTCAACGTCCGGCGATGATCCGTGTCAACGTGGTGCGGGCGCCGGCCGCCGGGATCCGTCGGATCCCCGTTCCCCCCGCCACACGGAGTAGCGTGGTGAGGGCACCCTCCGATCCCCTCCCAGGCTCCCCGGACACGCCGAACCTCGAAGACGGGCGGCTCATCATGGTCGACTCCGACACACCCCCTCGAACGCGCCCTGAGCCGAGTGCCGGCCCCTCCGGCGTGCGGCCGGGGAGCGCGCTGCTCCGGCTGGAGACGACCGAGTCGCGCGAGGGCGTCCTCGACGGGGCGTGGTGGCCGCGGTCCCGGGACATCGGTGCCGAGCTGCCCGCCCTGGTCAGGGCCCTCACCGCACACCTCGGTCCCGTCGTCCGCGTGGGGCTGGACACCGCGGCCTGGGAAGGGCTCCCGACGCGGATCGTCGTCGACGACCGCGTGGTGCACATCGACTCGTTCGCGGTCGGTGACGACACCGTGCTGATCACCAGGGCGGACGAGGACATCCTCTCGTTGCTGGTGGTCCCGCCGGACGCGACGCCCGAGGCCGCGCACGCCGCCATGGCCCAGGCGGTCCGAAGCGGCAACCTCACCGGGGCGGAACAGATCCTCCTCGACACCGGAGGGCCCGGGAGCGCGGTCCGGTGAGGGGCGCCCGCACCGCCACCGGCCGGTCCACCGTCAGGGGCGGGCGCTCAGCGCGGTGGTCATGAGCGGTCCGGCGTCCTCCTCGGCGGTGTCGGGCGGCACGACCAGAAGGTCCCAGCGGCCGTGGCCGGGGGAGAGCAGGATTATGGTGCCCGGGGCATGCCGTGCCGCGACCTGGCGCAGGCGCACGACCTTGTCGCACACGAGCATCCGGTCCGGTGCCGCCGACCAGGCCGCCCCGTTCACCGTGACGCCGGCGATGTGACCCCAGGCGCGCGGCAGCCCGGCGAGCAGCTGCGGCAGCTCCGCCGGCAGGTCGTAGGAGCGGGGCCACCACACACCGTCGAGCCGGCGCGGCAGCGGACTGTCGGGCGCGAGGCGCAGACGGAGGTGAGGGCCGGTGGGCGGTGACGGTGGTGCTGTGGTGGTCACGACGAGTCCTTCGGGCCGGTGAGGCGTCTGGTTCGGGCCGGGCGCGGCGGTCCCCGGCCGCTGAGCCGGTCGACGGGTACGGCGCGGCCGGGCGGTGGTGGTGCGGTCGCGTCCCCGCCGGTCAGCCGGCCGGACGCACGGGCTCGCCGCGCCAGGGGGAGACGGCCCCGGTGGTGAAGAACAGCAGTACGGCCCCGCGCGGGTCGGGTTCCGGCCGCGGGCCGGCGGCACGAAGGTCCCGCCCGGCGCCGGTCCCGCCGCCCGGGCGGAGGCGGGAGGGCCGAGGAGGGCGGACGGGAGGGGAGGACACCGGCGCCGAGGGGCGCGGCGGGGGAACGCTGACGGACTGGGGGGCCGAGGGCATCGTGCCGACCTGTCTCGGGAGACCTCGCGGTGCGGCGGGCCTTCCGGCGAGTGTGTCGCACCGAGGACGAGACCGGCGCGGAAGCCGGTGTGCGACATGCCCTCGGTTCGTCCACCGTACTCCGTTGCCCCGTTGGGGCCCGGCCGT
>NZ_JAPSKN010000017.1:0-11120 GCF_031181705.1 Streptomyces sp.
GGCGACATGGGACCTGGCGCGGGAGCCGCTCCGGCAGCGCCGAGTCCGATCGGCACGCAGCCCGTCACCGACACCAACACCGACACCGTCATCGCCGAGCGGCGTCCCACGCTGGACCCGCCCGCCACCGCAGAGGCCGCGGGGTCAGGGGTCGGGGAACCGCCTGCCTCCTCCGGGCCGGATCAGCACGCGGGCGAGCCTTCCGCGCACTCGGACGCCACCTCGGCCAACCATCCGGGGGACGGAGCCCAGGCGGCTCCGATGGCACCCTCATCGCCGAGTACGCACGCGGACGTGGATGCGCCGACCGACGACCCCGGCGTTCCGTCACGGCCACTTGCCAAAATGGAGGCCCTGGCCGGTGATCCGGGCCCTCCGTCGCCGCCAGTCGCCGACGAGGGCTCCGCGGTCGGTGAGCCCGGCGTTGCGCCGCCCGTGCTCGTCGGTACGGAAGCCCCGCACGGCAGCTCCGGCCTCCGCCCGCCGAACCTCACCGGAGCCCGCACCACCCGTTCCCTGGATGCCTGCACCCCCCGACCCCTCGATGCCCGCACCACTCGTTCCCCGGATGCCCACGGCACCCGTTCCCCGGATGCCCGCACAGCCCGCACCCTCGATG
This sequence comes from Streptomyces sp., assembly GCF_031181705.1. Classification (GTDB taxonomy): domain Bacteria; phylum Actinomycetota; class Actinomycetes; order Streptomycetales; family Streptomycetaceae; genus Streptomyces. The sequence continues at coordinate 620 of NZ_JAPSKN010000017.1, forward strand.
CCGGCACCACGCGCAATCTCGGTGCCCGCGGCGCGCGCACCCTCGACGCACTGCCCCCTCTGCCGCCTCCCATCTCCGTCCGTCCCGCGCCCAGCCCTCTGCGTCCTCTCCGTTACGAGATCCGGCGGGCAGCCGGGATCGGTACCGGGTTCCTCACCGGGGCCGTCGTGCTCGTCGTGTCCGCCGTGACCGCCGTCGTGCTCGCCCGCATCGGGCACACCCCGCAGCCGCGCCTGCTGGCCGCGTGGCCCAAGGAGCTGCCCCTGCCGCCCGCGGCGCTCGGCGCGGGCCTGCTCGGCGCGCTGGCCTTCGGGGACGAGTTCCGCCACCCCGCCCTGGCGGCGGATCGCGGCACCGTGCCCCGCCGGCTGGGGCTGCTGGTCGCCAAACTGCTCGTCGCCTCGGCCACCGCGCTCACACTGGCCGTCCTCACCGTCGGCTGCAACGCCGAAGTGCTCTATCTCGTCTACGGACCGGAACTCGCCCAGGTCCCCGCCGACTGGCTCCCGCTCAGTGCGCGTTGGATCGGGCTGGTGGCCGGCTGCGCCTGGGCCGGGGTGCTGGCCGCAGGAGTCTTCCGGTCCACCACGGCCGGTCTCGCCGCCGTCGCCGCCGTGCCCCTGCTCGTCGTCCCCGTCGTGCACCAGGTCCTGTACGGGCCGTCCGTGCGGACCGCGGCGGGGCTTCCGATGCGGCTGCGCGAGGCCCTGCTGCCGCGGTGGCCCTTCGGGGGAGAGCGGTATCTGGAGGCCGCGCTGCGGGTGATCTCCCAACCCGTGGGCGGCGCACTGACGTTGTCGCTGGCCGCGCTGCTCTGCGCCTACCTGCTCACCGGCCTGCGGAACAGGTTCCGGTGACGACTGTCCGTAACCCTTAGTTCGGCTATGCGCACAACTCCCCGCAGAACGCCCATTTCTTTCCGATAAGGCGTCAATTGCGACGGGGTGAGCGATCACCCTTTCGTGTGCTTTTCACCAAAGACCTCAAGGGAGTTGGAGAGGGCGCCGACAAAGGATGCGTGAGTACCCTTGCGCACACCATGATGACCGCCGCCCGCTCTGCTGACACCGGCCTCGCGAGCCCGGGCGAACTCGACCGCTACCCCTACGCCGAGGCGCCCGCCGTCGACCGTGTCGGGGCCCCTGCCTGGGACGGCGGGGACCCGGAGCTGGGCCGTGTCGGCCGGCGCGCCACGGGCAGCCGCGGGCGCGGACTGCACGGCCAACTCGTTCAGCAGCTGGGTCAGATGATCGTCTCCGGCGACCTGGGCGCCGACCGCCCGCTGGTGCCCGAGGAGATCGGCCAGCGCTTCGAGGTCTCCCGCACCGTCGTCCGCGAGTCGCTCCGCGTCCTGGAGGCCAAGGGCCTGGTCAGCGCCCGGCCGAACGTCGGCACGCGCGTGCGCCCCGTCAGCGACTGGAACCTCCTCGACCCGGACATCATCGAGTGGCGGGCCTTCGGGCCACAGCGCGACAACCAGCGCCGTGAGCTGAGCGAGCTGCGCTGGACGATCGAGCCGCTCGCCGCCCGCCTCGCCGCGGGGCACGGCCGCGAGGACGTCCAGCAGCGCCTCGTGGACATGGTCGAGATCATGGGGCACGCGATGGCCCAGGGTGATGCGCTCACCTTCTCCCGCGCCGACGCCGAGTTCCACTCGCTGCTCATCCAGGTCGCGGGCAACCGCATGCTGGAGCACCTCTCCGGGATCGTCTCCGCGGCCCTCCAGGTCTCCGGCGGTCCGATCGCCGGCTGTGACCGGCCGAACGAGGCGTCACTGGCTCACCACGGCCGCATCTGCGACGCCCTCGCCACCGGCGACGGAGCCGGCGCCGAGGCGGCGATGCGGCAACTCCTCACGGTCCTTCCCGAGGTGGAACGCGTAGTGCCCGCCCCGCGCGAGCACTGACCGCGTTCCACGGGCGGCGCGGCGGGTGTGCCACCCCCCTCCTGTGGCAACGCCCGCTCGGTGACCCGCCTCCCGTCGGACCCCGTGGGATCCTTGGTGATCCCGCGGGGTCCGACGGCGCGAAGGGGCCGTGGACCGCCGGAGCGGCCGGGCCGATGTCCGAGGTGACCACCTCTGTCAGCTTCTGGCCATTTTTGTTCGCTTACGGGGTGTGACTCGGGCCACGCGGATTGGGCGTAACGCTCGTGGGAAGAACGCGATGACCTAAGAGGTGACAGCCGCGGAGGGAATACGGACGCCGTTCACGGCGCTGTGCATCTTCCCGGCCCCCGCCCGCGCCGTCGGCCCATCCCCAAGCCGGCGGTCGGCTCCTGTCCCTGTGGACGGGGCCGGAAGCCGTTTTCCAACGTTCCGAGAGGTTGTTCGTGTCGGCCAGCACATCCCGTACGCTCCCGCCGGAGATCGCCGAGTCCGTCTCTGTCATGGCGCTCATTGAGCGGGGAAAGGCTGAGGGGCAGATCGCCGGCGATGACGTGCGTCGGGCCTTCGAAGCTGACCAGATTCCGGCCACTCAGTGGAAGAACGTACTGCGCAGCCTCAACCAGATCCTCGAGGAAGAGGGTGTGACGCTGATGGTCAGTGCCGCAGAGCCCAAGCGCACCCGAAAGAGCGTCGCAGCGAAGAGTCCCGCCAAGCGCACCGCCACCAAGACGGTCGCGGCCAAGGCGGTGACCACGAGGAAGGCCACCGCCGGCGCCACGCCGGCGGCGCCCACCGCCGAGCCCGCCGAGGAGGAGGCGCCCGCCAAGAAGGCGGCCGCCAAGAAGACCACCGCCAAGAAGGCGACGGCGAAGAAGGCCCCCGCCAAGAAGACGGCGGCCAAGAAGACCAGCGCCAAGAAGGACGACGTCGAGCTCCTCGAGGAGGAGGTGCTCGAGGAAGCAGCCCCCGGCAAGGCCGGCGAGGAGCCCGAGGGCACCGAGGCCGCGGGCTTCGTGCTGTCCGACGAGGACGAGGACGACGCGCCCGCCCAGCAGGTCGCGGCCGCCGGCGCCACCGCCGACCCGGTCAAGGACTACCTCAAGCAGATCGGCAAGGTCCCCCTGCTCAACGCCGAGCAGGAGGTCGAGCTCGCCAAGCGCATCGAGGCCGGTCTGTTCGCCGAGGACAAGCTGGCCAACGCCGACAAGCTGGCGCCCAAGCTCAAGCGCGAGCTGGAGATCATCGCCGAGGACGGCCGCCGCGCCAAGAACCACCTGCTGGAGGCCAACCTCCGCCTGGTGGTCTCCCTGGCCAAGCGTTACACCGGTCGCGGCATGCTCTTCCTGGACCTCATCCAGGAGGGCAACCTCGGTCTGATCCGCGCGGTCGAGAAGTTCGACTACACCAAGGGCTACAAGTTCTCCACGTACGCCACCTGGTGGATCCGTCAGGCGATCACCCGCGCGATGGCCGACCAGGCCCGCACCATCCGTATCCCGGTGCACATGGTCGAGGTCATCAACAAGCTCGCGCGCGTGCAGCGCCAGATGCTTCAGGACCTGGGCCGCGAGCCCACCCCGGAGGAGCTGGCCAAGGAGCTCGACATGACCCCGGAGAAGGTCATCGAGGTCCAGAAGTACGGCCGCGAGCCCATCTCGCTGCACACCCCGCTCGGCGAGGACGGCGACAGCGAGTTCGGTGACCTCATCGAGGACTCCGAGGCGGTCGTCCCGGCCGACGCCGTCAGCTTCACGCTCCTCCAGGAGCAGCTGCACTCCGTGCTCGACACTCTGTCCGAGCGCGAGGCGGGCGTCGTCTCGATGCGCTTCGGTCTCACCGACGGTCAGCCGAAGACCCTCGACGAGATCGGCAAGGTCTACGGCGTCACGCGTGAGCGGATCCGCCAGATCGAGTCCAAGACGATGTCGAAGCTGCGCCACCCGTCCCGTTCCCAGGTGCTGCGCGACTACCTCGACTGATCGAGGTCGTACGACACGCGAGGCCCGGTTCCCCTCAGGGGCCGGGCCTTCGCCGTGCCTGGCTCACCGTGTGCGGGAGGCGTGGCCTCCGCGCGGGTGCGGGGTGCTGTCCGTTGGATCACTCTGGGTGTCTCACCGGCATCACGGAGTGAGGAGTGCGTATGCGTCGACGACTGGTCCGAGCCCTGGTCCGACCGCTGGCCCTGGCGGCCGCGGTCACCGCCCTGTCAGCGGGTTCCACGGCCTCTGTGGCCGCCGACCGAGCGGTCATAGGCGGGTCCCCGGTCGATGCGTCGCAGAGCCCCTGGACGGTGGCCCTGTCCAGTCGTGACCGGTTCGGAGGTACGCGCGCGGGGCAGTTCTGCGGCGGCGTGGCGGTCGGACGCACCACGGTGCTCACCGCGGCGCACTGCATGGACCGGGCGGTCCTGGGCGGCCCTCCGGAGCGGCTGACGGACCTCAGGGTCATAACGGGCCGCACGGACCTGCTGGCGGACCGCGGCGGCCAGGAGATCGCCGTGCGTTCGACCTGGGTGAACCCGGCCTACGACGGCGTGAGCAACATCGGCGACTTCGCCGTGCTCACCCTCGACCGGCCGCTGCCCGCCGAGTCGGTCATCGGCATGGCGGCCCACGGCGACCCGGCGTACGCGGCGGGGGAGGTCGCGACGGTGTACGGGTGGGGTGACACCTCGGGCGCCGGGGAGTATCCCAGCGATCTGCGCGCGGCGCGCGTGCGTGTGCTCCCCGACGCTCTCTGCGAGGAGGCGTATCCGGGCGGGCCCGACGGCACCTACCACGCCAGGAGCATGCTGTGCGCCGGAGAGCCCGAAGGGGGCCGGGACGCCTGCCAGGGCGACAGCGGGGGCCCGCTGGTCGCTCGGGGGCGGCTCATCGGCCTGGTGTCCTGGGGGATCGGCTGCGGGCAGGCCGGCAACCCCGGCGTGTACATGCGGGTGTCCGACATCATGCGGACGCTCGGCTGGGGATAGGGCTCCGGCCCGGAGGGAGGCCGGACCAGGGCCGGAGGGGGGCCTGGGAAGCGGCCCGTCCGGCAGGAGGTGGGTGCGTAAGGGGTCCGGTGCGGGCCAGGTGCGGAAGGAGACCTGCCGTGAAGGGGCGCGCAGGCTCGCAGGACGGCGCGGGGTGCGGGCTCGCAGGAGGGCGGCCCCGAAAGCAGGGGCCGGACCCGGAACCGCACCGGACCCGGCGGGGAACCGCAAGGGACCCGGCAGGGGACCGCACCGGACCAGCAGGTAAAGGCTGTGAGGCGTCCGACGGAGCGCGTGCGGCTCCATGGAGACGAGGACGGGCGGCTGCCTCTGGGAGAGGCAGCCGCCCGCTCTCCGGCCTGTGCCGGGCTGGCTCGTCGTCGGACGCGAGGTGTCAGCGATCTTCCTCGGAGGCGGTCGCGGGAGCGGCCGTGAGTCGCTCCGTCTCGTCCTGTATCTCAGCGGCGATCTTCTTGAGTTCCGGCTCGAACTTGCGCCCGTGGTGGGCGCAGAAGAGCAGCTCTCCGCCGCTGAGCAGGACGACGCGCAGGTACGCCTGGGCGCCGCAGCGGTCGCAGCGATCAGCGGCCGTCAACTGGCTCGCAGGGGTCAGAACAGTAGTCACGTCGCCTCTTCTCTAGCTCGACGAGCTGTCGTACCAGGGTCAACATCCAACCAGCCCCAAAACGTTCCCGCTCGTGGCTTTTCCTCGAAAAAATCTTCCGAGGCGGCTGTCTGCTGCCGGTTGGCGGCGAATGTGCCGTATTGCGTGTCTATGTGTCTTACGGGGCTTCGCGTCGTATCGGTGGTCGGTCCTCCCGGCTGGGTTGCCGGTTGTTCATGAGGACGTGCCCGGAGCCTAAATGGTTCATGCCTGGAAGGGAACGTGATGTGGACTTCACTCCATCGAAGGATCGAACAGGCATGCGAGTCTCGACTAGTCTGAGTTTCCGGCGAGGGTGGCGTTACAAGGGCTCTACCAGGCCTGGGTACCCTCTCACCGGTGACTGAAGCCGCGCCCTTACCCATGAGGGCCCCATCTGAAATTCAGCGAGGAGCGAACCGCGTGACCGCCGAGACGTCCGTGCCGTCCACAGCTCTGCTGGCAGGAGCAGACCGGGACGGTTCCAACTACACCGCGCGGCACCTGCTCGTCCTCGAGGGGCTCGAGGCCGTGCGCAAGCGCCCGGGTATGTACATCGGCTCGACCGACAGCCGCGGTCTGATGCACTGCCTCTGGGAGATCATCGACAACTCCGTCGACGAGGCCCTCGGTGGTTACTGCGACCACATCGAGGTCATCCTCCACGACGACGGCTCGGTCGAGGTCCGGGACAACGGCCGGGGCATCCCGGTCGACGTCGAGCCCAAGACCGGCCTCTCCGGCGTCGAGGTCGTCATGACCAAGCTGCACGCCGGCGGAAAGTTCGGCGGCGGCTCGTACGCCGCCTCCGGCGGTCTGCACGGCGTCGGCGCCTCCGTGGTGAACGCCCTGTCCGCCCGGCTGGACGTCGAGGTGGACCGCAGCGGGCACACCCACGCGATCAGCTTCCGGCGCGGTGTTCCCGGAGCCTTCGCCGGAAACGGCCAGGACGCCAGGTTCGAGGCGAAGAGCGGCCTGCGCAAGGCCAGGAAGATCCCGAAGAACCGCACCGGCACGCGCGTGCGGTACTGGGCCGACCGCCAGATCTTCCTCAAGGACGCCAAGCTCAGTCTGGAGACGCTGCACCAGCGAGCCCGCCAGACCGCGTTCCTGGTGCCCGGCCTGACCATCGTCGTCCGCGACGAGTACGGGCTCGGGGAGGGCGGCAGCAAGGGCGAGGAGTCCTTCCGTTTCGACGGCGGAATCAGCGAGTTCTGCGAGTACCTGGCCACCGACAAGCCGGTCTGCGATGTCCTCCGGTTCTCCGGGCAGGGCACCTTCAGGGAGACCGTCCCGGTGCTGGACGAGCACGGCCAGATGACCCCGACCCAGGTCACCCGGGAACTCGACGTCGACGTCGCCATGCGCTGGGGCACGGGCTACGACACGACCCTGAAGTCGTTCGTGAACATCATCGCCACGCCCAAGGGCGGCACCCACGTCGCCGGCTTCGAACAGGCCGTGGCGGCCACGATGAACGAGGTGCTGCGCGCCAAGAAGCTGCTGCGCGTCGCCGAGGACGACATCGTCAAGGACGACGCCCTGGAGGGCCTGACCGCGGTCGTCACGGTGCGTCTGGCCGAGCCGCAGTTCGAGGGCCAGACCAAGGAGGTCCTGGGGACCTCGGCGGCCCGCCGCATCGTGAACAACGTGATCAGCAAGGAACTCAAGGCGTTCCTGACGTCCACGAAGCGCGACGCCGCCCAGCAGGCCCGGGTCGTCATGGAGAAGGCCGTCGCCGCGGCCCGTACGCGTATCGCGGCCCGGCAGCACAAGGACGCGCAGCGCCGCAAGACGGCCCTGGAGTCCTCCTCCCTGCCGGCGAAGCTCGCCGACTGCCGCAGCGACGACGTCGACCGCAGCGAGCTGTTCATCGTCGAGGGCGACTCCGCGCTCGGCACGGCGAAGCTCGCCCGGAATTCCGAGTTCCAGGCACTGCTGCCGATCCGGGGCAAGATCCTCAACGTCCAGAAGTCGTCCGTCACGGACATGCTGAAGAACGCCGAGTGCGGCGCGATCATCCAGGTCATAGGAGCCGGCTCCGGGCGGACCTTCGACATCGACGCGGCCCGCTACGGCAAGATCATCATGATGACCGACGCCGACGTCGACGGCTCCCACATCCGCACGCTGCTGCTGACCCTCTTCCACCGCTACATGCGGCCCATGGTCGAGGCCGGCCGGGTGTTCGCGGCGGTGCCGCCGCTGCACCGGATCGAGATCACCCAGCCCAAGAAGGGCCAGGACAAGTACGTGTACACGTACTCGGACCGGGAACTGCGCGACAAGCTCATGGAGTTCCAGAGCAAGGGCATCCGCTACAAGGACTCGATCCAGCGCTACAAGGGTCTCGGCGAGATGGACGCCGACCAGCTGGCCGAGACGACCATGGACCCGCGCCACCGCACGCTGCGCCGGATCAACCTCTCCGACCTGGAGGCGGCCGAGCAGGTCTTCGACCTGCTGATGGGCAACGACGTCGCGCCGCGCAAGGAGTTCATCTCCAACTCGGCGGCGACCCTGGACCGGTCGCGGATCGACGCGTAACGGCTTCGCAGGGCTCCACGCCCGCCGGGAGCGCGGAAGCCCCCGGCGGGCGTTCGGCGTCCTTGGCGGGGAGCCGGTGCGGTCCCGTGCGGGCCGCGTCACCTGATGGGGTGAACAGCGGAGGGAAGAAGAGTCGGGGATCTTCCCGTTCTGTCCATCCTTGGGCATGCAGTCAAGCAAGGGCCGTCCCCGCGGAGTCGGGGCTGGTCAGGAGAGTTCCATCGAGCCGCTCGACGGTCATGCCCCCGGTCCGGCCGAGGAGGCCGTACGGCTGAGGTACGACGACCCCTGGTACGACGCCCTCGCCTCCGGCTGGGGCGAGTCGGAGGGGGCCGGAGCGCCCGCGGCGGTGCCCCGGGCGCGTGAGGCGGGCGTCCGTGGCGTCGCGGCGGCCGACGTGTATCTGGAGGTGCAGCGCAGCGCGGCCTTCCAGGAGGTGCGGCGGCGGTACCGGAGGTTCGTGGTACCGGCCTTCGCGGCCTTCTTCGCCTGGTACGTGGGGTACGTCGTGGCGGCCACGACCGTGCCGGAGCTCATGGCCCGGCCGGTGGCGGGCGCGGTGAACGTGGCGCTGCTGGCGGGGCTCGGCCAGTTCCTGACCACGTTCCTGCTCACCTGGGCGTACGCGCGGCACGCGCGGCTGCGGCGCGACCGGGCGGCACTGGAACTGCGCTGGGACACCCAGGAACTGACCCGCGGAGTGAACGGCGGTGCCTCGTGACGGACGAGCATCAGAGCCTGGCGCTGCTGCTGTTCAGCGCGTTCGTCGCGGTCACGCTGGGCATCACGACGTGGGTGGGCCGCAACCGGCGTGGTTCGGCGGAGGAGTTCTACGCGGGCGGGCGGCTCTTCACTCCCATGGAGAATGGTTTTGCCATCGCGGGTGACTACATGTCGGCCGCGTCCTTCCTGGGCGTCACCGGCCTCATCGCGCTGTTCGGGTACGACGGGCTGCTGTACGTCGTCGGGTTCCTGGTGGCCTGGCTGGTGGTGTTGTTCTTCGTCGCCGAACTGGTCCGCAACTGCGGTCGCTTCACGCTCGCCGACGTCGTGGCGGCGCGGATGAGGGAACGGCCGGTGCGGATCGCGGCGGGAACCTCCTCGGTCACCGTGTCCGTTCTGTACCTGGTGGCGCAGATGGTCGGCGCGGGCAGCCTGGTGGCGCTGCTGCTGGGGGGCACGAGCGGGGCGGCGCGAGCCTGGACGGTCATCGGTGTCGGGGCGCTCATGGTGATCTACGTGTCGTTGGGAGGGATGCGGGCGACCACCTGGATCCAGATCGTCAAGGCCGTCCTGCTGCTCGGCGGCACCATCGTGCTGACGACGCTCGTCCTCGTGCGCTTCCACGGTGACCTCAACCGGCTGCTGCTCACGGCGGCCGAGCGGAGCGGGCACGGCGAGGCGTTCCTGGCGCCCGGGCTGAGGTACGGCGGCGACTGGACCGCGCGGTTCGACCTCATCAGCCTGGGACTGGCCCTCGTCCTGGGCACGGCGGGACTGCCGCACATCCTGTCCCGCTTCTACACGGTGCCCACCGCGAGGGCCGCACGCCGGTCGGTCGTCTGGGCGGTCGGGCTGATCGGCGGCTTCTACCTGATGACGATCGTGCTCGGGTTCGGTGCGGCCGCGATCGTGGGCCCGGACGCCGTGCGCGGGTCGAACGCGGCCGGGAACACGGCGGTTCCCCTGTTGGCGCTCGACCTGGGCGGCGGTGCCGGAAGCACGGGGGGAACGGTTCTGTTCGCCATCGTCGCCGCGGTCGCCTTCGCCACGATCCTCGCCGTGGTCGCCGGGATCACGCTCGCGTCCTCGGCGTCCGTGGCCCACGACCTGTACGCGTCCCTGCGGCGCAAGGGCGGGAAGCCGCGCAGCGAGGTGGCCGTGGCCCGCGTCGCGGCCGTCGGGGTCGGCGTGGTCGCCATCGCCCTCGGTCTGCTGGCGCGGGACCTCAACGTCGCCTTCCTGGTGGGCCTCGCCTTCGCCGTCGCCGCGTCGGCGAACCTGCCCGTGCTGGCCTACTCCCTGTTCTGGCGCGGCTTCACCACCCGAGGCGCCGTATGGGCCGTCTACGGCGGTCTGATCCCGGCCGTGGTGCTGGTGGTGCTGTCCCCCGTCGTCTCGGGGAGCCCCGACTCGCTCTTCCCGGGGGCCGATTTCGCGTACTTCCCGCTGCAGAACCCGGGGTTGGTGTCGATCCCCCTGGGCTTCCTGGCGGGCTGGCTGGGCACGGTCACGTCGGCGGAGGCCCCGGACGAGGCCCGGCACGCGGAGACCGAGGTGCGGTCGCTGACGGGGGCGGGAGCGGCCTAGCGGCCGGCCCCGCGCTGCGGAGCCGCTACGAGCGGGTCGCCCACACGTAGCGGTGTTCCGGGCGGCCCGCGTCGCCGTACTTGAGGGTGAGGCGGGCCCGTCCCGTGCGCTCCAGGAGCTTGAGGTAGCGCTGGGCGGTCTG
>NZ_JAPSKN010000017.1:11220-17272 GCF_031181705.1 Streptomyces sp.
GCGTCGCCGTACTTGAGGGTGAGGCGGGCCCGTCCCGTGCGCTCCAGGAGCTTGAGGTAGCGCTGGGCGGTCTGGCGGCTCACCCCGGTCCGTTCGGCGATCTCCTGGGCGGACAGAGGCCCGTCGGCGTTCATCAGGGACTGCCGGACCAGCTCCGCCGTCGTGGGGGAGTGCCCCTTGGGCAGGGCGGTCTCTGCCCCGGCGGACAGGGCGCCGAAGATGCGGTCCACCTCCGCCTGCTCCGCCTCTCCGCCCCCGTCGAGCGTGCGGCGCAGCTCCGCGTACGCCTCCAGCTTCGCGCGCAGACCCGCGAAGGCGAACGGCTTGACCAGGTACTGCAGGGCTCCGTGCCGCATCGCCGCCTGCACGGTGGACACGTCCCGGGCCGCCGTCACCATGATCACGTCGGTCTGGTGGCCGCGCCGCCGCATCTCCTGGACGACCGCCAGCCCTGTGTCGTCGGGCAGGTAGTGGTCCAGCAGCACCAGGTCCAGCCGGGGGAGTGTCTCCAGCCGGTGCAGCGCCTGCGCGGCGCTGTGGGCCTCGCCGGCGACGTGGAAACCCGGCACTTTCTCGACGTAGGCGGCGTTGACCCGCGCAACCCTGGCGTCGTCGTCCACGACCAGGACCTCGATCATCACGACCCCTCCTCGGCGTTCTGCGCGGCGGACGGCACGGTCAGGGCCGGTTCGGGGCCCGGCTCGGTCAGCGCCTCGGGCAGGACGACGGTGAACTCCGCGCCCCCGCCGTGCGCCTCGCCGACGCTCGCGCTGCCGCCCTGCCGTTCGGCGAGCCTGCGTACCAGGGACAGCCCGATGCCCCGCTCCCGGTGGGCCGGCGGCTTCTTCGTGGTCCATCCCTCGGTGAAGATCAACTCCCGGTGCTCGGGCGGGATTCCCGGGCCCGTGTCCCGCACCCGGAGGGTCACCGTCCGCCCCTCGGCGCGCAGTTCGACCTCCACGCGCGCGTGCGGCGTGCCCGCGACCGCGTCGAGGGCGTTGTCCACCAGGTTGCCGACGACCGTGACGAGCCCCTGCGGGTCGACCAGCCGGTCGGGCAGGCCGGTCCGGTCCGACACCCCCAGGGCGACGCCCCGCTCGGCCGCGACGGTCGCCTTGCCGACCAGCAGGGCGGCGAGCAGCGGGTCCTCGATCCGCTCGGTGATCTGCTCGGAGGTGGCACGGTGGTCGCCGACCACCTCGCCGACGAAGTCGACGGCGTCGTCGTACATCTCCAGTTCCAGCAGCCCCAGGAGCGTGTGCATCCGGTTGGCGTGTTCGTGGTCCTGGGCGCGCAGAGCGTCGATCAGGCCGCGGGTGGAGTCGAGTTCCCGGCCCAGCTGCTCCAGCTCGGTGCGGTCGCGCAGGGTGGCCACCGCGCCGCCGTCGTCGGTGGGCATCCGGTTGGCCACCAGCACGCGCTGACCGCGCACGGTGAGCAGATCCGTGCCGGTCACGCGTCCGGCCAGGACATCGGCCGTACGGCCCGCGCCCAGCGCCTCGTCGGGGGTGCGGCCCACCACTGTCTCCCCGAGGCCCAGCAGGCGCTGCGCCTCGTCGTTGACGAGCCGGATGCGGCCGGTGCGGTCCAGGGCGACGACGCCCTCCCGGATGCCGTGCAGCATGGCCTCCCGCTCCGACAGCAGCGCGGCGATGTCCGAGAAGGCCAGGTCCCTGGTCTGCCGGTGCACACGGCGGGAGATGAGCCAGGCCGCCAGCGCGCCCACGGCCAGGGCACCCCCGGCGTACGCGAGCAGCCCCGGGATCGCGTGGATGAGCCGGGCCCGGACGCTGTCGTAGGCGATGCCGACCGACACCGCGCCGACGACCTTGCCGTCGCTGTCGCGCAGCGGCACCTTGCCCCGGGCGGAACGGCCGAGGGTGCCGTCGTCGATCTCCATCACCTCGCGGCCGGCCAGGGCCTGGCCCGGGTCGGTGGAGACGATCCCGCCGATCTGCTCGGGGTCGGTGTGCGACCAGCGCACGCCCCGCCAGTCCATCACCACGATGTACTCGGCCTGGGTGGCCTTACGGATGCGTTCCGCCTCCCGCTGCACCGGACCGTTCGGCGAGGGCGGCGTGTCCCGCAGGTCCTCCGCGAGCCCGGGCTGCTGCGCGGTGGTCTGCGCGATCGCCAGCGCGCGGCGCATGGCCTGGTCGTCCAGCTGGTCGCCGAGGGGCGCGAGGAACAGCCCGGTCGCGAGGACCGCGACGCCCGCGGCGATGGCCACCTGCATCAGGAGCACCTGCGAGAACACCCGCCGCGGCAGGCCGAGGCGCAGGCGGCGTGCGGGGGGAGTGGGGCTCATACCGAAGACGGTACGTGCGGCCGCCCGGCTCCCGTAACGGGTGTGGCATGGATCTCTTGATCAATGGCGCAGCGGGGATCGGCGTCAGCCGGCGAGGGCCGTCGTCACCCTCAGCTCGCGCACCGCGACCACGTCCATCCGGGCGGGGGAGCCCAGGACCGACGCCCCGCAGCTCTCCGGACGGGGTGGCGAAGCCGCGCCCTGGGCCACCTCGACCAGCCAGCGGCGTCCGTCCACGTGCCCGACGGTCACCTCCCAGTGCGGGGCCGCACCGGTCGTCCGAACGACGCCCAGCGCCTCCGCCGCGTACTCGCCGGTGCCGGTGCGTACGGCGAGTTCGGCGGCCTGGCCCGGCCGCTCCCAGGCCGACCTGCCCCGGCAGCCCTCCACGACGACCCGTCCGTCCCGCGCGCGCTGCAGGACCTCCTTGAGCAGGTGCGCCTCGGCCCGCCCGTAGGCGTAGCCGTACGGCAGGACCAGCACGGTCGGGGAGAAACGGTGACCACCCAGATGGGTGACCTCCCAGACGCCCTCGACCCCGGAGGTGGCGAGTTCGGCCGCGAGAGGACGGCCGAGGAGGGCGCAGCAGCGGTCGCGCTTGCCGTTGGTGCAGACGAGCGCCAGCGGGTCGCCCTCGTGCGGTACTCCGCCGAGCACCGCGTCGAAGGTGCCGTGGTCGCCCCGGCCGAGCGCGGCGAAGTCGAGGTCGAGCAGCCGCGCGGGATCCGAGGTCGTGGCGGTGCGCAGCCAGACGTTGCCCGGCACGGTGTGCGCCACGTACACCCGGCGGGTGGCGGGCATCCGGCGGTCCGCGTGGCGCCCGGGGCGGCGGATGAGCACGATCCGTACGCCCGTGTCCTGCGCGGCCGCCTCCAGGGCACGCCCGAGGTCGGGGTCCAGGTGGCTCGAGGTGAGCGCCTTGGCACCCCACGGACCGGGCTGCTCCAGCAGCAGCCAGGTCCTCGCGGTGGCCGCGGTTCCCGAAACGGGCTCGTCGGAGTCCCGGGAGACGCTTGAGCACGTACTCACAGAGGTGAGCCTAACCTGACTTGGCGCGGCTCTCCTCCCGGGGCCGCCCGTGCCTACTCCGGTAGTGGCTGCGGCGGCTTCGGGCCCGCGTAGAGGCCGCTCGGGCGCATCCGCAGCGGTCGTTCGCCGTACTCCTCCAGGGCGTGGGCGATCCAGCCCGCCGTACGGGCCACGGCGAAGACGGTCTCTCCGGCGGTCGGGGGCATGCCGCAGGACGCGGTGAGCACGGCGAGCGCGAGGTCGACGTTGGCGTGCAGCGGGGCGTGGCGGGCGGCGGTGTCGACGACGTCGCGGGCCGCCAGCAGGGCCGGCTCGGCGCGCGGGATGCCTTCCAGCAGGGCGAACAAGGCACGCGCGCGGGGATCCTCGCCCGGGTACAGCCGGTGCCCGAGGCCCGGGATGCGGCGCCCGGCGCGCAGCTCGTCCGCGATCACCGGCCCCGCGTCGCCCTGGTCGAGCACGTCCTGGAGCATCCGGTGGGCGAGCCCGCTGGCCGCGCCGTGCAGTGGGCCCTCGATCACGCCGAGGCCGGCGGAGACGGCCGCGTAGGCGTGTGCACGGGCCGAGGCGGCGACCCGCACCGCGAGGGTGGAGGCGGCCAGGTCGTGGTCGACGAGGAGGGCGAGGGCCGTGTCCAGGACCCGCAGGGACGCCTCGTCGGCGTCCCGCGGGGACAGCCGGGTCCACAGGCGGTGGGCCAGGGGGCCCTGGTCACGGCGGTCGTCACGGCGGTCGTCGCGGCGGTCACGCCCCGCCGGCGGCAGCGCGGCGACGAGCGTCGGGATGAGCGTGCGTGCCGTTCCCAGCACGGCGTCCTCGGACAGGTCGAAGCGCAGCGGGTCCACGGTCGCGGCGGCGGTCGTCGCGACGCGCAGCAGGTCGGCGGGGGCGGCGTGTTCGGGCAGGGCGTCGACGGCGCGGCGGGCGACGGCCACGGAGCCGGCGGGCGCGGTGAACGTGCTGCCCGGGTGCATCCGGCCCGTCCACAGCCATTCGGCGACCTCCTCGTAGCTGTGCCGTGTGGCCAGGTCGACCGCGTCGACGCCGCGGAAGTAGTACCGGTCGCTGTCGATGAGGGTGAGGCGGGTGCGCACGGACAGCTCGCCGCCGGTCCCCGAAGTGCCCGCGCCCTCGCGCCGGTTGCGCCGGGCGAGTGCCTCGACCTCCCGGGCGTCGAAGGTGCTGCCCCGGCCGCCGCTGCCCCGCCGGCTGCTGAGCTGGCCGCGGCTGACGTACGCGTAGACCGTCTCCGGCTTCACGCCGAGCAACTCGGCGGCCTCCTTGGTGCTCAGCCGCCGCTCCGGGTCGAGGGGAGCGGGTTCTTGATCGCGCATGGGGGTCACCGTATCCGTCTCGCGGACCATTGATCGTTACATTGATTCAATCAATATTGACACAGGTTAAGTCAAGCATGGACAGTTCGAATCAAGTCCAGGGAGGAAGACATGTCCGTCAACAGGTCCGCAGCCACTCTTGTCGAGGTACCGCGGGGACTCGCCGGTGTCGTCGTGACCGACACCCGGATCGGCGACGTCCGCGGTCTCGAGGGCTTCTACCACTACCGCCAGTACTCGGCCGTCGATCTCGCGCGGACCCGCGGCTTCGAGGACGTCTGGCACCTGCTCGTGTACGGCGAACTGCCCGACGCCCGGCGGAGCGCGGCCTTCGCGCGGGAGACCGCCGCGCTGCGGCGACTGCCCGACGAGGTGCGTGCCGCGCTGCCCGCCATCGCGGCGGCCGGCGGGCGTTCCGGCCCGCTCGCCGGGATGCGCACGGCACTGTCGCTGCTGGGCGCGGCGAGGGGTTTCCGCCCGGTGTACGACGTGGACGCCGAGCAGCGCCGACGCGACACCCTCGAAGCGGCGGCGGCCGTGCCCACGCTGCTCACGGCCCTGCACCGGCTGGGGCAGGGGCTCGATCCGGTGGAGCCGCGGGAGGACCTGTCCTACGCGGCGAACTACCTCTACATGCTGACCGGCTCGGTACCGGACGACGGGCCCGCCCGGGCCATCGAGCAATACCTCATCTCAACCATTGACCACGGATTCAATGCATCAACCTTCACGGCCCGGGTGATCGCCTCGACGGGCGCGGACGTGGCGGCATGCCTCGCCGGTGCCGTGGCGGCGCTCTCGGGGCCGTTGCACGGAGGCGCGCCCAGTCGCGCGCTGGACACGCTGGACGCGATCGGCACCCCGGACCGCATCGACTCCTGGGTACGGGAGCGGGTGCTCGGGGGCGAGCGCATCATGGGCTTCGGGCACGCGATCTACCGCACGGAGGACCCGCGGTCGCGGATGCTGCGCGAGGTCGCCCAGAAGTTCGGTGGGCCGCGGGTGGACTTCGCCGTGGAGGTCGAGCGGCACGTCGAGGCGATCCTGGCCGAGCTGAAGCCCGGCCGTGAACTCCACACCAACGTCGAGTACTACGCGGGCGTGGTCATGGAACTCTGCGGCCTGCCACGCGAGATGTTCACCCCGACCTTCGCCGCCGCGCGGGTGGTGGGCTGGAGCGCCAACATCCTGGAACAGGCGGAGGACACGAAGATCATCCGCCCGGTGGCCCGCTACGTGGGTCCCGAGGCACCGGCACCGGTGCCCGCCTGAGCCCTCCGAGCAACCATGGGGAGCCGCTGCCGTCCACCCGGCCCGGGCCTGTCCATTCGACCCGGGCCTGTCCACCTGGCCCGGCCCGCCCATCGGCCCGGCCCTCTCC
>NZ_JAPSKN010000017.1:17372-18777 GCF_031181705.1 Streptomyces sp.
CCCGTCCACCCGCCCCGTCCACCCGGCCCGGCCCCGTCCGCCCCGCGCCGGATCTCGTCGGCCGCGCGGGGCGGCGCCCGGCGGGCGGACGCGCGGCCACCGGCGGTCGTCGCCCGTAGCGTGATCCCCCGGCTCGTATCCTGGGCCGCGTCCCCAGCTCGTGGGTGTGCCGGCCGTGCGAGCCGGTGCGCGCGTCGGTGTGAGAGAGGTCGTACGGTGCGTCAGCCGAGTTCGAAACCGCAGCAGATCCCGGTCGTCGTCCTGGCCGGATTCCTCGGCTCGGGAAAGACCACGCTGCTCAACCACCTCCTCCACCACAGCGGTGGAAGCCGCATCGGCGCCCTCGTCAACGACTTCGGGGCCATCGAGATCGACGCGATGGCCGTGGCCGGTGCGCTCGGCGACTCGACGGTCTCCCTCGGCAACGGATGCCTGTGCTGCGCGGTCGACGCGAGCGAACTCGACCAGTACCTGGAGCGGCTCGCGGAACCCTCCCTCGGCATCGACGTGATCGTCATCGAGGCCAGCGGCCTCGCCGAACCGCAGGAGCTCGTGCGGATGGTGCTCGCCAGCGAGCACCCGGACGTCGTGTACGGCGGACTCGTCGAGGTCGTCGACGCCGCCGAGTTCGACGACACCCGGTCCCGGCATCCCGAGATCGACCGGCATCTCGCGCTGGCCGATCTGGCCGTCGTCAACAAGGTGGACCGGGTGGCGGACGGCGAGCGGGTCCTCGGGCTGGTCCGGTCCCTCGTCGATCGCGCCGCCGTCGTCCCGGCCTCCTACGGCCGGATCGACCCCGAGTTCCTCTTCGACTGCCGGCCGAGCGGGGAACGCATCGGGCAGCTGTCCTTCGACGACCTGCACGAGCACGGCGAGCCCGGCGCGCGGGACGACCACGCCGGGCATCTGCACGACGCCTACGACAGCCTGTCGTTCGTCTCGCCGCAGCCCCTCGACCCGCGCCGGCTGATGGAGTTCCTCGACAGCCGCCCCCAGGGGCTGTACCGGATCAAGGGGTACGTCGACTTCGGCCCGTACGACGTCCGCAACCGCTACGCCGTCCACGCCGTCGGGCGGTTCCTGCGCTTCTACCCGGAGCCCTGGCCGGCCGGCGAGGAGCGCCTCACGCAGCTGGTCCTCATCGGCTCGGGCATCGACGCCCCCGCCCTGGGCAAGCAGCTCGACGCCTGCCGGAGCGACGCCCCCCACGCCGACGAGCACGGCATGTGGGGCGTCCTGCGGTACGTGCGCGACCCCGACGGTGACGTCGTGCGCGACCCCGACGAGGACCTCGTGCGCGACCCCGCCGGGGACTTCGGCCGGGACCCCGACCGGTTCGTGGACGACGGCGGGACCGCGGACGACGGCCCCGCCGATCCGGCCTAGACCGATCCGCTGGACC
>NZ_JAPSKN010000017.1:18877-54155 GCF_031181705.1 Streptomyces sp.
GGGTCGATCTCCGGCAACTCGGCGGGGCTGCCGTTCTTCTGGGCGGCCAGCGCGGGGCTCGGGCCCGCCCAGGCGAGGGACAGGCAGTCCTCGCCCTTCAGGAACCGCTGGCAGCGGACGCCGCCGGTGGCCCGGCCCTTGCGCGGGTACTGGTCGAACGGCGTCAGCTTGGCCGTCGTCTGGACCGAGTCGTCCAGCGTGCCGCGCGAGCCCGCGACCGTGAAGACCACCGCGTCCGCGGCCGGGTCCACCGCCGTGAAGGAGATGACCTTCGCGCCCTCGGCGAGCTTGATGCCGGCCACGCCGCCGGCCGGGCGGCCCTGCGGGCGCACCTGGGCGGCCTGGAACCGCAGCAACTGGGCGTCGTCGGTGATGAAGACCAGGTCCTCCTCGCCCGTGCGCAGCTCGACCGCGCCGACGATCCGGTCACCCTCCTTGAGGGTGATCACCTCGAGCTCTTCCTTGTTGGCCGGATAGTCCGGCACCACGCGCTTCACGACGCCCTGTGCCGTGCCGAGCGCCAGGCCAGGCGACGACTCGTCGAGCGTCGTCAGGCAGATCACCGTCTCGTCGTCCTCCAGGGAGACGAACTCCGCCAGCGGGGCGCCCCCCGCGAGGTTCGGCGTCGGCATCGACTCGGGGAGCTGGGGCAGGTCGACCACGTTCAGCCGCAGCAGCCGGCCCGCCGAGGTGACCACGCCGACCTCGCCGCGCGCGGTGGCCGGCACCGCCGAGATGATCACGTCGTGCTTCACGCGCCTGGCGCCGGGGGCCTCCGGGAACGGCTCGCCGTTCGCCGTACGGGCCAGCAGTCCCGTCGAGGACAGCAGCACCCGGCACGGGTCGTCGGCCACCTGCAGCGGCACGGCCGCGACCGGGGCACCGCCCGACTCCAGCAGGACCGTGCGCCGGTCGGTGCCGAACTTCTTGGCGACCGTGGCCAGTTCGGAGGAGACCAGCTTGCGCAGCTCCGCGTCCGAGTCGAGGATCCGGGTCAGCTCCTCGATCTCCCCGGTGAGGCGCTCCTTCTCCGTCTCCAGTTCGATGCGGTCGTACTTGGTCAGGCGGCGCAGCGGCGTGTCGAGGATGTACTGCGTCTGCACCTCGCTCAGCGAGAACTGCTCCATCAGGCGCTGCTTCGCCTGCGCGGAGTTCTCGCTGGAGCGGATCAGCCGGATGACCTCGTCGATGTCCAGCAGGGCCGTCAGCAGACCCTCGACCAGGTGCAGCCGGTCGCGCTTCTTGCCGCGGCGGAACTCCGAACGCCGCCGGACGACGTTGAACCGGTGGTCGAGGTAGACCTCCAGCAGCTCCTTCAGGCCCAGGGTGAGCGGCTGGCCGTCGACCAGGGCGACGTTGTTGATGCCGAAGGACTCCTCCATCGGCGTCAGCTTGTACAGCTGCTCCAGCACCGCCTCCGGCACGAAGCCGTTCTTGATCTCGATGACCAGGCGCAGGCCGTGCTCGCGGTCGGTGAGGTCCTTGACGTCGGCGATGCCCTGGAGCTTCTTCGAGCCGACCAGGTCCTTGATCTTGGCGATGACCTTCTCCGGGCCGACCGCGAAGGGCAGCTCGGTGACGATGAGGCCCTTGCGGCGGGTCGTCACCTGCTCCACGGAGACGGTCGCCCGGATCTTGAACGTGCCGCGGCCGGTCTCGTAGGCGTCCCGGATGCCGGAGAGGCCGACGATGCGGCCGCCGGTGGGCAGGTCGGGGCCCGGGACGTGCTTCATCAGGGCGTCGAGGTCCGCGTTCGGGTGCCTGATCAGGTGCCGGGCGGCGGCGATGACCTCGCGCAGGTTGTGCGGCGGCATGTTCGTGGCCATGCCGACCGCGATGCCCGAGGCGCCGTTGACCAGGAGGTTGGGGAAGGCGGCGGGCAGGGCGGCCGGTTCCTGCTCCTGGCCG
The DNA here is from genome assembly GCF_031181705.1 of Streptomyces sp. GTDB lineage: Bacteria > Actinomycetota > Actinomycetes > Streptomycetales > Streptomycetaceae > Streptomyces. The sequence continues at coordinate 20,786 of NZ_JAPSKN010000017.1, forward strand.
TCGTAGTTGGGGTTGAAGTCGACGGTGTCCTCGTCGATCGACTCCGTCATCAGGCTCGTGGCCTCGGCCATCCGGCACTCGGTGTACCGCATGGCGGCCGGCGGGTCGTCGTTGCCCAGGGAGCCGAAGTTGCCGTGGCCGTCCACCAGCGGGACGCGCATGGAGAAGGGCTGCGCCATGCGCACGAGGGCGTCGTAGATCGACGCGTCGCCGTGCGGATGCAGCTTGCCCATCACCTCGCCGACGACGCGGGCGCACTTGACGTACCCGCGCTCGGGGCGCAGGCCCATCTCGTTCATCTGGTAGACGATGCGCCGGTGCACCGGCTTCAGGCCGTCGCGGGCGTCCGGCAGGGCCCGGGAGTAGATGACCGAGTACGCGTACTCGAGGAAGGAGCCCTGCATCTCGTCGACGACGTCGATGTCGAGGATCCGCTCCTCGTACGAGTCGTCGGGCGGCGGGGTCTTCGTGCTGCGGCGGGCCATCGCTGCCGGCTCCTTGCTGCTGCGATCCGTGTCTGACGCCGACCATTGTGGACCGCCGCACTGACAACCGGGACCAGGCCCCTGTACCGAGGGCCTCCCGCGGTCTGGGAGACGGGCCGGCGCCGGGAACTTCACCGGCGCTTGGCACGCTTGCATACAGTGGCAGGACGGCAGGAATCCGCGGTTGTGAAGACCGCTCCGCGATCGAAGGGACGTACATGCCCATGGGTCACACGGCCACAGCCCAGGCAGGCTCCGGGGGCCTGACAGCGACCGAGCACCGCCTGGCCAACGGTCTGCGCGTGGTGCTCTCCGAGGACCACCTGACCCCCGTCGCGGCGGTGTGCCTCTGGTACGACGTCGGCTCGCGCCACGAAGTCAAGGGGCGTACCGGCCTGGCTCACCTTTTCGAGCACTTGATGTTCCAGGGTTCCGCCCAGGTCAAGGGCAACGGCCACTTCGAGCTCGTCCAGGGCGCGGGCGGCTCGCTGAACGGCACCACCAGCTTCGAGCGGACCAACTACTTCGAGACCATGCCCGCCCACCAGCTGGAGCTCGCCCTCTGGCTGGAGGCCGACCGCATGGGCTCCCTCCTCGCCGCCCTGGACGAGGAGTCGATGGAGAACCAGCGGGACGTCGTGAAGAACGAGCGCCGCCAGCGCTACGACAACGTCCCCTACGGCACCGCCTTCGAGAAGCTCACCGCCCTCGCCTACCCCGAGGGTCACCCGTACCACCACACCCCCATCGGCTCCATGGCCGACCTGGACGCGGCCACCCTGGAGGACGCCCGCGCGTTCTTCCGCACGTACTACGCGCCGAACAACGCCGTGCTCTCCGTGGTCGGCGACATCGACCCGGAGCAGACGCTGGCCTGGATCGAGAAGTACTTCGGCTCCATCCCCGGTCACGACGGCAAGCCCGCGCCGCGGGACGGCTCGCTGCCCGAGATCATCGGCGAGGAGCTGCGCGAGGTCGTCGAGGAGGACGTCCCGGCGCGCGCCCTGATGGCCGCCTACCGCCTGCCCGAGGACGGCACGCGCGCGTGCGACGCGGCCGACCTGGCGCTGACGGTCCTCGGCGGCGGCGAGTCCTCCCGCCTGTACAACCGCCTGGTGCGGCGCGACCGTACGGCCGTCGCGGCGGGCTTCGGCCTGCTGCGGCTGGCCGGGGCGCCCTCGCTGGGCTGGCTGGACGTGAAGACGTCCGGTGACGTCGAGGTGCCGGTCATCGAGGCCGCCATCGACGAGGAGCTCGCCCGGTTCGCCGAGGAGGGCCCCACGGCCGAGGAGATGGAGCGCGCCCAGGCCCAGCTGGAGCGCGAGTGGCTGGACCGGCTCGGTACGGTCGCCGGCCGCGCGGACGAACTGTGCCGCTACGCCGTGCTGTTCGGCGACCCGCAGCTGGCGCTGACCGCCGTGCAGCGCGTCCTGGAGGTCACGGCGGAGGAGGTCCAGGAGGTCGCCAAGGCCCGCCTGCGCCCCGACAACCGCGCGGTGCTCGTCTACGAGCCCGTCGCCGACGAGACCGACGAGACCGACGAGGCCGACACCGCCGGGGACGCCGCAGCCGCGGCCGGCGACGAGAACGAGGAGGCGGCCAAGTGACCGAGCTGGCCACGATGGACTTCCACCCCCGGCCGCAGGCGGGCGAGGCCCGGCCCTGGGCCTTCCCGGCCCCCGAGCGCGGCACGCTCGACAACGGCCTGACGGTGCTGCGCTGCCACCGCCCGGGCCAGCAGGTCGTCGCCGTGGAGGTGCTGCTGGACGCGCCCCTGGAGGCCGAGCCGGCCGGCCTCGACGGCGTGGCCACGATCATGGCGCGGGCCTTCTCGGAGGGCACCGACAAGCACTCCGCCGAGGAGTTCGCCGCCGAGCTGGAGCGGGCCGGCGCCACCCTCGACGCGCACGCCGACCACCCCGGCGTCCGGATCAGCCTGGAGGTCCCGGCCTCCCGGCTCGCCAAGGGGCTCGGTCTGATCGCCGACGCCCTCCGGGCGCCCGCGTTCGCGGACAGCGAGGTCGAACGGCTGGTCCGCAACCGCCTCGACGAGATCCCGCACGAGCTGGCCAACCCCTCCCGCCGCGCCGCCAAGGAGCTGTCCAAGGAGCTGTTCCCGGCGGGCTCGCGCATGTCGCGGCCCCGGCAGGGCACCGAGGAGACGGTCGCCGCGATCGACTCCGCGGCCGTGCGCGCCTTCTACGAGAAGCACGTCCGCCCCGCCACGGCCACGGCCGTGGTGGTCGGCGACTACACGGGCATCGACCTGGACGCCCTGCTCGGCGACACCCTGGGCTCCTGGACCGGCTCCCCGGCCGAGCCGCGCCCGGTGCCGCCGGTGACCGCCGACGACACGGGCCGGGTCGTCATCGTGGACCGCCCGGGCGCCGTCCAGACGCAGCTGCTGATCGGCCGGATCGGCCCGGACCGGCACGACCGCGTCTGGCCCGCGCAGGTGCTCGGCACGTACTGCCTCGGCGGCACCCTCACCTCCCGCCTGGACCGCGTCCTGCGCGAGGAGAAGGGCTACACCTACGGCGTGCGGTCCTTCGCCCAGGTGCTGCGGTCCGCGCCGGACGGGACCGGTGCCTCGATGCTCGCCATCAGCGGATCCGTCGACACGCCCAACACCGGTCCGGCCCTGCAGGACTTGTGGACGGTGCTGCGCACCCTCGCCGCCGAGGGCCTGACCGACGCGGAGCGGGACGTCGCCGTGCAGAACCTGGTCGGGGTGGCACCGCTGAAGTACGAGACCGCCGCGGCCGTCGCGAGCACGCTGGCCGACCAGGTCGAGCAGCACCTGCCCGACGACTACCAGGCCACGCTCTACCGCCGGCTCGCCGCGACGGGCACGGTGGAGGCCACGGCGGCGGTCGTCAGCGCCTTCCCCGTGGACCGTCTGGTGACCGTCCTGGTGGGCGACGCGGCGCAGATCAAGGCCCCGGTGGAGGCCCTGGGCATCGGTGCGGTCACGGTCGTGGCCGCCGAGTAACGGCACACGCGCGCCACGGAGCCCTGGTTGTCTTCCAAGGCGCCAGGGCTCCTTTATGCCCGAATTGGGGCGGGAGTTGCCTGTCTGCCCTGTGGGATGCGCTACAAAAGCCCGGATCCGTTTGGGAATTGAAAGTGGTCCCGTTTAGCTTCGTCCGGGCTGTTCGTCAGGCAGTGCGCCGCACCCGCGGCACCGGACAGTCATCGCCGAGTCCCCGTACGGCGCGAGCCAGGGGAGCCGGGGACCCACGCAGTCCCTGGGGTGAATCGGACGCCCGCGCGAGCCGCGAGGGGGTCCGTAGGAGACCTTCCTGCTCCGAACCCGTCAGCTAACCCGGTAGGCGAGAGGGAAGGAAAGGACCAGCCACTTCATGGCGTTCACACGCGCCACCGGCAAGCATCGCCGTCCCAGCAGGATCCAGCGCGGCACGGCCCGCGCGGCGGGCGTCGCGGCGCTCGCCACCACCGGTGTGATCGGCACCGTCGCCGCCCCGGCCTTCGCCGCCGATGAGCCCGCCGTCGAGCAGACCGGCCTCACCCCCGTCATCACCATGGGCGACACGGTGGCCCAGCAGATCGACGCCCAGGCCGTCGCGCAGAAGCAGGCGGCCGAGGAGGCCGCCGCCGTGAAGAAGGCCGAGGAGGCCGCGCGGGAGCGCGCCGCCGAGGCGGCGAAGAAGGCCAAGGAGGCCGCCGAGAAGGCCCGCGAGGCCAAGGAGCGCGCCGCCCGCGAGGCCGAGCGCAAGCGCCTCAACAGCTACGTGTCCCCGATCCCGGGCTCCTACGTCTCCACCGGCTACAAGGCCGGCGGCGCCGTCTGGTCCTCCGGCAGCCACACCGGCATCGACTTCCACGCCGCCACCGGCACCTCCGTCCACGCCGTCGGCGCGGGCACGGTCGTCGAGGCCGGCTGGGGCGGCGCCTACGGCAACCAGGTCGTGATCAAGATGAACGACGGGACGTACACCCAGTACGGCCACCTGTCGTCCGTCGGCGTCTCGGTGGGCCAGCAGGTCACCCCCGGCCAGCAGATCGGCCTGTCCGGCGCGACCGGCAACGTCACCGGACCGCACCTGCACTTCGAGGCGCGCACGAGCCCCGAGTACGGCTCGGACATCGACCCCCTCGCCTACCTCCGCTCGCACGGCGTGAACCTCTGACGCCACCCGCTCCGCATCCGAAAGGCCCCGGCTCACCGAGCCGGGGCCTTTCGGCATTCCCGGAGCCCGTGTCCAAAAAATATCCATGGATTCCGGGCTGCCGTCGGAAATTCGGGCTGATTGCAATAGAGTCACGGAACACACGTCACTCGTCGACGTTTCACGGGGATTAAGCGGAGGTCGGGTCATGCGTATTCCCGCGCACTCGGTGTGCACGGCCATCCGGGACGACATCGTCGCGGGTGTCCACGAGCGCGGCAGCCGGCTCACCGAGGAACTCCTCGCGCGCCGCTACGGCGTCTCGCGCGTCCCCGTCCGGGAGGCCCTGCGCACGCTGGAGGCCGAGGGCTTCGTGGTGACCCGGCGGCACGCGGGCGCGTGCGTGGCCGAACCCACCGAGCAGGAGGCGGCCGACCTGCTGGAGATGCGCGCGCTGCTGGAGCCGCTCGGCGCCGCCCGGGCCGCCCAGCGCCGCACCGAGGCCCATCTGAAGGTCCTGCGCGGCCTGGTCCGGCTGGGCCAGGAGCGCGCCCGCCGGGGCACCAGCGACGACCTGCGCTCCCTGGGCGGCTGGTTCCACGAGACGCTGGCCCAGGCCTCGGGCAGCCCCGCCCTGATCGCGATGCTCACCCAGCTGCGCCACAAGATCGCCTGGATGTACGCGGTGGAGGCGCCGGCCGATCCGGCGGAGTCCTGGGCCGAGCACGGCGCGATCGTGGACGCGGTGGCGCGTGGTGACAGCGAGCGCGCCCGGGCGGTCACGGCGCTGCACACCGAGCGCGCCACGTCCGCGCACCGCCTGCGCCTGGGCGCCCCGCGGGAGCGCGGTGAGCGTGTGAGGAACCCGCAACATCCCGTAAACACGGCGAGCCCGCGGCATTAACACGGAAGCCGTATACAAAGACCGTGCGTTGCGCGGGGGATTATTCATGCTGCCTATTTCCGGGTGACCCGGCAGGCCCGGGCGGCCTTTCGTGAATTCGACGCCTGCCGGTGCCCGGAAATGAGTGAAGCCGCGCCGTCCGTAAAGGTCGGCGCGGCTTCACCCCTGGAAAACCGCTCGCCTGACTCAGACGGTCTCGGGAAGCTCCTCGAGACCCTCGGAGACCAGCTTCGCCAGCCGGTCCAGGGCGGCGTCCGCGCCCTCGGCGTCGGAGGCGAGGACGATCTCCTCGCCCCCCTGGGCGCCGAGGCCCAGGACGGCGAGCATGGAGGCCGCGTTGACGGGGTTTCCGCCTGCCTTGGCGATCGTCACCGGGACGCCTGCGGCCGTGGCGGCTCGGACGAAGATGGAGGCGGGGCGGGCGTGGAGGCCCTCGGCCCAGCCGACGTTGACGCGGCGCTCAGCCATGTGTTGCTGCCCTTCGCTGTTCAGGGTTGTCTAGACCAGTTTCCCATACGTGAAACCCGGAGCGGACCTGTCGATCCGCCCCGCGGTGCCGTCGGATCGCGGCCTCGACCCGACTGACGCCCTCCACAGACTGCCTCGCGCCGTTGTCAGGCGCTAGCCGTACTCTGGGGCCCATGCAGACCTCGCCGGACCGGCACGAGTATCCCGCCCACTGGGAAGCCGACGTGGTGCTGCGCGACGGGGGTACCGCGCGCGTCCGGCCCATCACCGTCGATGACGCCGAGCGTCTGGTCAGCTTCTACGAGCAGGTCTCCGACGAGTCGAAGTACTACCGCTTCTTCGCGCCGTACCCTCGCCTGTCCGCCAAGGACGTCCACCGCTTCACGCACCACGACTTTGTGGACCGGGTGGGACTCGCGGCCACGGTCGGCGGCGAGTTCATCGCCACCGTACGCTACGACCGGATCGGCCCGGACGGAACGCCCGCGTCCGCCCCCGCCGACGAGGCCGAGGTCGCCTTCCTGGTGCAGGACGCCCATCAGGGCCGCGGCGTCGCCTCCGCTCTGCTCGAACACATCGCCGCCGTCGCCCGGGAGCGCGGCATCCGCCGCTTCGCCGCCGAGGTGCTGCCCGCCAACACCAAGATGATCAAGGTCTTCACGGACGCCGGGTACACCCAGAAGCGCAGTTTCGAGGACGGCGTGGTCCGCCTGGAGTTCGACCTGGAGCCCACCGACCGCTCCCTCGCCGTGCAGTACGCGCGCGAACACCGCGCCGAGGCCCGGTCCGTGCAGCGGCTGCTCGCCCCCGGCTCGGTCGCCGTCATCGGCGCCGGACGCACCCCGGGCGGGGTGGGCCGCAGCGTCCTCGGCAACATCCGGGACGCCGGCTTCACCGGCCGGCTGTACGCCGTGAACAGGGCCCTGCCCGAGGAGCGGAAGGAGCTCGACGGGGTGCCCGCCCACCGCTCCGTGCGGGACATCGACGGCCCCGTGGACCTCGCGGTCGTCGCCGTACCGGCGGAGCAGGTCCCCGAGGTCGTCACCGAGTGCGGCGAACACGGCGTGCAGGGACTGGTCGTCGTCTCCGCCGGGTACGCCGAGAGCGGCCCCGAGGGGCGCGAACGCCAGCGCGCCCTCGTGCGGCAGGCCCGCACGTACGGCATGCGGATCATCGGCCCGAACGCCTTCGGCATCATCAACACCTCCCCCCGGGTACGGCTCAACGCCTCCCTCGCCCCCGAGGTGCCGCGCCCGGGCCGGATCGGCCTGTTCGCCCAGTCCGGCGCCATCGGCATCGCGCTGCTGTCCCGGCTGCACCGGCGCGGCGGCGGCGTCACGGGCGTGACCGGCGTCTCCACGTTCGTCTCCTCCGGCAACCGCGCCGACGTCTCCGGCAACGACGTCCTGCAGTACTGGTACGAGGACCCCGACACCGACGTCGTCCTCATGTACCTGGAGTCCATCGGCAACCCCCGCAAGTTCACCCGCCTCGCCCGCCGCACCGCCGCGGCGAAGCCGCTGGTCGTGGTCCAGGGCGCCCGGCACGGAGCGGCTCCCCAGGGGCACGCCGTACGGGCGACGCGGCTGCCGCACGCGACCGTCTCCGCCCTGCTGCGGCAGGCCGGCGTGATCCGGGTCGACACGATCACCGAGCTGGTGGACGCCGGTCTGCTCCTCGCCCGCCAGCCCCTGCCCGCCGGGCCCCGGGTGGCGATCCTCGGCAACTCCGAGTCGCTCGGCCTGCTCACCTACGACGCCTGCCTCGCCGAGGGACTGCGACCGCACCCACCGCAGGATTTGACCACGGCCGCCTCCGCAGCGGACTTCCACGCCGCCCTGGCCCGCGCCCTGGCCGACGACCGGTGCGACGCGGTGGTCGTCACCGCCATACCGGCGGTGGGGGAGGGCTCGGTCGCGGACGCGGCCCTCGCCGAGGCCCTGCGCTCGGCCGCGGCCGCCGCACCGGCCAAGCCGGTCCTGGTCGTCCACGTGGAGCTCGGCGGCCTCGCGGAGGCCCTGTCGGCCGCGGCGAGCACGGCACCCCAGTCCGAGGCGGACAGGCCACCGCGGCCCGCCCCCGGCCCGGAGTCCGCGACGGCACCGCCCCCCGCCGCCCGGGCCCCCGAAGGCGCCCACCTGATCCCCGCCTACCCCGCCGCCGAACGCGCGGTCCGCGCCCTCGGCCAGGCCTTCAGGTACGCCCAGTGGCGGCGCGACGCCGCCGACCCCGGCAAGGTGCCCGAGTACGACGACATCGACGTCAAGGGCGCCGCCGCCCTGATCGGCGGGCTGCTCGCACGCGGGCAGGGACTCACGCTCGGCACGGACGCGACGTGCGACCTGCTCGGCCACTACGGCATCCACGTCCACCGCGCCCTGCCGGCTCCGACCGCGGACGCCGCCGCGGACGCCGCCCGCGCCCTCGGCTACCCGGTGGCCCTGAAGGCCACCGCCCCGCACCTCAGGCACCGCGCCGACCTGGGCGGCGTCCGCCTCGACCTCGCCGACGAGGAGCAACTGCGCCGCTCGTACGCCGAGTTGGCCGAGATGTTCGGCGCGCCGGACGAGCTGCGCCCCGTCGTGCAGCGCATGGCACCGCGCGGCGTGGACGTCGTCGTCCGGGCCGTCATCGACCCGGCGGCCGGCGCGGTGCTCTCCTTCGGACTGGCCGGAGCCGCGTCGCAACTGCTCGGGGACACGGCGCACCGGCTGATTCCCGTCACGGACCTCGAGGCGAGCACCCTGGTGCGCTCCATCCGCACGGCACCCCTGCTGTTCGGCTGGCGCGGCTCGGCACCGGCCGACACCGCTGCCCTGGAGGAGCTGCTGCTGCGCGTCTCGCGGCTGGTCGACGACCATCCCGAGGTCGTGGCGGTCACCCTGGAGCCGGTCGTCGTCGCCGCCCACGGCCTGAGCGTCCTGGGCGCCTCCGTCCGCCTCGCGCCGCCGCCCGCCCGCGACGACCTCGGTCCGCGGACGCTCCCCGCCTACTGAGCGGACCTTCCCCGTGCACCGGGCGGGCCCACCGAGCCCCCTCGCGCACTGGCAGGGGGCGAGCGGTGCCTCGCAGTCAGTGCTCCCCCGTAGGATGGGCGTCATGGCCAAGACCAGTACGACGACCCAGGGGCTGCGGGCGGCGATCGAGCGCAGCGGCTACTACCCGGCCCTCGTGGCCGAGGCGGTGGAGGCCGCCGTGGGCGGCGAGCCCATCCGGTCGTACCTGGTCCACCAGGAGACGACGTTCGACCAGAACGAGGTGCGCCGGCACGTGACGGTGCTCGTCCTCACGGACAACCGCTTCATCGTCAGCCACACCGACGAACAGGCCGCCGACAGCACCTCCCCCACGCCGTACGCCACGACGTCCACGGAATCCGTGAAGATCGGCCGGATCTCGTCGATCGTGGTCAGCCGCGTGGTCGCCAACCCGGAGTCGTACAAGCCGGGCACCCTGCCCCGCGAGGTGGTGCTCACCATCGGCTGGGGTGCCGTCTCCCGCATCGACCTGGAGCCGGCCGCCTGCGGCGACCCCAACTGCGAGGCGGACCACGGCTACACCGGCAACTCCACGGCGGACGACCTCAGCCTGCGCGTCAGCGAGGCCGGGGACGGACCGGAGACCGTGCGCCAGGCCCTGGCCTTCGCACAGGCCCTCTCCGAGGCGACCGCGGACAGCGCCCGCTGATGGCACAGCCGAAGACGGCCTGGGACCAGCACCCCGAACCGCTCACCGTGGCCTCCGCACCGACCCCCGAGTACGGCAGCGGCTCCCTCGCCGACCTGCTGCCCACCCTGGCCGCCGGGCTGGGCGTGCCGGGCATGACCGCCGCGATCCCCGAGCTGACCCCCGCCGACCGGAACTGCGTGTTCCTGATCGACGGCCTCGGCTGGGAGCAGCTGAAGGCGCACCCCGAGGACGCCCCGTTCATGACGTCCCTGCTCGCCACCTCGCGCGGCGGCACCGGGCGTCCGCTCACCGCCGGCTACCCGGCGACCACGGCGACCTCCCTGGCCTCCGTCGGCACGGGCCTGCCGCCCGGCGCGCACGGCCTGCCGGGCTACACCGTGCGCAACCCCGACACCGGCGAGCTGATGAACCAGCTGCGCTGGCAGCCCTGGACCCCGCCGGGCCCCTGGCAGCCGTACCCCACGGTCTTCCGGCTGGCCCACGAGGCGGGCGTGCACGCCGCGCAGGTGTCCTCCCCGGCCTTCGAGAACACCCCGCTCACCCGGGTGGCGCTCAGCGGCGGAACGTTCCTCGGACGGCTGACCGGCGAGGACCGCATGGACCTGGCGGCCGAGCAACTGGCCGCGGGCGACCGCTCCCTGGTCTACACGTACTTCGCCGAGGTCGACGGCGCCGGCCACCGCTTCGGCGTCGACTCCGACGCCTGGCGCGGCCAGCTCATGTACGCCGACCGCCTGGTCCAGCGCCTCGCGGAGCAACTGCCCCCGCGCAGCGCCCTCTACGTCACCGCCGACCACGGCATGATCGACGTGCCCTTCGACGAGCAGCACCGCATCGACTTCGACGAGGACTGGGAGCTCAGCGCCGGAGTGGCCCTGCTCGGCGGCGAGGGCCGCGCCCGGCACGTCTACGCGGTGCCGGGCGCCGCGAACGACGTGCTGACCTGCTGGCGCGAGGTGCTCGGCGAGCAGTTCTGGGTCGCCTCCCGCGACCAGGCCATCGAGGCGGGCTGGTTCGGCCCGAAGGTCGACGCACGGGTCTACGACCGGATCGGCGACGTGGTGGCCGCCGCGCGCGACGACGTCCTGCTCATCGCCTCCGAGCGGGAGCCCAAGGAGTCGGCGATGGTCGGCAACCACGGTTCGATGACCCCCGCCGAGCAGCTGGTCCCCCTGCTCGAAGTACGCTCCTGAGACCGCACGCCGCCCCCTTCCACCGAAAGGCGCTCAACCCTCCATGCCCGAGCTGGTGTTCTTCTCCGGAACGATGGACTGCGGGAAGTCGACGCTGGCTCTCCAGATCGAGCACAACCGCTCCGCCCGCGGGCTCCAGGGCATGATCTTCTCCCGCGACGACCGCGCCGGCCACGGCAAGCTGTCCTCACGCCTCGGCCTGGTCACGGACGCCGTGGAGGTCGAGGACGGACAGGACCTCTACACCTACCTCGTCGACCACCTCTCGCGGGGCGGCCGCGCCGACTACGTGATCGCCGACGAGGCGCAGTTCCTCGCACCGGAGCAGATCGACCAACTCGCGCGTGTCGTGGACGACCTGGGGCTCGACGTCTACGCCTTCGGCATCACCACCGACTTCCGCTCCAAGCTGTTCCCCGGCTCCCAGCGGCTGGTGGAACTGGCCGACCGGGTCGAGGTGCTCCAGGTCGAGGCCCTGTGCTGGTGCGGGGCGCGCGCCACGCACAACGCCCGCACGATAGGCGGCGTCATGGTCGTCGAGGGCGCCCAGGTGGTCGTCGGCGACGTCACCCACTCCGCCGACGAGGTCGGCTACGAGGTGCTGTGCCGCCGCCACCACCGCCGCCGCATGACGGCCGCGACGGCCCGCGCGGCGGCCCTGTCCCCGGACGTCCTGCCGGTGACGTCCGCCTGAACCCGGTGCCGGGCAGGGGCACGCGGCCGGTCAGTCCGGCCGCTGGAGCAGCGCGAACCGCGCTCCCTCCGGATCCGCCACCGCAACCACCCGTCCCTGCGGGGTGTCCCGCACCGGCTGCAGGACGGTCCCGCCCAGGTGGACGAGGTGGTCCAGGGCGTCCGCGACGTCGTCGACCTGGAAGTACGTCACCCAGTGCGGTCCCCGGTCGCGGGGCAGAGACTGCCCCAGGCCGTGGACACCGGCGACGGGCCGGCCGCCGAGGTGCAGCGTGACGTAGTCGAAGTCGGCGGAGACCACCGGCTCCTCCTCGTAGCCGAACACCGTCCGGTAGAACTTGGCGACGGTCGCCGACTCGAAGGTGAGCAGCTCGTTCCAGGCGGGTGTGCCGGGGAGGTCCGAGACGGCCGTGCCGAGGTGCGCGGCGGCCTGCCAGACGCCGAAGACCGCGCCCGAGGGGTCGGAGCCGATCGCCAGCCGGCCGGCGTCGGCGGCGTCCAGCGGGCCCACGCCGATCGTGCCGCCGCAGCTGCGCACCGTCTCGGCCGTCAGATCGGCGTCGCGCGAGGCGAAGTAGGGGGTCCACGCGATGGGCAGGTGCCGGTCCGGCGGCAGTTGCCCGATGCCGGCCACCTCCCGCCCGTCGAGCAGCGCGCGCACGTACGGGCCGAGCTGCTGGGGGCCGGGCCGGAACTCCCAGCCGAACAGCGCTCCGTAGAACTCCTCGGTCGTGGCCAGGCCGTGCACCATCAGGCTCGCCCAGCAGGGCGTGCCGGGCGCGTGGCCAGCGGGTGGTGCGCCGTTCGGGCCGGTGGACGCCGGTGCGTCGCTCATCGTCACTCTCTTCTCGGCCTAGTGGTGGCCGGTGCTCTCCGCAGCCCTCGTGGGGCTCGCTGTGCGGGACGACCCACGTCCGGGAGAATGCCCGATGTGCGGGGCGCTGTCCCTTGCGGCGCGCTTGTCAGCAGGTGTCGTTCAGCTGTACAGCATGTGCTTGTTCCCGTACGCCGCGTGATCGACCCGGTTCGGCGGAGCAGAGTAGCCGGACCGCGACGGCTCGGCCACCCGGTGCGCGAGGATGGGGACCATGAACGCCATCATTTCCGCAGCCGACCTCGCGAGCGGTCTGACGGGCCCCAACCCGCCTGTCCTGCTCGACGTCCGCTGGCAGCTCACCGCCGCCAAGGCCTCCGGTGAGCCGCCGTTCGACGGGCGGGCCGCGTACGAGGCAGGGCACCTGCCGGGGGCCGTCTACGTCGATCTGGACCGGGAGTTGGCCTCGGCTCCGGGTGCGGGCGGCCGGCATCCGCTGCCCGACCTCGCCTGTTTCGGCGCGGCGATGCGCCGGGCGGGCGTGTCGTCCCGTAGGCCGGTGGTCGTCTACGACGGCGGCCAGGGCTGGGCGGCGGCCCGGGCGTGGTGGCTGCTGCGCTGGACGGGTCACCCGGACGTGCGAGTCCTCGACGGCGGGTTGCCGGCGTGGGAGGGGCCGTTGGAGAAGAGCGTGCCGGCCCCGGCGGAGGGCGACTTCACTCCCGAGCCGGGGGCCGCGGGGCTGCTCGACGCGGATGCCGCGGCGGCGCTGGCGCGGTCCGGGGTGCTGCTGGACGCTCGGGCGGGGGAGCGGTACCGGGGCGAGGTGGAGCCGATCGATCCGGTGGCCGGGCACATTCCGGGCGCGGTGTCGGCGCCCACGACCCAGAACGTGGGCGCCGACGGCCGTTTCCTGCCCGCCGAGACGCTCCGGGAGCGCTTCAAGGGCCTCGGGGTGTCGGAGGGTTCGCGGGTCGGCGTGTACTGCGGGTCGGGCGTGTCGGCGGCGCACCAGGTGCTGGCGCTCGCGATCGCGGGCCTCCCGGCGGAGCTGTACGTGGGCTCGTGGTCGGAGTGGTCCTCGGACCCGGACCGCCCGGTCGCGGTGGGGCCCGACCCGCAGTGAGCACACGCGCGTAAGGGCCGCGCCTTGCGCGCGCGGCCCCCACACGTACGACGACCGGCCCGGCTACTCCTGCTTCTTGCGCCGGGTACCGAACACGATCTCGTCCCAGCTCGGCACGGCCGCTCTGCGGCCCGGGCGGACGCCGTCGGCCTCCGCCTGTCGGTCGGTGGCGCCGATGAGCCGGTCACGGTGGCTGCCCACGGACCGCGGCATGAGGACGTCCGCGTACGCGGAACCGGCCGAGGCGGCGGGAGCCGGGGGCTCCTCCTCCTCGGGTTCGACGGCGGGCTCGTCGTCGGGTTCCGGCGAGGGACGCTCCGGGACCACCAGGTCGCCGCGGAAACTCGGCACGGCCTCCAGCAGGCTGGTCAGCGAGTCCCGTTCGCTGGAGGCCGTGATGGCCAGGGCCTCCTCGTCGGGCTCCGAGGCCGCGGGCAGGCTCGGGCGCTCGCGGTCGCCGGGGCGGTCCAGCGGCCGGTCGCGCGGCAGCCGTGCGATCCGCGGCACGAACGGGAAGCTGGGTTCGGGCGCGGCCAGGTCGTCGGACTCGCCGATCAGCGAGCGGGCCTCGTCGTCGACGGCCTGGACGAGCCGCCGGGGCGGGTCGTACGTCCAGCTCGCCGAGTGCGGCTCGCCCGCGACGCGGTAGACCAGCAGGACCTCCCACGTGCCGTCGTCACGACGCCACGAGTCCCACTGGACGGTGTCCTTGTCGGCCCCGCGCAGCAGCAGCCGCTCCTGCACGGCCTCGCCCAGCGGCGGACCGGAGTTCTCGCCGGGGCGGCGGACCGGGGTCTTGCGCGCCCGCTCGGCCATGAAGGCCCGCTCGGCGAGCACCGGGCCCTCGAAGCGGCGGACCCGGTCGACGGGGATGCCGGCCATCTGCGCGACCTCTTCCGCGGTCGCGCCGGCACGTATACGCGCCTGGATGTCACGGGGGCGGAGGTGGCTCTCCACCTCGATCTCGATCTGGCCGAGGCGGGGACGGTCGCCGCGCACGGCGGCGCGGAGCCGTTCGTCGATCGGAAGCGTGTACTCCGTGCTGTCCGCAGCCTTCAGCACCAGCCGTGTGCCGTCATTCGAGACGGCCACGACACGCAGTTCGGGCATGGGGACCTCCCGGGTGGTGCCTGCCGACGTCACGTGCGTCGCTGCTTCCGCTAGTCGAGTGTGGCCTGCCCGGGTGCAGCCTGCCACAACCTTGCCGAGTTGCCCGGCGTGTCGGGCGCGGGCCCTGGATCGCCGTTATGGCACGGTTACCTATTCGCAACGCTAAGTGACGAACTCTGTCACCCTGCGCAACTAGCCCCCTCCCGGCGGTCCTTGAAGGCCCCGGGCACCCTGACGGGAGACCGGACCCAGGGCTCGCCACAGTACTCCATTTGGGCCACGTGCGTGGATTGGCACGCCGTCCAACTTCTGGCAAGAGCGGGGACTTGGCCGCCTCATGCCCCCGTTCCGCGATCTTGAACGTGGGGAACTTCACGCAATCGCCAGAACCGGAAATACGAGTTTCGGCCACTCGTCCCCTCCCTGTGCAGTTGATCGACCGGGTACGGGAAAGACGGGCAAGGGCCGAGCCCTCGGGTCCGGCTGCCGCAACGGCCGGACAATCACCTCCGCCACCCGGCGAGTTCACCCCGGACACCGTCCACCGCCCCCGGGCCAGGGGCTGGAAACGGCCGGTGCTCGCCGCGGCCCTCGTCTTCGGCGTCGCGATGGCCGGAATCACCACCTACGAACTGGTGGCCGGCCGCAACCCCGGCGGCGGCCGCAGCGCCACCGCCGGCGACGCCCTCTCGCCCGGGGGACCTCCGATGGTTCCGACGCGGGTTCGGAAGGTGACGGCGGCGCCACGGACGTTCCGTCCACCGGATCCGCGCCGGACGGGAACGTCTCGCCTCCCCCGGTGACTCCGGCGGCACCGCATCCTCCCCGGCCCCGACACCGAGCAGCACACCGGGAGCGAGGACCCGGGGCGCACCACTCCCAGCGCGTCGCCTACGCCCCCAGAACCCTCCGCAAGTAGTCGTTCCGGAACAGCCGATCGGGATCCAGACGGTCCCGCAGCGCCGTGAACTCGCCGAAGCGCGGATACACCCGGGAGAGGTACTCCGCGTCCCGGGTGTGGATCTTGCCCCAGTGCGGGCGGCCCTCGTGGGCGGTGAAGATGCGCTCGGCCGCGGTGAAGTACCGGTGGTAGGGCGTGCCCCGGAACATGTGCACGGCGATGTAGGCGCTGTCCCGGCCGGAGGCGGTGGAGAGCGTGATGTCGTCGGCCGGGGCGGTGCGCACCTCCACGGGGAAGCTGACCTTGAGGCCGGAGCGGTCCACCATGGCCTTCAGTTCGCGCAGCGTCTCGACGACGGCCGCGCGCGGAACGGCGTACTCCATCTCCACGAAGCGCACCCGGCGCGGGGACGTGAACACCTTGTGGGGGATGTCGGTGTACGTCCGCGCGGACAGGGCCCTGCTGGAGATCCGGGCGATCGTGGGGATCGTCGCGGGCACCGCCCGGCCCACCCAGTTGGCCACCTGGAAGACCCCGTTGGAGAGGAACTCGTCCTCGATCCAGCCCTTGAGCTGCGGCACGGGCTGCTCCGGGCCCGCGCTGCGGTTGTTGCGCTTGGTGTTGGTGCTGCCGGTGTGCGGGAACCAGTAGAACTCGAAGTGCTCGTTCTCGGCCCAGAGTTCCTCGAAGTCCGCCAGTACCCTCTCGAGCGGCATCGGTTCCTCACGGGCCGTGAGCAGGAAGACCGGCTCGACGGCGAAGGTGATCGCGGTGACGATGCCCAGAGCGCCCAGGCCGATGCGGGCGGCCGCGAAGACCTCCGGGTTCTCCTTCTCGGAGCAGGTGAGGACCGAGCCGTCCGCCGTGACCAGTTCCAGGCCCCTGATCTGGGCGGCGATCGACCCGGAGTCGCGGCCCGTGCCGTGGGTGCCCGTGCCGGTGGCGCCGGAGACGGTCTGCTCCATGATGTCGCCCATGTTCGTCAGCGACAGGCCCTCGCGCGCCAGGGCCACATTGAGTCGCTTGAGCGGGGTGCCGGCCTCCACCGTGACCGTCATGTTCTCCCGGTCGATCCTGCGGATGCCGGTCAACAGTTGAGGACGGATCAACACACCGTCCGTCGCGGCTATGGACGTGAAGGAATGTCCCGAGCCGACGGCCTTCACCGTCAGGCCGTCCTCGGCGGCCTGCCGCACGGCGGCGGCCAGCTCGTCGACGGAGGCCGGGGTGACCTCCCGCGCGGGACGCATCGAGACGTTGCCGCCCCAGTTACGCCACGTGCCGTTCTTTCCGTTCGCTGTGCTGCCCAACGGAGCCTCCCCGACCCGGAGCCGGCCGCGTGAGCCGACGGTAACCGAGGAAACCCACCGCGACCGCGACGGCCCCGGACACCGCCGGAACCCCGTACGCGGCGCGCGCCCCGGCGGCGTCGATGACCCAGCCGGCCGCGGAGGAGCCGAGCGCGACCCCCACCGCGAGCCCGGTGCTCACCCAGGTCATGCCCTCGGTGAGCTGCGCGCGTGGTACGTGCTCTTCGATGAGGGACATCGTCGTGATCATCGTCGGCGCGATGGACAGACCCGCAACGAACAGCGCCACGGCCAGGAACGGCAAGTTTCCGACCAGTAGAAGTGGGATCATACTCACGGCCATGGCGCACACGCCCAGCAACCACCGACGTTCCGGTGCCCCGGCGAAGTGCAGCAGCCCGAAGACCATGCCCGCCACGCAGGAACCCGCCGCGTACAGCGCGAGGACGACGCTCGCGGCGGCCTTGTGCCCCTCCTCGTCGGCGAAGGCCACGGTCACCACGTCGACGGCACCGAAGATCGCACCGGTGGCCACGAAGGTGGCCACCAGGACCTGCAGCCCCGGCGCGCGCAGCGCGCTGCCCCCGCCCTTGCGCTCGCGCGGATGCGGCTCGGGTTCGGTGGCGCGCTGCGCGGTCAGCCAGAAGACGCCCACCGCCAGGAAGCACGCGGCGAGCAGCGGACCGGCCTCGGGGAACCAGGCCGTGGACAGGCCGATGGAGATGATCGGCCCGAAGATGAAGCACACCTCGTCCACCACGGACTCGAAGGAGTACGCGGTGTGCAGCTGCGGTGTGCCCCGGTAGAGGGTCGCCCAGCGGGCCCGGATCATCGCGCCGACGCTCGGCACGCAGCCGATGCCGACACAGGCCACGAACAGGACCCAGTCCGGCCACGCGTAGTGCGCGGCGAGCAGCAGGAGGGCCGCCGCCGCGAGCGAGACCAGCGTCGCCGGGCGCAGCACCCGCCGCTGCCCGTACTGGTCCACCAGCCGCGAGACCTGCGGTCCGGCCACCGCGGCGGCCAGCGCGATCGTCGCCGACAGGGCACCGGCCAGGCCGTAGCGTCCGGTGAGTTGGGAGACCATCGTGACCACGCCGATGCCCATCATCGACAGTGGCATCCGGCCGAGGAAGCCCGCGGCGGAGAAGCCCTTGGTGCCGGGGGCGGCGAACAGGGCGCGGTAGGGGCTGGGCAACGGGGTCTCCGGAAAGGCTCAGTAAGCTGCGAACGCAGTCGACACAGCTTACGGCTCCGCACGTCCCTTGTGCACCTGTTCGACCGTTCCCGGACGGGCCCGCAGCGCGGCGCCGCGCGGGTACCACCCCGCCGTTTCCCGGCTGTCAGTGCAGGGTGGCAGGATCGGAGTCATGCCAGACGCGCGCGATGTCACCCCCTACGACGCCCTGCTCCTGCTCTCCTTCGGCGGCCCGGAAGGCCCGGACGACGTGGTCCCGTTCCTGGAGAACGTGACGCGCGGGCGCGGCATCCCCAAGGAGCGCCTCAAGGAGGTCGGGCAGCACTACTTCCTGTTCGGCGGGGTCAGCCCGATCAACGACCAGAACCGCGCCCTGCTGGACGCGCTGCGCAAGGACTTCGCCGAGCACGGCCTGGATCTTCCCGTCTACTGGGGCAACCGCAACTGGGCGCCGTACCTGACCGACACCCTGCGCGAGATGGTCCGCGACGGCCGCCGCCGCATCCTGGTGCTCGCCACCAGCGCCTACGCCTCGTACTCGGGCTGCCGCCAGTACCGCGAGAACCTCGCCGACGCGCTCGCCGCCCTGGAGAGCGAGGGCCTGGAGCTGCCGAGGGTCGACAAGCTGCGGCACTACTTCAACCACCCGGGCTTCCTGGAGCCCATGATCGACGGCGTGCTCCGCTCCCTCCAGGAGCTGCCCGAGGACGTCCGCGACGGGGCGCACCTGGCCTTCTCGACGCACTCGATCCCGACGGCCGCCGCCGACACCTCCGGGCCCCTGGAGGGACACGGCGACGGCGGTGCGTACGTGCGGCAGCACCTGGACGTGGCGCGGTTCATCGCCGAGGCGGTCCGGGAGCGCACCGGCGTGGACCACCCCTGGCAGCTCGTCTACCAGTCCCGCTCGGGCGCCCCGCACATCCCGTGGCTGGAGCCCGACATCTGCGACCACCTCCAGGAGCGGCACGCGGCCGGTGTCCCGGCCGTGGTGATCGCCCCCATCGGCTTCGTCTCCGACCACATGGAGGTCCTCTACGACCTCGACACGGAGGCCAAGGCCAAGGCGGAGGAACTGGGGCTGCCGATGCGCCGCTCGGCCACCGTCGGGGACGACCCGAGGTTCGCCGCCGCGGTCCGCGAGCTCGTCGTGGAGCGCGCCGCCGCCGAGCGCGGTGAGCAGGTCACGCCGTGCGCCCTGGGCTCCCTGGGCGCGAGCCACAACCTCTGCCCGGTCGGCTGCTGCCCGGCCCGTGCCCCCCGGCCCGCCGCGGCGGGCGCCGACAGCCCCTACGCGTGAGGAGCCCCGTGACCGACCCCCTGCACTCGGATCTGCTCGAACTCGCCCAGGAGGCCGCCCGCCGCGCCGGCGCGCTGCTGCGGGACGGCCGTCCGGCCGACCTGGCGGTGGCCGCGACCAAGTCCAGCCCCATCGACGTCGTCACGGAGATGGACATCGCGGCGGAGAAGCTGATCACCGGCCTGATCGCCGAGCGCCGCCCGGACGACGGCATCCTCGGCGAGGAGGGCGCCGCCACCGAAGGCACGAGCGGTGTCCGCTGGGTGATCGACCCGCTCGACGGCACGGTCAACTACCTCTACGGGCTGCCCACCTGGTCCGTCTCCGTCGCCGCCGAGCAGGACGGCGAGACCGTGGTCGGAGTCGTCACGGCCCCGATGCGCGGTGAGACGTTCCACGCGGTGCGCGGCCACGGCGCCTGGGCCACCGGCGCCTGGGACGGCGAACGCCGGCTGGCCTGCCGCCCCGCGCCGCCCCTGGACCAGGCCCTGGTCTCCACGGGTTTCAACTACGTGGCCGAGGTCCGCGCCCACCAGGCCGAGGTCGCCCGGCGGCTGATCCCGCTGCTGCGCGACATCCGGCGCGGCGGCTCGGCCGCGGTCGACCTGTGCGACCTGGCCGCGGGACGCCTCGACGGCTACTACGAGCGCGGCCTGCACGCCTGGGACCTCGCGGCGGGCGACCTGATCGCCCGGGAGGCGGGCGCGCTGACCGGTGGACGCCCCGGAGAGCGCCCTTCGGGCGAGCTCACGGTCGCCGGGACCCCCGGCGTCTTCGAGCCCCTCCAGCGCCTCCTGGAGGACTTCGGCGCCTGGCACGACTGAGGACGGCGCGCCCAGGGCGGCGGCAGCCCGACGCCGCCCGGCGGGCCGCCGACGGCACTGCGAACACCGCGTGAACATGCCGTAGGACAACTCGTGAACATGCCGTAGGACGACGCAGCGGGCCCCGGCGCTGGATTCGCCGGGGCCCGCCGCACGGTCCTTGATCAGACGCTCGTCGCGCCGACCTCCACACCGTGCTCGGCGGCGAGACGGCGCAGGTCGTCGAGCTCACCCTGCTCCACCTCGACGAGGAAGTCGTCGCCCTCGTCGCGAGCCCGGGACAGATCGGACTCGGTCGCCCTTATGCGCTGCAGAAGTCCTGCGGTGAATGCGTCCATGCTGCGCCCCCTCGTCCTGGGTCGTGGGTAGATGGCACGGGGGTGTGCCGTTCGGAAGGGACGATCACGTCTCCTGCGGATGCCCAGCGCCGCTCGGCCGGGCGGCGACGGTGCCGGACACCCACGCCCGCCCTGCGGAAGCGGATGGTGCGCACCGCATGGTGGTGCGGTACCTGCAGAGGGTGATCGTGGGATGTAAAGCCGTCCTCCCCAAGCACCCTTCCGTGGAAACCTAACCGGGGGAGAAAATCTCTTATTCCCCTGCCGCCCGCGCCGCTGCCGCCCGCGCCCCCGCACCCGCCTTACCTCCGACTTATGGCCGAAAAGGGCAGGATGGAGGGCAACACACCGACACCGTCGAAGACCCCTGCCCCCGTGCGCCCGAAGAGCGCTAGGCGGGTGGACATCAGGAAGGACAAGGGACGTGCGCGTACTCGTCGTCGAGGACGAGCAACTGCTCGCCGATGCGGTGGCCACCGGACTGCGCCGGGAGGCCATGGCCGTCGACGTCGTCTACGACGGTGCGGCCGCCCTGGAGCGCATCGGCGTCAACGACTACGACGTGGTCGTCCTCGACCGTGACCTCCCGCTCGTGCACGGCGACGACGTCTGCCGCAAGATCGTCGAACTCGGCATGCCCACACGCGTGCTGATGCTCACGGCCTCGGGCGACGTCAGCGACCGTGTGGAGGGTCTGGAGATCGGCGCGGACGACTACCTGCCCAAGCCGTTCGCCTTCAGCGAGCTCATCGCCCGCGTGCGCGCCCTCGGCCGGCGCACCAGCGTGCCCCTGCCGCCCGTGCTGGAGCGCGCCGGCATCAAGCTCGATCCCAACCGCCGCGAGGTCTTCCGCGACGGCAAGGAGGTCCAGCTCGCGCCGAAGGAGTTCGCCGTCCTGGAGGTGCTCATGCGCAGCGAGGGCGCCGTCGTCTCGGCGGAACAACTCCTGGAGAAGGCCTGGGACGAGAACACCGACCCGTTCACCAACGTCGTGCGCGTGACGGTCATGACCCTGCGCCGCAAGCTCGGCGAGCCGCCCGTCATCGTCACCGTCCCCGGCTCCGGCTACCGGATCTGATCCCCGGTGGCAGCTACCCCCGCGCCTCCGCAGGCGCCCCCGAAACCCACCTGGGACCCCAGAAGGCCCGTACCGCCCTTCCCGTGGCTGCGCCCGACCATCCGCATACGGCTGACGCTGCTGTACGGCGGCATGTTCCTGATCGCCGGCATCCTGCTGCTGTCGATCATCTACCTGCTCGCGGCGCAGGCGCTGAACGTGGGCAGCGACCTGCCGTTCAAGATCGTCGAGGGCAAGGTCACCAGCGACATCTGCAACCTGCCCGACCAGGCCTCGCCCAGTGAGTTCAACAACGCCATGAACCACTGCGTCAACGAGCAGCGCCAGAGCGCCCTGGACAACCTGCTCAGCCGCTCGCTGCTGGCGCTTCTGGGCCTCGCGGTCATCGCCTTCGC
The DNA here is from genome assembly GCF_031181705.1 of Streptomyces sp. GTDB lineage: Bacteria > Actinomycetota > Actinomycetes > Streptomycetales > Streptomycetaceae > Streptomyces. Next base: position 42,743 of record NZ_JAPSKN010000017.1, read on the forward strand.
CTTCGGCTACGCCATGGCCGGGCGCGTCCTGTCGCCGCTGGGCCGGATCACCCGCACCGCCCGCGCGGTGGCGGGCTCGGACCTGTCCCGCCGGATCGAGCTGGACGGCCCGGACGACGAGCTGAAGGAGCTGGCCGACACCTTCGACGACATGCTGGAGCGGCTCCAGCGCGCCTTCACCGCCCAGCAGCGCTTCGTCGGCAACGCCTCGCACGAACTGAGAACGCCCCTGGCGATCAACCGCACCCTGCTGGAGGTGCACCTGTCCGACCCGGGCGCCCCGGTGGAGCTCCAGCAGCTCGGCAAGACGCTGCTGGCCACCAACGAGCGCAGCGAGCAGCTGGTGGAGGGCCTGCTGCTGCTCGCCCGCAGCGACAACCAGATCGTCGAGCGGGGCCCGGTGGACTTGGCCGAGGTCGCCGGGCAGGCCATCGACCAGGTGCACGGGGAGGCCGAGAGCAAGGGCGTCACCATCCGCGGCGAGCAGAAGCCCGCGGTCGTCCAGGGCAACGGCGTGCTGCTGGAGCGGATCGCGCTCAACCTGCTGCAGAACGCCGTGCGCTACAACGTGCCCGAGGGCGGCTGGGTCGAGGTCACCACCGACGTCCAGCACGGCCAGGCGGTCCTGGTCGTGTCCAACACGGGCCCGGTGGTGCCGGCGTACGAGATCGACAACCTCTTCGAGCCGTTCCGGCGGCTGCGCACCGAGCGCACGGGCAGCGACAAGGGCGTGGGGCTCGGTCTGTCCATCGTCCGCTCCGTGGCCCGGGCGCACGGCGGGCACATCTTCGCCCAGCCTCGGGAGGGAGGGGGGCTCGTGATGCGAGTCACGCTGCCCATCTGAGATCATGGCGCCGATCAACTCGGCGACACACGGGGATGTTCGCTTTGCGCGGAATTTCGCGAGGTGCGCCGCATCGAATCCGTGTGTGATCGATCACAGGGACGCCTTTCCGGTCATCTACTCTCCGTGATCATGCACCCTGTCGGAAAGCCGGGAAAATCCCGGTTTCCGGGGGTCTTGATCACGGGAAGTACACGGTGAGACGCCTTTGAAGTGCGGCATTCGGACCGTGTACGGTCCCCATCGCCATCCAAGCCGATCACTCGTGAGGAGTCCGGTTGGGTGTCGATTGAGTAACAGACCTTGATGTGAGGCAAAATCTCCGCCTCAGGTCGGGCACAAGTCCGGCCTCTCACGCGTTACGTGCGCTGGAGACACCGCAGACACCCAGAGGGGGAGAGCGACATGGCAACCGATTACGACACTCCACGCAAGACCGACGACGACGTCGACTCGGACAGTCTCGAGGAACTGAAGGCCCGGAGGAACGACAAGTCGGCCTCCGCCGTTGACGTCGACGAATTCGAGGCCGCCGAAGGTCTCGAACTGCCCGGAGCGGACCTCTCGAACGAGGAGCTGGCCGTCCGGGTGCTCCCGAAGCAGCAGGACGAGTTCACGTGCATGAGCTGCTTCCTGGTGCACCACCGCAGCCAGCTGGCCCGGGAGAAGAACGGTCAGCCGATCTGCCGCGACTGCGACTGAGGGCGGGTCGGCCGTGACTGGCTCGACCCCTCCCTGGAAGCGCCGCTTCTCCAAGCGGAAGGCGGACGAAGGGCCGATGGACGACGGCCCGCAGTACGGCGCGCGTGACGACGGGCGAGGCTCCACCGGTACGGGGGCGGCCTCGCTCGAACCGGCAGCGGACCGGGGTGACCTCCCGGCATCCGTGGACGTCCCCGCACCCGTCGCCCGACGGCGGGCGGGGGCGATCCGGGAGCGGGCCAGACGCAGCGCCCGCAAGGGCGGCGAGAGGGCCCGGGCGGGGCTCGCGTTCCTCGCCGACCGGATCATCGAACTGGCCCCGCGAATCCCCGTGCGGGACCTGGCGACGCTGCGCAGGCAGTTCCCGGGCCTCGGGCCCGAGGAGCTGGCGGACAAGCTCGTCGCGGGCGCGGCGAAGGCGACGGCGACGGTCGGGGCCGGCGTCGGCGCGGCGGCCATGCTGCCCGTGCCGCCCGCGATGCCGACGGAACTGGCCGCCGAGGTCACCGGCGTCGCCGCGATCGAGCTGAAGCTGATCGCCGAACTCCACGAGGTCTACGGCGTACGGCCGCCCGGCAACCTCAAGCAGCGCAGCACCGCCTACCTCGACTCGTGGTCGGGGGAGCGCGGCATCGACACGACCAAGCCGTCGACCTACAGCACGGCGCTGAACAGCCGCATGAAGCGCGAGCTGCGCCAGCGGATCATGAAGCGGATGGTCCGCAACATGCCGAACCTGATGCCGTTCCTGGTGGGTGCCGCCGTGGGCGCGGCCATGAACCGCAGCGAGACGAGAAAGCTCGCCGCGCGGATCCGTGAGGACCTGCGCAGGATCCAGGTGCCCTGGGACGCCCTGGACGCGCTGCCCGCCCTGGAACAGCCGGCGGACGCCCTGCGGATGGGCGCGATCACCCACGACCCCCTGGGCCACCACGACGACGAGCCCGAGGGCGGCGTGGACGGCAGGCGCGACGGCGGGCGGTGAGGCCCGCCGTCCGTCTCCGGAGGAAAGCCCGCGCCGACCGGAGGGAAGTTCGCCGACCAGGACAGGTCACCACCTGGCGGGCGAGGCCCAGAGCCGCCGGGTAAGTCCCCGAGCGGCTGTGCTACTGCGGCTTCGCCGCGCGCAGCGCCTGCGCAAGCCGCTCCGGCTCGCGCGTGGACAGGTACAGGTAGGGCGTCGGATCCTGCGGGTCCGTGACCTCCACGCGCAGGGCCGTGGGGATGTAGGCGCGCAGCAGCAGGAAGGCGCGCGGATCGGCCTTGTGGGTGCGCCAGGCGCGGGCCTCCTCCGCGTCCAGCACCTCCGCCTCGCCCAGTGCCGCCAGCGGGATCCGCGCCTCCCCGGCGATCAGGGAATCGCCCACGACACGGATGCGGACCGAGCCGTAGGAACTCGCGGCGACGGCCGCGACCGCGGTGCCCCCGGCCAGCCCGCCGAGCATCGGCAGCGTGCCGAACGGGAGCAGGACCAGGGCCATGGAGACGCCCACGAGGAACGAGATCAGCCACCAGGTCCGCGGGGCGGTGAGGCGTTCTTCGTAGGGGGCGGCGGAGAGCTGCATGGAGCCAAGCTTGGCACGGTGTCCGGAAGGGGCCGACGCGCGGGTAAGGTCTGCGCCTGTGAGTGGTACTTCCGCAGCCCTTCAGCCCCCGGCCGAGGCCGTCCGACCGGTGCGGCATCCGGACGCCCCGGCGCCCGGCGAGCTCCTCGGTGCGCACTACGGCCAGTGTTTCGGCTGTGGCGGGGACCAGCCGCACGGGCTGCACCTTCAGGCCCGGGCCGGCGAGGGCGTCTCCCTCACCGCCGAGTTCACCGTGCAGCCCGCCCACCAGGGGGCACCGGGCCTGGCGCACGGCGGTGTGCTCGCCAGTGCGCTGGACGAGACCCTCGGCTCGCTGAACTGGCTGCTGCGCACGATCGCCGTGACCGGACGGCTGGAGACCGACTTCGTGCGGCCGGTGCCGGTCGGCACCACGCTGCACCTGGAGGCCGAGGTGACGGCGGTGGCCGGGCGGAAGATCTACTCGACCGCGACCGGCCGGGTGGGCGGCCCCGACGGTCCCGTCGCGGTGCGCGCCGACGCGCTCTTCATCGAGGTGAAGGTCGACCACTTCGTCGACCACGGCCGCCAGGAGGAGATCCAGGCGGCCATGAACGACCCGGACCAGGTCCGGCGCACGCGTGCCTTCGAGGTGAACCCGTGAGCCGCCGGCCCGTGGACGTGCTGATCCGGCGCGTCGATCCGGACGTACCGCTCCCGTCGTACGCGCACCCCGGTGACGCGGGAGCCGATCTGCGTACCACCGAGGCGTGCGAACTGGCGCCCGGGGAGCGGGCCGTGCTGCCCACGGGGGTGTCTGTGGCGCTGCCCGAGGGGTACGCGGCCTTCGTGCACCCGCGATCCGGCCTGGCCGCGCGCTGCGGCGTCGCCCTGGTGAATGCCCCGGGGACGGTTGATGCCGGGTACCGTGGGGAGATCAAGGTGATCGTGGTGAATCTCGACCCGCGCGAGGCCGTGCGGTTCGAGCGCTTCGACCGGATCGCCCAACTGGTCGTCCAGCAGGTCGAGAGGGTCCGCTTCCAGGAGGTGGCGGAGCTTCCCGGCTCCGCGCGGGCCGAGGGGGGCTTCGGGTCCACCGGAGGCCATGCGGCGGTGGACGGCAGCGGCACAAGCGGTCAGGCCGCCCTGGGCGGTCAGGCGGGTGGGAATCGATACGCTTCGGTCGTATCCGACCGGGAAGGACAGTGACGTGTTCGGACGTCGCAAGAAGAGGGATGCCGCCGAGGACGCGGCCGGCGAGGCCGAGCAGGTCGTCGACGGTGTCGACACCGAGGCGGACGAAGAGGGCGGGCGCCTGAGGCTCGAACCGGCGCCGCGCCCCGACGGACCCTGGGACAGCTCCGAGGTGCGCGACCCGGCCGAGGGCCGGGTGGACCTGGGGGGCCTGTTCGTGCCGGGCGTCGACGGCATGGAGCTCAGGGTCGAGGTCGCGGGCGACGCGATCGTCGCGGCGACGGTCGTGCTGCGCGACAGCGCCATCCAGTTGCAGGCCTTCGCCGCGCCCAAGCGCGAGGGTATCTGGGGCGAGGTGCGCGAGGAGATCGGCACCGGCATCACCCAGCAGGGCGGCATCGTCGACGAGGTCGAGGGTCCGCTGGGCTGGGAGCTGCGTGCCCAGGTACCCGTCCAGCTGCCGGACGGCACCGGCGGCTTCCAGGTCGTGCGGTTCGTCGGCGTCGACGGCCCCCGCTGGTTCCTGCGCGGGGTCATCTCCGGCCAGGGCGCGGTGCAGCCGCAGGCCGCAGGGCTGCTGGAGCAGATCTTCCGGGACACGGTCGTGGTCCGCGGCGAGGGCCCTATGGCGCCCCGCGACCCGATCGTCCTGAAGCTGCCGAACGACGCCCAGATGGTGCCCGAGGGCGTGCAGCAGGAGGAGGGCTCCCGTTTCGCCGGCGGAATGGGCCAGCTCCAGCGCGGACCGGAGATCACCGAGGTCCGCTGACCCGCAGAGACACACCAGGGCCGCACCCCGCCGGGGGCGCGGCCCTTTCTCGTGCGCGGAGCCTTGACGGCGCATTGGTCTGTACCTACCGTCTCCGACCACGCGCCCGTTCATAAAGGCGCTTCGCGTTCACATACGAGAACGGAAGGCCCCCCACGCATGCGCAGAACCGCTCTCTTCGCGGCCGCGGCCGCCCTCGTCGCCGGAGTCCTCGCCTGGCCCGCCGGAGCCGCCCCCAGCGCCCCTGCCGCGCCCGCGGCCTTCGTCCACCCCGGCGTCACCGTCTCCAAGGGCCAGTTGGACTTCGCCCGGTCCAAGGTCACCGCCGGTGCCCAGCCCTGGAAAAGCGCCTTCGACCAGATGATGGCGAGCAGGTACGCCGACCTGAACCGCACGCCCAAGCCCCGGGCGGTCGTCGAGTGCGGCTCGTACTCCAACCCCAACTACGGCTGCACCGACGAACGCGAGGACGCGATCGCCGCGTACACCCACGCCCTGGCCTGGTACATCACGCGCGACGAACGGCACGCGCGCAAGGCCATCGAGCTGATGGACGCCTGGTCCGCCGTGATCCGCGACCACACCAACAGCAACGCGCCCCTGCAGACCGGCTGGGCCGGCTCCTCCTGGCCCAGGGCCGCCGAGATCATCAAGTACACGTACACCGGGACCTGGGCCAACTCCGGGCGCTTCGCCACCATGCTCCGCACCGTCTACCTGCCCGAGATCATCAACGGCTCCCACTCCAACGGGAACTGGGAGCTGTCGATGATGGAGGCCGCCATCGGCATCGCGGTCTTCCTGGAGGACAAGGCGTCCTACGACAAGGCCATGGCGAAGTTCCGCACCCGGACGGCCGCCTACGTCTACCTGGAGTCCGACGGCGCGCTGCCGAAGACCGTCCCCGGCCAGAACCTCGACACCCGCGACAAGATCGTCAAGTACTGGCAGGGGCAGTCGACCTTCGTCAACGGGCTCAGTCAGGAGACCTGCCGCGACTTCACGCACACCGGCTACGGCCTCTCGGCCATCTCGCACGTCGCCGAGACCAGCCGGATCCAGGGCCAGGACCTCTACGGCACGGACGTGGGGGAGCGGCTGCGGCACGGGCTCGGCTTCCACGCCAAGTACGAGCTCGGCGGCGCCGTCCCGAGCTGGCTGTGCGGCGGCTCGCTCAAGCCCGGACTCGGCCCGATAACCGAGGTCGGCCACAACGCCCTCGCCAACCGCCTCGGGCACGCCATGACCAACACCGAGACCCTGACCCTGCGCGGCCGCCCGGCCGGCAGCAACAACCTCTTCGTCGCCTGGGAGACCCTGACCCACGGCGACAACCCCGCCTGAGGCCTCCGCCCGGCCGGGCGCGTCAGGGTTCCGTCAAAGACGGCCCCGCGGACCCGCCCGGCACCGGCACGCCGCCCCGGCCGGCCGTAAGGTCGACGCTGCGCAGGCAGCGGAGCCCGATGCTGCGCGGGCAGCGGACCGGAAGACAATGGGGCCATGGCACGCGGCAAGCTACGGATCTACCTCGGTGCGGCACCGGGCGTCGGCAAGACGTACGCGATGCTGTCCGAGGCGCACCGCCGCGTCGAGCGGGGCACCGACTGCGTGGTCGCCTTCGTCGAGCACCACGGCCGGCCCCGCACCGAGGTGATGCTGCGCGGCCTGGAGCAGGTGCCGCGCCGGGAGCTGGAGTACCGCGGGGGCGTCTTCCCCGAGATGGACCTCGACGCCGTGCTCGCCCGCGGCCCCCAGGTCGCCCTGGTGGACGAACTCGCCCACACCAACGTCCCCGGCTCCCGCAACGCCAAGCGCTGGCAGGACGTGGAGGAACTGCTGGCGGCCGGCATCGACGTGGTCTCGACCGTCAACATCCAGCACCTGGAGTCCCTCGGCGACGTCGTCGAGTCGATCACCGGCGTGCGGCAGCAGGAAACCGTGCCGGACGAGGTGGTGCGGCGGGCCGACCAGGTCGAGCTGGTCGACATGTCGCCCGAGGCGCTGCGGCGAAGGATGGCGCACGGCAACATCTACCAGCCCGACAAGGTCGACGCGGCCCTGTCGAACTACTTCCGCCCCGGCAACCTCACCGCCCTGCGCGAGCTGGCCCTGCTGTGGGTGGCCGACCGGGTCGACGCCCACCTCACCCAGTACCGCAGCGAGCACCGGGTCTCGCGGATCTGGGGCTCGCGGGAGCGGATCGTGGTCGGCCTGACCGGCGGCCCCGAGGGCCGTACGCTCATCCGCCGCGCCGCCCGGCTGGCCGAGAAGGGCGCCGGCGGTGAGGTGCTCGCCGTCTACATAGCGCGCAGCGACGGGCTGGCCTCCGCCTCGCCCAAGGAACTGGCCCTCCAGCGGACGCTGGCCGAGGACCTCGGCGGCACCTTCCACCACGTGGTCGGCGACGACATACCGGCCGCTCTGCTCTCCTTCGCCCGCGGCGTGAACGCCACTCAGATCGTCCTCGGCTCCTCCCGCCGCAAGACCTGGCAGTACGTCTTCGGGCCCGGCGTCGGCGCCACCGTCGCGCGGGAGTCCGGGCCCGACCTCGACGTGCACATCGTCACCCATGACGAGGTCGCCAAGGGCCGCGGCCTGCCGGTGGCCCGGGGCGTGCGCCTCGGGCGGTCCCGGCGGGTGTGGGGCTGGATCGCCGGTGTCGCCGGGCCGCTGGTCCTGACGGCGCTGCTGAGCACCGTCGACCTCGGCCTCGCCAACGACATGCTGCTGTTCCTGGCGCTGACGGTGGCGGCGGCCCTGCTCGGCGGGCTGGCGCCCGCCCTGGCCTCGGCGGCCGTCGGGTCGCTGCTGCTGAACTACTTCTACACACCGCCGTTGCACCGGTGGACCATCGCCGACCCGAAGAACATCGTCGCCATCGTGATCTTCGTGGCCGTCGGCGCGGCGGTGGCCTCCGTGGTCGACCTCGCCGCCCGCCGCACCCACCAGGCGGCCCGGCTGCGGGCCGAGTCGGAGATCCTGTCGTTCCTCGCGGGCAACGTGCTGCGCGGCGAGACCGGACTGGAGGAGCTGCTGGAACGGGTCCGGGAGACCTTCGGCATGGAGTCCGCCGCCCTGCTGGAACGGGCCGGCGACGTCGAGCCGTGGACCTGCGCAGGCCGCGTCGGCCAGGGGCGCGCCGTCGAGCGGCCCGATCAGGCGGACGTGGACATGCCGGTCGGGGACCACATGGCCCTCGCGCTGACCGGCCGGGTCCTGCCCGCCGAGGACCGCCGGGTGCTGGCCGCCTTCGCCGCCCAGGCCGCCGTCGTGCTGGACCGGCGCCGGCTCCGTGAGGAGGCCGACCGGGCCCGGGGGCTCGCCGAGGGCAACCGCATCCGCACGGCGCTGCTGGCCGCCGTCAGCCACGACCTGCGCACACCGCTGGCCGGGATCAAGGCGGCGGTGTCCTCGCTGCGGTCCGAGGACGTCGAGTGGTCCGAGGAGGACCGGGCCGAGCTGCTGGGGGGCATCGAGGAGGGCGCCGACCGGCTCGACCACCTCGTGGGGAACCTGCTCGACATGTCCCGCCTGCAGACCGGCACCGTCACCCCGCTGATCCGGGAGATCGACCTCGACGAGGTGGCGCCGATGGCGCTCGGCGGCGTGCCCGAGGGCAGTGTCGACCTGGACGTGCCGGAGAGCCTGCCCATGGTCGAGGTCGACCCGGGTCTGCTGGAGCGGGCGATGGCCAACCTCGTCGAGAACGCCGTCAAGTACGGTCCGCCCGGCGTGCCCGTGCTGGTCGCCGCCAGCGCGCTCGCCGAGCGGGTCGAGGTGCGGGTGGTCGACCGGGGGCCGGGCGTCCCGGACACGGCGAAGGAACGTATCTTCGAACCCTTCCAGCGCTACGGCGACGCCCCGCGCGGCGCCGGCGTGGGTCTGGGGCTCGCGGTGGCGCGCGGCTTCGCCGAGGCCATGGGCGGCACCCTGAACGCCGAGGACACCCCCGGCGGCGGACTCACCATGGTCCTCACCCTCCGCGCGGCGGGAACGCGCCCGGAGCCGGTCCTCCCGGCGGAACCCGCGGCACCTCTGGCAGAACCGGAAAGGCAGGCCTCATGACCCGCGTCCTGGTGGTCGACGACGAGCCGCAGATCGTCCGCGCCCTCGTGATCAACCTCAAGGCACGCACGTACGAGGTCGACGCGGCCCACGACGGCGCCACGGCCCTCCAGCTCGCCGCGGCCCGCCACCCCGACGTGGTCGTCCTCGACCTCGGGCTGCCCGACATGGACGGTGTCGAGGTGATCAGGGGCCTGCGCGGCTGGACGCGGGTGCCGATCCTGGTGCTGTCCGCGCGGCACTCCTCCGACGAGAAGGTCGAGGCGCTGGACGCGGGCGCCGACGACTACGTCACCAAGCCGTTCGGCATGGACGAGCTGCTGGCGCGGCTGCGGGCCGCCGTGCGCCGGGCCGAGCCGGCCGGCGGCGGTGAGGGCGACGTGATCGTGGAGACCGGGGAGTTCACCGTCGACCTGGCCGCGAAGAAGGTCCACCGTGCCGGGAAGGACGTCCGCCTGACCCCCACCGAGTGGCACCTGCTGGAGGTCCTGGTGCGCAACAGCGGCCGCCTGGTCGGGCAGAGGCAGCTGCTGCAGGAGGTGTGGGGGCCGTCGTACGGGACGGAGACCAACTATCTGCGCGTGTACATGGCACAGCTGCGGAGGAAACTGGAGGCGGACCCGTCCCATCCCAAGCACTTCATCACGGAGCCGGGGATGGGCTACCGGTTCGAGAAGTGAGCCGTGCCCGCTCGACGGGGTCCCCGCCGCGGGGCTACGGAGATGTCGGCACGCCCCGGTACGCTTCAGATATGAGTGCTGTTCCTCGTTCCGAAAAGCCGGCGGGCCGGTTCCGGCGCATGCTCGACCGGCTCTCCTCGTCGCAGGAGGACCTGGAGTCCGAGGAACTGCGGGAGGACACCGCGACGGCCGGCTGTACCCGGATCGGAGACTGCCAGGACCGCCAGATAGTGACGGTTACTGGTACCTTGCGCACGGTCACCCTGCGCCCCCGCGCCGGAGTCCCGGCCCTGGAGGCCGAGCTGTTCGACGGCTCGGCCGCACTGGACGTGGTGTGGCTCGGCCGGCGGTCCATCGTGGGCATAGAGCCGGGCCGCAAGCTGATCGCATCGGGCCGGATCTCGATGAGCCGGGGCCGCCGGGTGCTGTTCAACCCCAAGTACGAACTCAGACCCCTCGGACGGGAGTAGCCGGTGACGTCGCTCGACAAGCCGACCGAAGAGAATTCTGCGGACGACGCCCGGGCGGTGACCGAGGCCGCCCTGTTCGAGGCGTTCGGCGGCGTGCGGGGCATGGTCGAGACGGTGGTGCCCGGCCTGCTCTTCGTCACCATCTACACGATCAACAAGGACCTGCACCTGTCGGCGATCGCGGCGCTGGCCGTGTCGCTGGTGCTGGTCGTGGTCCGGCTGGTGATGAAGGACACCGTCAAGCACGCCTTCAGCGGTGTCTTCGGTGTGGCCTTCGGTGTCGTCTTCGCGATGATGACCGGCAACGCCAAGGACTTCTACCTGCCCGGCATGCTCTACACGCTGGGCCTCGGGCTCGCGTACGTGATCACGGCCGTGTGCGGGGTGCCGCTGATCGGGCTGATCCTCGGCCCGGTCTTCAAGGAGAACCTCTCCTGGCGCACCCGGAACCCGGGGCGCAAGAAGGCGTACACGAAGGCCAGTTACGCCTGGGGCGCCATCCTGCTCGCCAAGTGCGCGATCCTCTTCCCGCTGTACTGGTGGGCCGACACGACGCAGCTGGGCTGGGTGCTGGTCGCCCTGAAGATCCCGCCCTTCCTGCTCGCGGTGTGGCTGACCTGGGTCTTCCTGGCCAAGGCGCCCGCGCCGATCGACGTGTTCGCGGAGATGGAGGCGGAGGAGAAGGCCGCCGAGGAGAGGGAACGGCAGGCCGCGGCCCGCTCCGCCGAGCAGTGATCCCGCTGAGCTGAGTGACGGACAGGGACCCCGCTGAGCTGAGTGGCGGGCGGGGTCCTCGCCGATCTGGTGACGGGCAGCGATCCCGCAGAACTGAGTGGAGGGGCGTCCCGCGTGGTGCGGGACGCCCCTTCCGTGTGTCTGCCCGGCCCGTCAGCTCGCCGCGCTGTCCCGGCGTACCGACAACAGGTCCTCCAGCTGTTCCTCACGGGCCTGCGCGGCCACGAAGAGGAGTTCGTCGCCCGCCTCCAGGGAGTCCTCCCGGGAGGGGGTCAGGACGCGCGTGCCGCGGATGATCGTGACCAGGGACGTGTCCTCGGGCCACTCGACGTCGCCCACCTGCGTGCCGGCCAGGGCCGACTCCTCCGGCAGGGTCAGCTCGACGAGGTTGGCGTCGCCGTGGCTGAAGC
>NZ_JAPSKN010000017.1:54255-60409 GCF_031181705.1 Streptomyces sp.
GTGCCGCGGATGATCGTGACCAGGGACGTGTCCTCGGGCCACTCGACGTCGCCCACCTGCGTGCCGGCCAGGGCCGACTCCTCCGGCAGGGTCAGCTCGACGAGGTTGGCGTCGCCGTGGCTGAAGCGGAGCAGGCGGACCAGGTCGCCCACGCTCACCGCCTCCTCGACCAGGGCCGACATCAGACGCGGCGTGGAGACGGCGACGTCCACGCCCCATGACTCGTTGAACAGCCACTCGTTCTTCGGGTTGTTCACCCGGGCGACGACGCGCGGGACGCCGTACTCCGTCTTGGCCAGCAGCGAGACGACCAGGTTCACCTTGTCGTCGCCGGTCGCGGCGATCACGACGTTGCAGCGCTGGAGCGCCGCCTCGTCCAGGGACGTGATCTCGCAGGCGTCGGCGAGCAGCCACTCGGCCTGCGGGACGCGCTCGACCGAGATGGCGGTCGGCGCCTTGTCGATCAGCAGGACCTCGTGGCCGTTCTCCAGCAGTTCGCCCGCGATCGAGCGGCCGACCGCGCCGGCTCCGGCAATGGCGACCCTCATCAGTGACCGCCCTCCTCTTCGGGACCCTTGGCGAACGCCGCCTCGACCTTGTCGACCTCGTCGGTGCGCATCATCACGTGCACCAGGTCGCCCTCCTGCAGCACCGTCTGCGAGGTGGGCAGGACCGCCTCGCCGAGCCGGGTCAGGAAGGCCACGCGCACGCCGGTCTCCTCCTGGATCCGGCTGATCTTGTGGCCGACCCAGGCGGTGGAGGTGTGCACCTCGGCGAGCTGGACACCGCCGGTCGGATCGCGCCACAGCGGCTCGGCGCCGGAGGGGAGCAGCCGGCGCAGCATCTGGTCGGCCGTCCAGCGGACGGTCGCGACGGTGGGGATGCCCAGGCGCTGGTAGACCTCGGCGCGGCGGGGGTCGTAGATGCGGGCGGCGACGTTCTCGATGCCGAACATCTCACGGGCCACGCGGGCGGCGATGATGTTGGAGTTGTCACCGCTGGAGACGGCGGCGAAGGCGCCGGCCTCCTCGATGCCCGCCTCGCGCAGGGTGTCCTGGTCGAAGCCGACGCCCGTGACGCGACGGCCGCCGAACCCCGAGCCCAGCCGGCGGAAGGCGGTGGGGTCCTGGTCGACCACGGCGACCGTGTGCCCCTGTTGCTCGAGGTTCTGGGCCAGAGCGGAACCCACCCTTCCGCAACCCATGATGACAATATGCATCGCGTCACACCGCGCTTCCTGCAGGCTCTCTGGCCTTCATGAATGTCGTGCTCATGTCTCTCTTTCGGCTCGCCAGGCAACACGTCGCGGCCTGAGTGCGGGCCGCCAGGCAACATCATGCCGGTGGAATCACGCCATGATGCCCTCCGGGGGCGGTGCCGCGTCCGGCTGCCCGACTCCAACGTATCGGCAAAGCGGGGGGCGTTGCCGCGGGCCCTGCCGGGGTCTCGGCGCGATCCCGGGCGGGGAGGAATCTGTCATGACCACCGAGATCGACGTCCTGGTGCTGGGCGGTGCGGGCGTGGACACGATCGTGCACGTGCCCGAACTACCCGTCCCCTACGCGGACAGCCACATGATCCGGCCCGGGATCGTGACGCGCGCGGGCCAGAGCGGCGACTTCGTCGCACTGGCGCTCAGCGGGCTGGGGCTGCGCACGCACCACCTCGACATGCTCGGCGAGGACCCCGAGGGCGAGCTCGTCCGGGCGCTCCACCGCGACCGGGGCGTCCCGCTCACCGCCGTCCCGCAGCCGCTCGGCACCAAACGCGCGGTCAACCTCGTCGACCCCGACGGGCGGCGGCTGTCCCTGTACGACGCCACGCGCTCGGCGGAGACGGACCGGCTGCCCGAGGCGACGGTGCGGGAACTGGCGTCCGCGAGCCGGCACGCCCACGTCGTCATCACCCAGCCGTGCGTCCACGCGCTGCCGGTGCTGCGCGCGGCGGGCGTCACGATCTCCACCGACCTGCACGACTGGGACGGGGTGAACCCGTACCACGAGCCGTTCGCCCACCAGGCCGACCTGGTCTTCCTCTCCAGTGCGGCCCTCGCCGACCCGGAGGCGGTCATGCGGCGGATCGCCGAACGGGGCCGCGCCCGGGCCGTCGTCGCCACCGCCGGCGCCGACGGGGCGTACCTGCTGGCCGACGGCGCGCTGACCCGCGTGCCCGCCGCCACGCCCCCGGCCCCGGTCGTCGACTCCAACGGTGCGGGCGACGCCTTCGCGGCCGCGTTCCTCCGCGCCTGGCTCGCCGGCGAACCACCCCACCGCTGTGCCCTGCACGGCGCGGTGGCCGGCGCCTACGCCTGCACGGTTCCGTCGACCCGCACGGACAGCATCGGACCCGAGGAACTGCGGGCCGGGGTGGCGCGGCTGCTCACCGGCGGCTGATGCTGCGCACGCTCGCCAAGGTGAGGATCGCGAGGACGACGAGTGTGGCTGTGGCGCCGATCAGTTCCGCGGGGGTGTGCATGAGGGCCTCCTGGGGCGGTGACGGCCAGGTCGGGGACGGGCTTAGTCATATAGGCATGGAAGTGGCGTGACCTGCGGAATCCGCAGCCGCACGAGCCGGTGAATTCACTCGGAGAGCAGAGGGAACGCCGATGAGGGGTGGCGGGTGGGCGGCCCCGCGTTCGAACGCTTACGATCCTCTGTTGTGTCCAAACTGACCGACGTGCCCAAACGGATCCTGATCGGGCGCGCACTGCGCAGTGACCGGCTCGGGGAAACGCTCCTGCCGAAGCGCATCGCACTCCCCGTCTTCGCCTCCGACCCGCTGTCCTCCGTGGCGTACGCCCCCGGCGAGGTGCTGCTCGTCCTGTCGATCGCGGGTGTGACGGCGTACCACTTCAGTCCGTGGATCGCGGTCGCGGTCGTCGTCCTGATGTTCACCGTCGTGGCCTCGTACCGGCAGAACGTGCACGCCTACCCCAGCGGCGGCGGCGACTACGAGGTGGCCAACACCAACCTCGGCCCCAAGGCGGGCCTGACGGTCGCCAGCGCGCTGCTCGTGGACTACGTCCTCACCGTCGCCGTCTCGATCTCCTCCGGCATCGAGAACCTCGGCTCCGCGATCCCCTTCGTCGTCGAGCACAAGGTCGCCTGCGCCCTCGGCGTGATCGTGCTGCTGACCCTGATGAACCTGCGCGGCGTGCGCGAGTCGGGCACCCTCTTCGCGATCCCGACGTACGTCTTCGTCGCCGGTGTCTTCACCATGCTCGCGTGGGGTGCCTTCCGCGGGCTCGTCCTGGACGACAGCATGCGGGCACCGACCGCGGACTACGTCATCAAGCCCGAGCACCAGGGCCTGGCCGGCTTCGCCCTGGTCTTCCTGCTGCTGCGCTCCTTCTCCTCCGGCTGCGCCGCCCTCACCGGCGTCGAGGCCATCTCCAACGGTGTCCCCGCCTTCCGCAAGCCCAAGTCGAAGAACGCCGCCACCACCCTGGCCATGATGGGCCTGCTGGCCGTCACCATGTTCTGCGGCATCATCGCCCTGGCCGCCGCGACCGACGTGCGCATGGCCGAGAACCCGGCCAAGGACCTCATCCACAACGGCGTCCCGCTCGGCCCCGACTACGTGCAGAACCCGGTGATCTCCCAGGTCGCCGAGGCCGTCTTCGGCAAGGGCAGCTTCCTGTTCATCGTCCTGGCGGCGGCCACCGCGCTGGTGCTCTTCCTCGCCGCCAACACCGCCTACAACGGCTTCCCGCTGCTCGGCTCGATCCTCGCCCAGGACCGCTACCTGCCGCGCCAGCTGCACACCCGCGGCGACCGCCTGGCCTTCTCGAACGGCATCGTGCTCCTCGCGGGCGCCGCCGCCCTGCTGGTCGGGATCTACGGCGCCGACTCCACCCGCCTGATCCAGCTGTACATCGTCGGCGTCTTCGTGTCCTTCACGCTCAGCCAGACCGGCATGGTCCGCCACTGGAACCGCCACCTGGCCACCGAGAAGGACCAGGCCAAGCGCCGCCACATGATCCGCTCGCGCGCCATCAACGCCTTCGGCGCGTTCTTCACCGGCCTGGTGCTGGTGGTCGTCCTCGTCACCAAGTTCACGCACGGCGCCTGGGTCGCCCTGCTCGGCATGGTGATCTTCTACGCGACGATGACGGCCATCCGTAAGCACTACGACCGGGTCGCCGCCGAGATCGCCGCCCCCGACGGCCCGAGCGACGACAGCGTCCGGCCCTCCCGCGTCCACTCGGTCGTGCTGATCTCCAAGATCCACCGCCCGACGCTGCGCGCCCTGGCCTACGCCAAGCTGATGCGCTCGGACACCCTGGAGGCCCTCAGCGTCAACGTCGACCCGGCCGAGACCAAGGCGCTGCAGGAGGAGTGGAACCGGCGCGGCATCGACGTACCGCTGAAGGTCCTGGACTCGCCCTACCGCGAGATCACGCGGCCGGTCATCGAGTACGTCAAGAGCCTGCGCAAGGAGTCGCCGCGCGACGCGGTCTCCGTGATCATCCCCGAGTACGTCGTCGGCCACTGGTACGAGCACCTGCTGCACAACCAGAGCGCCCTGCGGCTGAAGGGCCGGCTGCTGTTCACGCCGGGAATCATGGTGACCTCCGTGCCGTACCAGCTGCAGTCCTCCGAGGCGGCCAAGCGCCGGGCCCGCAGGCAGCAGGAGTGGAACGCGCCGGGGTCGGTGCGTCGAGGCCCCGCGCAGGTGCGGTCGAAGGAGACCACCGAGCACAAGCCGTGAGCCGACGGCGCGTGTGAATCGGCCGGGCCGCAGCCACGTAGACTGGTGGGCTGTTGTCCGGCCGTTCCCGTACGGCACTTGCCCCTCACGCGTTATGGAGTCACCCCGCCATGCAGGCAGAACCGAGGAAGTCGCTGGTGGGGGAGGAGTACGAGGTCGAGGTCGGCCCCGTCGCCCACGGCGGCCACTGCATCGCCCGTACGTCCGAGGGCCAGGTGCTGTTCGTCCGGCACGCCCTGCCCGGTGAGCGGGTGGTGGCCCGGGTCACCGAGGGCGAAGAGGGCGCGCGGTTCCTGCGGGCCGACGCGGTGCGCGTGCTCGACGCCTCCAAGGACCGGATCGACGAGCCCTGCCCGTACGCCGGCCCGGGCCGCTGCGGCGGCTGCGACTGGCAGCACGCCAAGCCCGGGGCGCAGCGGCGGCTCAAGGCCGACGTGATCGCCGAGCAGCTCCAGCGGCTGGCCGGGCTCACCCCGGAGGAGGCCGGCTGGGACGGCACGGTGGTGCCCGCCGAGGGCGACAAGGTGCCCGCGGGTCAGGTCCCGGCCTGGCGCACGCGCGTGCAGTACGCCGTCACGGCCGACGGCCGGGCCGGTCTGCGCCGGCACCGTTCGCACGAGGTCGAGCCGATCGACCACTGCATGATCGCCGCGGAGGGCGTCAGCGAGCTGGGCGTCGAGAAGCGCGACTGGACCGGCATGGACTCCGTCGAGGCGATCGCGGCGACGGGTTCGCAGGACCGGCAGGTGATCCTCACGCCGAAGCCGGGCGCGCGCCTGCCGCTGGTCGAGCTGGACCGCCCGGTGTCCGTCCTGCGCGTCGACGAGCGCTCCGGCGGTGTCCACCGGGTCCACGGCCGCCCGTTCGTCCGCGAGCGCGCGGACGGCCGCACCCACCGCGTGGCCAACGGCGGCTTCTGGCAGGTCCACCCGAAGGCGGCGGACACCCTGGTGACGGCCGTCATGCAGGGCCTGCTGCCGCGCAAGGGCGACATGGCGCTCGACCTCTACTGCGGCGTCGGCCTCTTCGCCGGCGCCCTCGCCGACCGGGTCGGCGACCAGGGCGCGGTGCTCGGCATCGAGTCCGGCAAGCGCGCGGTGGAGGACGCCCGCCACAACCTCGCCGACTTCGACCGCGTGCGGATCGAGCAGGGCAAGGTCGAGAGCGTGCTGCCGCGCACGGGCATCACGGAGGTCGACCTGATCGTCCTGGACCCGCCGCGGGCCGGGGCGGGGCGCAAGACGGTGGAGCACCTGTCGTCGCTGAGCGCACGGCGGATCGCGTACGTGGCGTGCGATCCGGCGGCGCTGGCACGGGATCTCGGGTACTTCCGGGAGGGCGGGTACCGGGTGCGGACGCTGCGGGCGTTCGATCTGTTTCCGATGACGCATCACGTGGAGTGCGTGGCGATTTTGGAGCCTGCTGCAAAGGGGCTCTGACCTGC
>NZ_JAPSKN010000130.1:0-9254 GCF_031181705.1 Streptomyces sp.
CACGTAGACACGCATGGCTGGCCGCTTTCGTGGTCGGTCGGTGGGTCGTGTCCGGGGCGGACGCTGCCGGAGAGGGCTTCCGGACAGGGCTTCAGAATACGTGCGCCGCGTCCCCTTTCGGGTCCCGGCCCGGGATGCCGGACGCGTCCACCCCGGGCCGGAGATTCACCCGGCTCCTCCCCGAGCGGCCGGGCTCCACGCCTTGCGGATCACCCGGATAGGTGAACATTCCGGCAGCTCCGACGCGCGGTCCGCTTCCTTGCTCCGGCCCCCTCCGTCCCCGTACAAGATCACCACCCGAAGTTACTCACCGGTATCCACCGGACCACGGAACGGGACCCCCCATGCACAAGGTCATGACCAGGACCCACCGCCGCCCGCCCACGCGCCGGGACGAGCACACCTTCGACGGCCCGGCCGACACGGGCCCCCGCCCCCGCGAGGCGGTCCCCTCCCTCACCACCGGAAACGCCGGCTCGCCACCCCTCACCCCGACCGGTCCGCCCCGCGTCCCCGGCGGCGGTCCGCCCCGCACCCCGGCAGCCGGCGGCCGCCCCCCGGCCTCCGCACGTGCCAAGCGCCCGTACACCCGCCCCGCCGACACCCGCCCGCCCACCTCCCCGGGCAGCCGCCGCCCCGCCGCCCCCGCCGCGCGCAGGGGCCCGCACGGCACCACACCGCCGTGGCCGGACGCGCCCGGCCCGGCGTCCGGGCAGACCGTCCCCCGCGTCCCCGCCCGGACTCCCCGACGGGCCCTCCCCACGGACGTCTTCGCGGACCTCCTCGTCGCCGTCCTGAGCGGCCACCGCCCCGTCCACGCGATGCTCCGCCACACCCGCGGCCGCGCCTACGACGAACTGACCTGGCTGGCCGAGCGCGGCCCTCTGCGCACCCGCGGCGCCCGCCCCGTCGTCCGGGACATCGGCTACTTCGAACCCCGCCCGGGTGCCATCGAGGCCTTCGCCCGCATCGGCGCCGGCGACCGGCTGCGCGCCATGGCCTTCCGCCTGGAACTCGGCCAGGACCTCCGCTGGCGCTGCACGGCGGTGGAACTCGGCGGCCCCCGTCCACCCCGCCCCGACGCCGACTGAGCCGCCACCACCGGCGAGGAGGACCCGCCCCACGGCGCGCCGAAGGGCCGGGCACCCTCGGGTGCCCGGCCCTTCGAAGACGCTATGGCGACGACCGCCGCGGCGGCTCGGCCACCGTCACTTCTTGCGGCGCCCCCGGCTGCGCGCCTGCTTGCGGCGCTCCGCGCGGGTCAGACCGTCGGCCTCGGACCGCACCGGCTCGCCGTCCTCGGTGAAGTCGCCCTCGATCGTGCCGCCCTCGCCGTCGACCGTCGGCGCGGAGAAGTGGAGGTTGCGCCGCTGCGGGACGTCGAGGCCCTTGGCGCGGATCTCCGGCCGGGCACCCGCCTGCGCCGGCACCGAGTCGTGCTTCTCCAGGTCGGCCACGGGCTTGGTGTCCTCGACGGGGACCTCCTCGACCTGCTGCTCGACCTGGACCTCCAGGTTGAACAGGTAGCCGACGGACTCCTCCTTGATGCCCTCCATCATCGCGGTGAACATGTCGAAGCCCTCGCGCTGGTACTCGACCAGCGGGTCCTTCTGCGCCATCGCGCGCAGGCCGATGCCCTCCTGGAGGTAGTCCATCTCGTAGAGGTGCTCGCGCCACTTGCGGTCCAGGACCGAGAGCACGACCCGGCGCTCCAGCTCACGCATGATCTCGGAGCCGAGCTGCGCCTCACGGGCCTGGTACTGCTCGTGGATGTCGTCCTTGATGGAGTCGCTGATGAACTCGGCGGTGAGCCCTGCCCGGTCGCCGGCCGCCTCCTCCAGCTCCTCGACCGTGACGCTGCACGGGTAGAGCTGCTTGAAGGCGCCCCACAGCCGGTCGAGGTCCCAGTCCTCCGGGAAGCCCTCGGCGGTCTCGGCCTGGATGTAGGCGTCGATGGTGTCGTCCATGAAGTGCTGGATCTGCTCGTGCAGGTCCTCACCCTCCAGGACGCGGCGCCGCTCGCCGTAGATGACCTCGCGCTGGCGGTTGAGGACCTCGTCGTACTTCAGGACGTTCTTGCGGGTCTCGAAGTTCTGCTGCTCGACCTGCGACTGGGCGGAGGCGATCGCGCGCGTGACCATCTTGTTCTCGATCGGCACGTCGTCCGGCACGTTCGCCATGGACATCACACGCTCGACCATCTGGGCCTTGAACAGCCGCATCAGGTCGTCGCCGAGGGAGAGGTAGAAGCGGGACTCGCCCGGGTCGCCCTGACGGCCGGAACGACCGCGCAGCTGGTTGTCGATGCGCCGCGACTCGTGCCGCTCGGTGCCCAGCACGTAGAGCCCGCCGAGCCTCTCGACCTCTTCCTTCTCCGCCTTGACGGCCTTCTCGGCCCGCTCCAGCGCCTCGGGCAGGGCTTGTGCCCACTCCTCGATGTGCTCCTCGGGGTCGAGACCGCGCTGGCGCAGCTCGGCCTCGGCGAGGTCCTCGGGGTTGCCGCCGAGCTTGATGTCCGTACCACGGCCGGCCATGTTCGTGGCGACCGTGACAGCGCCCTTGCGGCCGGCCTGGGCGACGATCTGCGCCTCACGGTCGTGCTGCTTGGCGTTGAGCACCTCGTGCTGGATGCCGCGCTTGCTGAGCTGCTGCGAGAGGTACTCGGACTTCTCGACCGAGGTGGTGCCGACGAGGATCGGCTGGCCCTTGCGGTGCTTCTCCTCGATGTCGTCGACGACCGCCTCGAACTTGGCGACCTCGGTCCGGTAGATCAGGTCCGACTGGTCCTTGCGGACCATCGGCCGGTTGGTCGGGATCGGCACCACGCCGAGCTTGTAGATCTGGTGGAACTCGGCGGCCTCGGTCATCGCCGTACCGGTCATGCCGCACAGACCGGGCTGTTCCTTGCCGTTGTGGTCGTGGCGCTTGTAGAGGCGGAAGAAGTTCTGCAGGGTGATCGTGGCGAGCGTCTGGTTCTCGTCCTTGATCGGCACCCCTTCCTTCGCCTCGATCGCCTGGTGCATGCCCTCGTTGTAACGGCGGCCGGCGAGGATACGTCCGGTGTGCTCGTCGACGATCATGACCTCGTCGTCGATGATGACGTAGTCCTTGTCCTTCTTGAACAGTTCCTTCGCCTTGATGGCGTTGTTCAGGTAGCCCACGAGCGGGGTGTTCACCGACTCGTAGAGGTTGTCGATGCCCAGCCAGTCCTCGACCTTGGCGACACCGGACTCGTGGATGGCGACCGTGCGCTTCTTCTCGTCGACGTCGTAGTCGCCGGTCTCCTCGATGCCCTTGAGCGGCTGGCCGGCCTCGCCGCGCTTGAGGCGCTTGACCAGCTTGGCGAAGTCGCCGTACCACTTGGTGGCCTGGTCGGCCGGACCGGAGATGATCAGCGGCGTACGGGCCTCGTCGATGAGGATGGAGTCGACCTCGTCGACGATGGCGAAGTTGTGGCCGCGCTGGACGAGCTCGTCCTTGGACCACGCCATGTTGTCGCGCAGGTAGTCGAAGCCGAACTCGTTGTTCGTGCCGTACGTGATGTCGCAGGCGTACTGCTCGCGGCGCTGAGCCGGCGTCATGTTGGCGAGGATGCAGCCGACGCTCAGGCCCAGGAAGCGGTGGACGCGGCCCATCATCTCGGAGTCGCGCTCGGCCAGGTAGTCGTTGACCGTGATGATGTGGACGCCCTCGCCGGACAGCGCGTTCAGATACGCCGGCAGCGTGCCGACGAGGGTCTTGCCCTCACCGGTCTTCATCTCGGCCACATACCCCATGTGCAGGGCGGCGCCGCCCATCATCTGCACGTCGTAGTGACGCTGGCCCAGGACGCGCTTGGCGGCCTCACGGACGGTGGCGAAGGCCTCGGGCAGCAGGTCGTCCAGGCTCTCACCATCGGCGTACCGCTGCTTGTACTCATCGGTGAGGGCCCGCAGCTCGGCGTCGGAGAGGTCGACGAAGTCCTCTTCGATGGAGTTGACCTGGTCCGCGATGCGGTGCAGCCTGCGCAGGATCTTGCCTTCGCCTGCACGCATGATCTTCGAGAGGACGGACACGGGGGTTGGTCTCCTTGCCGGTCGGGCCTGGGACGGTCGGTTACCACTTGACTTACTGAGCAACGGCCATCGTATGCGAGGACCCCACCGCGCCGGGAGGGCCTGCCGTGACGGCGGCCGTCCGCTGCTTCGATTTCTGATTCACGTCTGCTTCGAAGGGGACAACGTCCGTGCCCTCCGGATGGTGCCGCATCCCGCCGCCGAATTGCACCCGTCGTGATCACCCCATCACCATCGGCAAAGGGATGGCACGGCGGGCGCCCTCCGAGCAGAATCGGCCGATGGACCCCGTCACCCTCACCACGGACCGCCTCCTGCTGCGCACGGTCGGCCCCCGGGACACCGACGCGGTGTACGAGGCCTGCCAGGACCCCGACATCCGGCGCTGGACGACGATCCCCTCGCCCTATCTGCGCGAGCACGCCGAGAGCTTCACGGAACGGATCGCTCCGGACGGCTGGGCGGACGGCTCCCTGTTCACCTTCGGCGTCTTCCTCCACTCCGGCGACCTCGCGGGCATGCTCGGCCTCACGATGCGCGCCCTGGGCATGGCGGAGATCGGCTTCTGGGCCACGAAGCAGCACCGTTCCCACGGCCACATCACGGAAGCGGCGCTCACCGCCTGCCGCTGGGCGTTCGTGTCCGGCGCGATCGACCGTGTCGAATGGCGCGCGGAGGTGGGCAACCGGGCCTCGCGCGCGGTGGCGGAACGGGCGGGCTTCACGATCGAGGGCACGCTGCGCTCCGCGACGAACAACAAGGGGGTACTGCGCGACACCTGGGTCGGCTCCCTGCTCCCCTCTGACCTGGGCCTTCCGTCGACGGCGCCGTACCTGCCCGCGGCTTGCCGGCCGCGGCCACCCGTCCCCCGCCCGCAGTGAGCGGGACTCAGCAGCCCAGGCCACTCCCCACTGTCAGTCCCACCCCATATCGTGCGATCCATGACCACCCCGCGCCCCACAGCAGAGCTCTCCGCAGACGAGGCCCGCAGGATCGCCCTGCGCGCCCAAGGCTTCCTCGGCGCCCCCGACCGCCGCTCCGGCGTCCGCGGCGTCCTCCGCCACCTGGGCGCGATACAGCTCGACACGATCTCGGTCCTGGCCCGCTCCCACGAGCTCGTGCCGTACGCCCGCCTGGGCGCGGTGGGCCGGAAGACCGTGGAGGACGCCTACTGGAAGCCGGCGTCCTCCGGCACGTCCGGGGTACAGCCGCACGCCTTCGAGTACTGGTCCCACGCCGCCTGCATCCTGCCCATCGAGGAGTGGCCCCACTTCGCCTTCCGCCGCCGCGCCTACCGCAACCGCCCGCACTGGAACCACGAACTTCCCGACGGCGTCTACGACCGGGTCATCAAGCAGCTCCGCTCCGAAGGCCCCCTGACGGCCACGGAGTTGGGCGGCGCGAAGAAGACGAACGACTGGTGGGACTGGTCCGGCTCCAAGGTCGCCGTGGAACGCGCCCTGATGCACGGCGAGGTGGTGTGCGTGGAACGCCGCGGCTGGAAGCGGATCTACGACCTCGCCGAGCGCGCGATCCCGGCAGCGCTGCTGCACGACGAGCTGGACGACGCCGAGTGCCTGCGCCGCCTGGTCCGCCTCGCGGGCCGGTCCCTCGGCGTCGGCACCCGCGCGGACATCGCCGACTACCACCGCCTCAAGGGCGAGCAGGTCGACGCGGTGATCGCCGACTCGGGGCTCGTCCCGGTCACGGTCGAGGGCTGGGGCAAGCCGGCGTGGGCCGACCCGGCGGCCCTGGAGACACCCCCGCGCGGCCGGCACCGCACCACGCTCCTGTCGCCGTTCGACTCCCTGATCTGGGAGCGGGCGCGCACGGAGCGGATCTTCGGCTTCACGCACCGCCTGGAGGCCTACGTGCCCAAACCGAAGCGGGTGTACGGCTACTTCGCGATGCCGGTCCTGGCCGGCGGCCGGCTGGTCGGCCGTGTGGACCCGGCGCGAGCGGGCAGCACGCTGGTGGCCAAGCAGGTCACGCTCGACGGCCCGAAGGCGGTTCCGGCCGTCGCCCAGGCCCTGGCCGAGGCCGCGTCCTGGGTGGACTGCACGGACGTGCGCGTGGAACGGGTCGACGCACCGGACCTGCGTGAGCCGCTCGTGAGGGAGCTGACCCGCCTGACCGGCTGAGCGCACCGGCCGCCCGGCGTCAGCGGATTTCGAGGATCTTTTCCCGCATCGCGTACACCACGGCCTCCATCCTGGAGTGCAGCTGCAGCTTCTCCAGGATGTTGCGCACGTGGTTCTTCACGGTGTTCTCGGAGATGAACAACTCCTTGGCGATGTCACGGTTGTTCATCCCCGTGGCGACGAGCTTGAGGACTTCCAGCTCGCGGTCGGTCAGGCGCGGTGCGGGCACCAGGCGGCGCTCGTCGGTGCGCTGGATCATCGATTTGAACTCGGTGAGCAGTTTCGACGCCATGGACGGGCTGATCTGCGACTGCCCGTCGGCGACCGCGCGAATGGCGGTGGCCACCTCGTCCGTGGAGATCTCCTTGAGGAGATAGCCGGTCGCGCCCGCTTTGATGGCGTCGTAGAGATCGGCTTCCTCATCGCTGATCGTCAGCATGATGATCTTCGCGCTGGGGGCCACCTCCTTGATGGAGGTGCAGGCCTCGATCCCGCCCCGCTTCGGCATGCGCACGTCCATCAGGACGATGTCGGGCAGCAGGTCGGCGGCCTTCTCGACGGCTTCGGCCCCGTCACCCGCCTCCCCGACGACCTGAATGTCCTCCTCGGCCGCGAGCACGATCTCCAGGCCACGGCGGAACAGGGCGTGGTCGTCCACCACGAGGACTCTGATCGGTTCCTTGCGTGGGGTCTCCGTGTCCGGGCCCATGCCGGCGACGCCTTCGTGGGCATCCCCGTCACGCATCGGTCCGAAGCTGTCCGCCATCGTTCCTCCCCCTGAAGGCTGTGGCCTGTGGTCCTGAGCCATCGCCAACCCAGAGCAACGACCCACCGGTTGGGCCGTGGTCACCATGATTTCATGCCCGGACGGCACCGGGGTGACGGAGCGGGGCGCGAAGTGGTCGCACAGGGGTGCCCCTGGGGGCGCACACGCGCTCCAGGGGCACCCTCTCCGCTGTCACCCGGGGCGGTCAGCCGCCGAGCGCACCGCCCGCGTCCGGGGAGTGCGACTGGGTCACCATCGTGTCCGTCCTGAGGTGGATCACGCCGTAGTCGTAGGCGTGTCGTCGGTAGACGACACTCGGTTCCTTGGTCTCGGAGTCGACGAACAGGTAGAAGTCGTGGCCGACCAGCTCCATCTCGTAGAGAGCCTGGTCGAGGGTCATGGGCGCGGCGACGTGGGTCTTCTCGCGGACGACGATGGGACCGTCACCCTGTACTTCCAGCGAGCCGATCTTCTTCGTGGGGACCGCGTCCGACTCCTCCTCGGGGGCCGGCGCGAGGCCGTTTCCGTTGAGCGTCGCCACGCCCGGGACGTGGTCGGCGACCTCGGCGGCCGGGATCCGGCGCGCGCCACGGCGCGAGAACCGCTTGTCGTGCTGCCTGCGCAGCCGGGCTTCCAGCTTCTCCGCCGCCAGGTCGAGCGCCGCGTACGGATCGCTCGCCGCTGCCTCCGCCCGGATCACCGGACCGCGGGAGCGGAGCGTGATCTCCACTCGGTCGCAGCGGTCGGCCTGCCTCGGGTTGGGCTCCTTGGACACCTCGACGTCGAGGCTGATCACCTTGCCATCGAGCTTCTGGATCTTCTCCAGCTTCAGCTTCTCGGC
This sequence comes from Streptomyces sp., assembly GCF_031181705.1. Taxonomy (GTDB): domain Bacteria; phylum Actinomycetota; class Actinomycetes; order Streptomycetales; family Streptomycetaceae; genus Streptomyces. The sequence goes on from NZ_JAPSKN010000130.1 coordinate 7,804, forward strand.
CACGTGCTTCCGGAACCGCTCGGGCACCTCGGTCTTGCGGCCCTTGACGACGATGTCCACGCAGAACTCCGTTCCCGGATCACTCCGCTTCGGTGCGGAGCATCTCCCTTTTGCACCAGGTTCCGGTGAGCCCCGGAACCTCGGACTCGGTGACTTCCACCTCCTCCCCCGCGGGCGAGATCTCCACTCCACCGTCGCGAGTGATGAAGGAAAACCCGCGTCACGGCATTCGGATTTGAGAGGTGTGGCCTGCGGCTTTCCCTCTCAACCGAACATATCTCGCCCGGACGGATGTCGTCACCCTCTACTGCGGCGTACCTCCGTTCAGGTGAATAGGCCCTCTCATTACCTGCAACGACGCAAGATCTCGGTCAGTTCCGGTTTATTTGGAAAGAGTCCGGTGATGCCGCGACCACTGCCGCGCACACCACGTCAACCACCGGGTCGGCGTCATACGCGCCCGCCATTCCCTGCCGGCCGGGCCACCGGCCCGTCCTCTCTCGCCTTGATCCGACGTTCTGTTCCTCTCTGCTTTCCCAGCTCTCTCGTCCGTACACGGCCGCAGTGCACGCATCGTTCGAAATCGGCCCCGCCGCCGCCCCGCACGGCGACCCCGGCCCGCCGCCGGCCTCCCGCAGGGCCCGAGCGGCCTCCGACAGGGAAGCGCCCGTGGTCATCACGTCGTCGACCAGGACGACCGGTCCCGCGGTCAGCAGCCCGGCACCTCCGGACGCGACCGTCAGCGCACCGGCGAGATTGTCCATTCGCTGCCGGGAGTTGAGCCCCGACTGGTCGGCCACGGCCCGCCGGTGCCGCAGCACACCGAGCACCCGGGCCGGGACGCCGCCGCGCCGCAGGTCCGCGGCCGCCGCGAGGGCGATCCGGCGTGCCGGGTCATGTCCCCGGGCGCGCACGGCCCGCCGCCCGGACGGCACGGGCACCAGCAGCACGGGAGCCCTTCCGTCGCGCACAGCCGCCTCGGCGCCCGACCGGCACACTTCTCGGAGCGCGGCACGCACGGCGTGTGCCAGGGCCGCTCCCAGCGGGCCCGCGAGCGCCAGGGCGCCTCGCTCCTTGTGGGCCAGCAGCGTCGCCCGCACCTCGTCGGCGTACGCGGCCGCCGCGTGCACCACCGGCAGCCCGGGCGGCTCCGGGACCGGCCGCACCCGCCGTACCGCCGCCCCGTCGAGCACCGCACGGCACCGCGCGCACAGCACCGTACGCGGTGTGCCGCAGCCCCCGCACTCGCCCGGCAGCACCAGGTCGGTGAGGTCCCGCCACCACCCCCGCATGCCGACCACTCTGCCGCCCCGGCCGGGCCCCCGCCACCCCTGTGGACAACCACCTGTGGACAACGCGGGACGGTCTTCCGCCGACCCCGACGCAGGGCGATGCCGCCGGCTCCGCGCCCGGGTCGGGAGCTTGGTGACGTGCCGCCCACGGCGGTGGCG
>NZ_JAPSKN010000130.1:9354-15705 GCF_031181705.1 Streptomyces sp.
GTCACGGCACGCCTCACCCCGGGACGACGCGGCCGCCTCACCCCGGGTAGACCGGCGCCGTTCCCTGCGTCACCTTCTGCCACTGTGCCCCCGTCGGCAGCCGGACGATGCCGTCCACCGAGTTCGCCACCAGCGGCAACCCGTCGTCCTCGGCGGCGGTGACCTCCTTGACGCCGGTCAGCGCCGCGGGCGCCGGGGCGTCCGGCGTGGAGCCGTCGACCTGGACGTACCGCATCTGCTCCACGCCCCCGTGCTCGCGCCCGACCACCACGAGCCGGCTGTCCCCGGCCCACGACATGGCCGTGACCTCCTCCAGCTCGGGCGTCGCGGAGCGCAGTTCGACCACGCGGACGGCGGGCTGCTCGCCCGGCTTCTCCTCCCGCTCGATCAGCCCGATGAGCAGCGTCTTCTTGCCGCCCTTCTCCACGACGAGCGCGATCCGCACCCCGTCGGCGGCCACTCGCACGGACTGGATCCGCCCGTCCAGATGCGGCGTGCGCACCTCGAGCGGCTCGCCCTTGCCGTCCTCCACCAGCAGCAGCCGGGGATCGCGCGGGTTCCGGTCGGCCACCCACAGGCCGTCGTCCGCGTCCCAGCTGGGGGTCGTCAGCCGGTCCGACTCGCTCCGGCCCTGGCTGCGCAGCACCGGCTCACCGAGCGAACCGCCCGAGACCAGCGAGCCGACGTACAGCGACTTGCCGTCGAGGCTGACACCCGCGGCGGTGTGCTCGTCGCGCGAGACGGCCACCGACCGCAGGGCCGTGTCGCCCTCACCCAGCGCGCCGGGCGCCGGGTCCGGCTTGGTCTCGCTGCTGCCCGCCGGGATCCGTACGAGCCGGTCCTTGCCGTCGACGAAGTACAGGTAGTCGGGGTGACGCGCCGCGCTGCGGGAGGCGGCGGTCTCGGCCGCCGCCTGGGTCAGCGAGCACAGCTCGGTCCCGCCGGCGCGCAGCTCCACCTCGTCCACCGCGGGGCTGAGGCTCCGCAGCGTGAACAGCAGCTGGGCCGCCATCTCCTCGCACCGGTTGGTGCCGATGCCCGCGGCCTTGTCGTTGAGCGGCACGGTCAGCAGGCTGCGGTCGTCGGGCGTCAGCGCGCCGGCGCCCTTAGCCAACGCCGTACCGGTGGGGAAGCTCGATCTGACGACGGGGTCGAGCCACCGCGTGGGTCCGCTCAGCAGGGAGCGCACCATCTGCGTCATGGGGTCCACGCGCCGGCGCACGTAGACGGGGTCCGCGACCGCGGTGGGCTGCGTCTTCGCCCCGGCCGCCACGGTGTTCGAGGCGAAGTAGTACTTGCTGACGGACATGTAGTTGCGCTGGAAGTCCGACTGGCCCATGACGACGCCCTGGGGCAGCGCGTCGATCCGCCACTGCCCGCTCTTCTCGTCCTGCGTCAGGTGCACGGTCCTGCCGTACGTCCCGGTCGCGGGCGCGTACGACTGCTGCGCGTCCACGGTGGCCACCTTCGTGCCGGTCAGCACGTACGAGATCTCGCCGGTGTCCTCCCGGCCGCCCGGCCCCTCGGGCTTGGCGCCCGGCCCGTCGGTGAGCACCGTGGTGTACAGCTCCGGCCGCCAGGTCTTCGCGGCTTCCCCGGTCAGGTACTGGCGTGCCGTCTTGTACTGCGGATCGTCGCTGGTGAGCGCCTCCAGGAAGCCCTGCACGATCTCCGAGGGCGGCGCGTCCTCCCCCGGCGGCACGGCGAACACGCGCACCTGGGTGTCCTGGCGCGGTGTGGACTCCACGCTCCGCAGATCGCCGCTGTCCGGCATCGACGCGCACCCCGCCAGCACCAGGACGCCACCGGCGGCGTACGCCATCACGCGCGCGGGCCTGCGCCGGCCGCGCCTTTCGCGGTCAGCGCCCACGAGATGCCTCCCCTTGCCTGGTCGCCCCACCCGGCGCGCCCTCCCCGCCGGAAGCGGCGGCACCGCCGTCCCCCGCCCGGCCGCCGGTACGGCCCGTAGCGTCGTCACGCGTCCCCCTCGCCACACCGTTCTCGGTGCTCGCTGCGGGACCGCCCACACGCCCACCAGGCGCCGTCTCCGCGGCACCCGCGGCATCGCCGTGCTCGCCGTGCCCGCCGTGCCCGGGAACCCCGGCCCCGGCAGGACCGGCCTCCCCGTCCTGCCTCCGCGTGCCCGAGGCGGGCCGTGGCACCACGCGCGCGCCGTTGCCCGGCAGCGCCGTCGGATCGGCCGTGGCGTCGGCCGCCCTGGGCGGTATCGGGTCCCGCTTCGCCCCCGGTGCCGCGGATCCGCTCGCCGGCTGTGCCGGCACGGTCGCCCGCTTCTCACCGTCGCCGCCGCACGGCAGACCGGCGTCGTCGAGGCCACGGTTGCGCCGCGAGTCCTTGGGCTCCAGCGGTATCGGCGAGCCCCGCAGCGGCTCGTCCGCGGTCCTGGGCAGCGTCAGCCGGAACTGCGAGCCACCGCCCGGCTCGCCCCACGCCTGCAGCCAGCCGCCGTGCAGCCGCGCGTCCTCCAGGGCGATGGACAGCCCCAGACCCGTACCACCGGTGGTGCGCGCGCGTGCCGGGTCGGCCCGCCAGAAGCGGCTGAACACGCGGGTCGCCTCACCCGGCTTGAGCCCGACCCCGTAGTCCCGCACCGCGACGGCGACCGCGCCGCCGGCCGCGGCGAGCCTGACGATCACGTCGTTGCCCTCGCCGTGCTCCACGGCGTTGACGACGAGGTTGCGCAGCACCCGCTCCACCCGCCGGGCGTCGGCCTCGGCGACGACGGGCTGCTGGTCACCCAGCACGCGGATCCGCGTGCCCTTGCGCTCCGCGAGCGGCTCCGCCCCGCTGACCACCCGCCGCACGACCTCCCTGAGGTCTATCGGCTCCGCCTCCAGCGCCGCGGCACCCGCGTCGAACCGGCTGATCTCCAGCAGGTCCGCGAGCAGCGACTCGAACCGGTCCAGCTGGTCGGCGAGCAGCTCCGCCGACCGCGCGGTCACCGGGTCGAAGTCCTCACGCGCCTCGTGGATGACGTCCGCGGCCATCCGCACCGTCGTCAGCGGCGTACGCAGCTCGTGCGACACGTCCGACACGAACCGGCGCTGCATCCGCGACAGGTCCTCCAGCTGGCTGATCTTGAGCTGGAGGTTCTGCGCCATCTTGTTGAAGGCCTCGCCGAGGCGCGCGATGTCGTCCTCCCCGGTGACCTTCATCCGTTCCTGCAGCCGCCCGGCCGACAGCCGCTCGGCGATCCCCGCCGCCATCCGCACCGGTGTGACGACCTGGCGCACCACGAGCCAGGCGATGGCCCCGAGCAGCACGACGACGAACAGCCCCGCCGTCGCCAGCGTGCCCTTCACCAGACTCAGCGACTTCTCCTCCTGGGTGAGCGGGAAGAGGTAGTACAGCTGGTACGGGTCGCCGTTCGGGTCGTTGACCTGTTTGCCGATGACCAGGCCCGGCTGGGAGTCCTTGATCTCGTTGTTGTACGTGATGCGCGTGTAGCTCTGCGCGGCCGTCGTACTGCTGCCGATCCGCTCGCGCAGGTCGGCGGGCACGCTCCGGCTCCAGTCCACCTCACCGGAGGCCCGCTGTCCGCGCCCACCGGCGCCGTTCGCGTCGGAGGCCGGGAGCGTCACCACGTCGAAGGCGCCCTGGCCACCGCTGGACAGCGAGGAGACCAGGTCGCTCAGCCACTGGGTGACGTTCTGCGCCGGGCGGCCGTCCGCCGTGGCGACGTCGTCCCCGGTCCCGCTGGCCGCCTCGTCGGCCCGCTGCTTGGCCACCGCGAACCCGCCCGTGGCCTGGCTCTGGGACGCCTTCACCTTGGCGTCCAGCAGGCCGTTGCGCACCTGCCCGATGACGACGAAGCCCAGCAGCAGCACCACGCCCAGCGACATCAGCAGCGTCGTGACGACGACCTTGAGCTGGATGTTGCGGCGCCACAGCCGCATGACCGGCAGCAGCGGCCGGCGCACCCACCGCACGAACAGGCGGATGACCGGGCTGCCCTGGACACCGCCCTGGAGCAACCCGCTCTCCAGGAGCCGCCCCCAGCGGCCGCCCTTCCTCCGCCCGACAGGCCGCCCCGGGCGGGCCCCGGACCGGCCGGGCGCCGAAGCGGCACTGTCGCCGGACATGTCAGCTCGGCCCTGCCTTGTACCCGACACCACGCACGGTCACCACGATCTCCGGCTTCTCCGGGTCCTTCTCGACCTTGGAGCGCAGCCGCTGCACATGCACGTTGACCAGACGCGTGTCCGCCGCGTGCCGGTAGCCCCACACCTGCTCCAGCAGCACCTCGCGCGTGAACACCTGCCACGGCTTGCGCGCCAGCGCGACCAGCAGGTCGAACTCCAGCGGCGTCAGCGCGATCGACTGCCCGTCCCGCTTCACGGAGTGCCCCGCCACGTCGATGACCAGGTCACCGATGGCGAGCTGCTCCGGAGCGGGCTCCTCCGACCTCCGCAGCCGGGCCCGGATCCGGGCCACCAGCTCCTTCGGCTTGAACGGCTTCACGATGTAGTCGTCGGCACCCGACTCCAGGCCCACCACGACGTCGACCGTGTCGCTCTTGGCCGTGAGCATCACGATCGGCACCCCGGACTCCGCCCTGATCAGGCGGCACACCTCGATGCCGTCCCGGCCGGGCAGCATCAGGTCGAGCAGCACCAGATCCGGCTTGGCCTCCCGGAACGCGGCCAGCGCCTTGTCCCCGTCGGCCACGAACGACGGCTCGAAACCCTCACCACGCAGCACGATGCCGAGCATCTCGGCCAGTGCGGTGTCGTCGTCGACGACAAGGACTCGTCCCTTCATAAACGACATCATCCCATTCTCATAACGGTGGCGAAGGCAGTGGTGAGGTAGGTCACCGGCCAGTGACCATAGTCGCAGCAAGCGCCACTGTCTGCCCTCGCCCGCCCGCTGATGATCACCTCCGTGGTCTGCGCGATGGCCGTCCGGTGGGCGGAAAACCGGTCACGGCCGGCTCCGGCGGACGCGCGACCTCAGCCCGCCGCCACCCGGCGCGACCGCGCACACACCTCGGCGAGCGCCTCCGCCGTCACCGGCGACACCACGCCCTCCTCGGTCACGATCGCCGTCACCAGCTCCGGCGGCGTCACATCGAAGGCCGGGTTGTACGCCTGCGTCCCCAGCGGCGCCACCGGGATCCCGCCGCCCGCCTCCGCACCGGCCCCCGGCACCTGCGGCGCCACCAGCTCGGTCACCTCGTGCCCGGGACGCTGCTCCACCTCGATGGACGCCCCGTCCGCCGTGTCCAGGTCCACCGTCGTCACCGGCGCCACGACGATGAACGGCACATGGTGGTACCGCGCCAGCACCGCCAGCGGATAGCTGCCCACCTTGTTCGCCACCGCCCCGTCCGCCGTGATCCGGTCCGCCCCGACCAGCACCGCGTCCACCTCGCCCGCGGCGAACAGCGACCCCGCCGCGTTGTCCGTGAGCAGCGTGTACGCCATCCCGCTGCGGGCCGCCTCGTACGCCGTCAGGCGCGCGCCCTGCAGCAGCGGACGCGTCTCGTCCACCCACAGCCGCCGCAGCCGGCCCACCCGGTGCGCCGCGAGCGCCACCGCGAACGCCGTGCCCTCGCCGCCCGACACCAGCGAACCGGTGTTGCAGTGGGTCAGGATCCGGTGCCCGCCACCGGGCAGCAGCTCGTCCAGCAGCGCCAGCCCGTGCTCGGCCATCCGCCCACTGGCCTCGGCGTCCTCCCGGTGCAGCTGCCGCGCCGCGGCCAGCGCCGCCGCGGCCGCCTGCCGGACGTCACCGCCCTTGGCCAGCGCCGCCTCGTGAGCCGCCTGCGCCCGCCGCACCCCGACGGCCAGGTTCACCGCGGTCGGCCGGGCAGTCGCCAGCGCGGACGCGGCCTCGTCCACGTCGAAGCCCCGCACGGCGGCGAGCGCGACACCGTACGCCCCCGCGATACCGAGCAGCGGCGCCCCGCGCACCGCCAGGGAGCGGATCGCCTCCACCAGCGCGGACGCGTCCGTGCAGACCAGTTCGACCTCCTCTGCCGGCAGCCTCGTCTGGTCGAGCAGGACCAGAACGGGTCCTTCCGGTGGCTCTTCCCAGCGGATCGCCGGGATCTCGGTCGGCCGCTTGTCATCGCCGCTGTACGCGTACTGATCAGCCATGCGATCAGTCTGCCCCCAATCCGGCGGACAATTGAAGGTGCGCAGCCCAGACCGCGGCCGGTCACACCAAGACCACCCCATGGCACGATGGCTGCCAACCTGCCGCCGCGACCGCGGACGGGCACCGTGAAGGAGCGACGATGAACGACACTCCGGGCTGGGCCTCGCCCGGATCCGCCCCGTCCGACGGGCAGAAGCCTGACGCGTCCGGCCCTGCCGAGCCCGCAGA
>NZ_JAPSKN010000131.1:0-6186 GCF_031181705.1 Streptomyces sp.
GGTGAAGGAGTAGCCGCGGCGCAGGATCGTCGCCCCCTGGTTGGAGTCGGGGTGCGCGAGCCGCACGTGCGCGTCGGGCTTCATCGCCTTCAGGAACGGCTCGTCGCGCTCCTTGGCCCTGCCGACCGGCGCGCCCTCGCCCTTGTCGCGGCCGAAGATGTCCTCCTGCTCCTGCAGCGAGGCGCGGTCCCAGGTCTCGATGTGCATGCGGATGCGGCGGGCGACCAGGTAGGAGCCGCCCGCCATCCAGGGCGGGCCGTCCCTGCCGTCCACCCAGACGAACTTGTCCAGGCGGGCCGTCTCGGTGCCCGCGATGTTGCGCGTGCCGTCCTTGAAGCCCATCAGGTTGCGCGGGGTCTGCGCCTCGGGCGTCGTCGAGGAGGTCTTGCCGAAGCCGAGCTGCGACCAGCGGATGACGACCTTGCCGAAGCCGATCCGGGCGAGGTTGCGGATCGCGTGGACGGCGACCTGCGGGTCGTCGGCGCAGGCCTGGACGCACAGGTCGCCCCCGCTGCGGGCCTTGTCCAGGTTGTCGCCCGCGAACTTCGGCAGGTCGACGAGGGCTTCGGGGCGGCGGTCCGCGAGGCCGAACCTCTCGAACAGGCTCGGGCCGAAGCCGATGGTCAGGGTCAGGCGGGAGGGCTTCAGGCCCAGCGCCTCGCCCGTGTCGTCCGGGGGCGCCTCGGGCAGGCCGCCGTAGGCGCCCTCGCCGACGGCCCGGCCGGCCGTCATGCGCCGGGCCGCCTCCGTCCAGTCCTTCAGCAACCGGACGAAGGCCGCGCGGTCCTCGGTGGTGACGTCGAACGCGGCGAAGTGCAGGCGGTCCTGGACCGGGGTGGCGATGCCCGCCTGGTGGGCACCGTGGAACGGGATCGCCGTGCCGGCGGCGGGCGTGGCGGCGGCGTCGTCCGTGCGGGCGATCGCCGCCGCTCCGCCCGCCGCCGCGGCGCCGAGCGCCAGCCCCGCGCCGCCCCAGCCGAGCAGCGAACGCCGGGAGGGTGAGGGTGCGTCGGTGTCCGTCATGGTGGGGTCCCGGTCACTTCACGACGGCCGCGGCGAGCTTCGACAGCGGCTCCGCCAGGGCGTTGACCGCGTCCGAGAGCTCCTTGCGGTCCGCCTTGCCGACCTTGTCGTAGGAGGTGAACTCGTAGGAGGCGGTGTCCGGGCGGTACCGGTCGAGGAGCTTGTCCAGCGCGGCGAACTGCCGGTCCAGCTCGGTGACGAGGGCCGCGTCGTTCTCCCGGGCGACCGGCTTGAGCAGGTGGTACGACTGCTGCGCGCCCTCGACGTTGGCCTTGAAGTCGACCAGGTCGGTGTGCGAATAACGCTCCTCCTCGCCGGTGACCTTGCCGGTGGCGACCTCGTCGAGGAGCTCCTTGGCGCCGTTGGCCATGGAGGTGGGGGTGATCTCGGCCGTGCCGACGCGCTTCTGCCAGTCCTTCAGGTCCTTGACGAGCAGGCCGGCGAGTTCCTTCTCGCGGTCGCCGATCTTCCCGTCCTGCCAGAGCGCCTTCTCCAGGCGGTGCCAGCCCGTCCAGTCGGTGGCGGGGTCCTGGCCGTCCTCCAGGCCGTCCTCGCGGACGTCGACCTTGGGGTCGATGTCGCCGAAGGACTCGGCGACGGGCTCGGTGCGCTCCCAGCCGATCCGGGAGGGGGCGTACGCCTTCTTCGCCGCGGCGACGTCGCCGTCCTGGACGGCCCTGGCGAACGTCTCGGCGAGCGGCAGCGTCTCGTCGGCCTGCTGCTGCACGTAGGCGCGGTACGCGGCGACGGCCTTGTCCAGGCGCGGGTCGCGCTCGACGGTCTTGCCGCCGGTGGCCCTGACGGCCTGGCGGATGCCCTCGCCCTTCATGCCCGGCTTGCAGGCGATCTGGTAGTCACCCGCCTTCACCTCGGCGGTGACGCGCTGCCTGGTGCCGGGACCTATGTTCTCCCGCTCGGTGACCACGCGGTCGTCGGGGAAGAGGACGTAGACCTCGGTGACCTTGGAGCCCTTGTTCTCGACGGCGAGCTCGACGTGCCCGGCCGGGAACTCCTTCCTGGACACCTCGCACCTGTCGTCCGTGGCCGTCACGTTGATCACGTGGTCGCCGTCCTGCGCGCCGCTCTTCTCGGTGCAGCCGGTGGCGGCGGTCAGGACCGCCGCGGCGGCGATGACGACGGAGGCTGGTCTGACGGGTCGCATCTGGGCTCCAAAGCAGGAAGGTGAGGCTCACCTAAACCAGATAAGGATGGCGTAAGTGGCTCAAAGTCACCCCCATGGAGCAGTCAAGGGACGGTCAAAGGTCGCGTCGGGAAGCGGTCGAGGCGGCCCGCCCGCCGCCGGCCCGCCGGTGCTTGAATGCCCCCGTGACTGACTACGACGTGCTCCGCGTCTTCTGCGGGCCGAACGGTGGGTACGGCAACGAACTCGGTGTCGTGCGGGACGGTTCCGTGCTGCCCGGTCCGGACGACCGTCAGGCGTTCGCCGCGAAGCTCGGGTTCAGCGAGACCGTGTTCGTCGACGACCCCGAGCGGGGTGTGATCGACATCTACACGCCGACCCTGCGGCTGCCCTTCGCCGGGCACCCCTGCGTCGGCGCGGCCTGGCTGCTCGACGTGCCCGAACTGGTGACGCCCGCCGGGGTGGTCGGGGCCCGGCAGGACGGGGAGTTCTGCTGGATCGAGGCACGGGCCGAATGGGTGCCGCCGCGCACCCTGCGGCAGTACGGCAGCGCCGCCGAGGTCGACGACCTGCCCGTGCCGCCGCCGGGGGTGGCGGCACCGTCCACGCCTTCCGGGCAGTGGGGGTGGGTCTACGCCTGGGCGTGGGAGGACGAGTCCGCCGGGCGGGTGCGTGCCCGGGCCTTCCCCGGCCGGGGCGACGGCATCGACGAGGACGAGGCGACCGGGGCGGCGGCCCTGCTGCTCACCGACCGGCTGGGCCGGGCCCTCAACATCACCCAGGGGGCGGGCTCCCAGATCCTCACCGCGCCCCAGCCGGACGGCTGGACCGAGGTCGGCGGCCGGGTGCGTCTCGAACGCTGACCCGGGTGGCGCGCGGCCGTACGGGTGGAACAGCGTGTGTGCGCGGCGGCGAACGGGGACCTCTGGGCGTGACAAGGCACCACCGCGAGAGGAATCTCATGCGCATTCGATCCGCTCTGGCCGTAGCCGCCCTGACCGTCGCCGTCACCGCCACCGGCGCGGCGACCGCCGCCGCCGGCGACGACGACGGCCGGGACCACCGCGACGGCCGCGGCCACCACGTGGCGTGCAGCCCGTACTTCGGTGAGCTGGAGGCCGAGACCGCCGAGATCGAGTGGGGCGGCGCCGTCTGCCACAACGGTCCGTTCGACATCTGAGCCGGGACCGGCGCTCCACCCGAGACGGATCCGGGGCCCCTCGCCGCGTGCGAGGGGCCCCGCCCGTCGCCACCGTCCCTCACGCCGACAGCGGGAACTCCTCGCCCAGCGCCAGGAACACCGCGTTGTTCAGCCCGTAGGCCCGCTTGCACTCGGCCACGATCCGCTGCCGCTCCAGTTCGTCCCCGGGCACCGCGTCCAGCAGCTCCCAGTAACCCCGCTTGAAGGCGGCCGGGTTGGGGATCTCCTCGAAGACGTAGAAGCGGACCCCGTCGCCCTTCTTCGGAAAGCCCCACGTCTTCTCCGCCGTGTCGCGGATGATCTGCCCGCCGGAGAGGTCGCCGAGGTAGCGGGTGTAGTGGTGGGCGATGTAGCCGGCCGGCCAGTTCCGGGCGCACTCGGTGATCCGCCCGGCGTACTCCAGCGTGGCCGGCAGCGCGCTGATCCGCGAGCGCCAGTCGGGGCCGCGCAGGTATTCCAGGTCCTGCTCCAGCGCCGCCGCGCGGAACAGCTCCGGGCGGACGAAGGGGCCCGCCACCGGGTCCCCGGCCAGCCGCTCGGCGGCGGACTCCAGTGCCTGGTACACGAACCACAGCTGCTCCGTGTAGCGCGCGAACGCGTCGACCCCCAGTTTGTGCCCCAGCAGGTCGCTCAGGAAGGTCGAGCCCCTGACCTCCTCGTGCTGCTCGCGGGAGGCGGTCCGGATGAGGGTCGAGAAGGATTCCATGAGCCCACTTTCTCTGCTTAGGGTTACCTAAGTCAATGGTTTGCCGACCGGTTGTCGGTAAACTTCCCGACGTCTTGTCGGGAAAAACCTCCGGCACGGGCAAGGGCCGCGCACGCCGACGGCCCGCCCTCCGGGAGAGCGGGCCGTCGGCCGGGGCGGGGCTGTGGTCAGGGCAGCGTGAGGATCTCCGCGCCCGAGTCCGTCACCACCAGCGTGTGCTCGAACTGGGCCGTGCGCTTGCGGTCCTTCGTCACGACCGTCCAGCCGTCGTCCCACATGTCGTACTCGTGCGTCCCGAGCGTCAGCATCGGCTCGATCGTGAACGTCATTCCGGGCTGGATGACCGTCGTGGCGTGCGGGCTGTCGTAGTGCGGGATGATCAGGCCCGAGTGGAACGACGAGTTGATCCCGTGGCCCGTGAAGTCCCGCACCACGCCGTAGCCGAAGCGCTTGGCGTACGACTCGATGACCCGGCCGATGACGTTGATCTGCCGGCCCGGCTTGACCGCCTTGATCGCCCGGTTCAGGGCCTCCCGGGTCCGCTCCACCAGCAGCCGCGACTCCTCGTCCACGTCTCCCACGAGGTAGGTGGCGTTGTTGTCGCCGTGCACGCCGCCGATGTACGCCGTCACGTCCAGGTTGACGATGTCGCCGTCGCGCAGGACGGTGGAGTCCGGGATGCCGTGGCAGATGACCTCGTTGACGCTGGTGCACAGCGACTTCGGAAAGCCCCGGTAGCCAAGCGTCGAGGGGTAGGCGCCGTGGTCGCACATGTACTCGTGCGCCACCTTGTCCAGCTCGTCCGTGGTCACGCCGGGGGCGATCAGCTTCGCGGCCTCCGCCATGGCCCGGGCGGCGATCCGGCCGGCGCGCCGCATCGCCTCGATCGTCTCGGGCGTCTGCACCTCCGGTCCGGTGTACGGCGTCGGAGCGGGCTTGCCGACGTACTCCGGGCGGCGGATGTTTCCGGGCACGGAACGGGTGGGGGACAGCTCCCCAGGGACGAGCAGCGACTGGCCAGACATGCCAGCGAGTCTAACCAGCGGCCGTGGGGGAACATGTCGATGGCGAGAGGAGCTGGTCATGGCCCTGTTCAAGAAGCGGACGGTCGGCAAGCCGGGCGAGTGGTACTACTGCCTGGAGCACAAGAAGGTCGAAGAGGGGCCCGACTGCCCGGGCAAGGACCGCTTCGGCCCGTACGCGAGCCGTACCGAGGCCGAGCGCGCGATGGAGACCGCCCGCGAACGCAACCTCCAGTGGGAGAACGACCCCAAGTGGCACGACGCCCCTGCGGGTGGCCGCGAGGAGAACTGACCCGGGGGACCCGTACGTGAAGCCCGGGGTGCGAGCCGCCCCGGGCGTCCCCGCGTCCGGGCCCGGGCGGCTGCGAAAGCGGCCCCCTTCGGCGGCAGCGCCCCCGGCGGCAGTCCCCTGCGGTGGCCCTGGGCGGCAGTCCGCGTCGGTCGCGGCGCGCTGGGCGGCAGTGCCCTGCGGGGGCAGCACCCTCGGCGGCAGTGCCCCTTGGCCGGCGGCTTCCCCTTCGGCCGGCGGTCCCCCCCCGTGGCGGTGGTGCCTCGTGGCAGGGGTTCCCCCTGGGGCGGTGGTGTCTGTTGGCGGTGGTCCGCGGTGGTGCCTCGTGGCGGTGGTTCCTCCGCCGCGGAGGCGCCCCTCGGCCGACGGCGACCCTGCGGTGGTGCCCCTCTCAGCTCACGGCGCCCCGGCGGCGGTCCCGCGTTGCGGTGGTGCGCGTGTGGCGGTGGTCGCCCACGGCGGCCCCGCAGCCATCCCGCGCGGCGGCGATTCCCCCTGGGGCGGCGGTGCCCCAGGGCGGCGGTGCGCCCGTGGCGGTGGTCCCCCTCGGCCGCCCTCCCCGACGGCGGCCCGTCCGCGACGGCGGGGCGCCCCGCGACGGCGGGGCGCCCCGCCACGGCGGCCCCCCGCGGAACCGGCCGCCTGGCCCGGGAGCATGGTTCCGGGTCCGGATGGTCGTCCGCCTCACCAGCGGGCCGGCGGTGGGGCCGTCAGGTGTTCCGCGAGTCTCGCCACGCGGTCCCGGAAGCGGCGCCGCCCGCGTGGGGTCGGGAGCGCGTTCTCGCCCGCCGCCGCGCTGACCAG
>NZ_JAPSKN010000131.1:6286-15702 GCF_031181705.1 Streptomyces sp.
GTCCGCCTCACCAGCGGGCCGGCGGTGGGGCCGTCAGGTGTTCCGCGAGTCTCGCCACGCGGTCCCGGAAGCGGCGCCGCCCGCGTGGGGTCGGGAGCGCGTTCTCGCCCGCCGCCGCGCTGACCAGGTGCTGGACCGTGTCCAGGTCCAGCTCCGAGCCGGCCGGCACGGCCAGCGTCTCGTGCGCCACGGCCGGCAGCTCGCCCCGGTCGGGCCCGAGGGACAGGACCGTCACCCCCGCGCGACGGGCGTCCGACACCCGTTCGAGCAGGGGCGCGGCAGGGCCCTCGGGTGACACCACCAGCAGCGTCTCGCCCCGCCGGGCCGCCTCCAGCCGGCCCAGCCCCACCGCCAGGTGAGCCGGGTCCGAGGGGCGCGCGTCGTGCCGTACCAGCGTCGGGGCCAGCTCCGGCGTGCCCGACCACGCGGCCTCGTCCACCAGATGGGCCGCGAGGTGCCACGGCTCGTACGCGGGGGTGCCGACGAGCAGCAGCCCGCCCCCGTGCGACACCACCGACCCGCGCAGCGCCCTGGCGAACCGACGGGTGGCGCCCAGCCACTCCGTCCCGGCGAGCACTTCCCGCAACAGCGCCACCCGTACCGCGTCCATACGCACGCATCCTGCCCGAACCGTCCAGTCGTGACGCGGAGTTCACCGCGCATTCGCCCGGCCTGGGTAGGCGGCCCGGTCACGCATTCCGACGTCGAACGCCCGGAGGATCCCGCCGATGACCGAGAGCAGCGTCCCCTTCCGCGCCGGCCGGGAGGGATACGCCAGTTTCCGCATCCCCGCCGTCGTCGCCACCGGCACCGGCACCCTGCTCGCCTTCTGCGAGGGCCGGGTCGGCTCCCGGGACGACTTCGGGAACATCGACATCGTGCTGAAACGCTCCACGGACGGCGGCCGCACCTGGGGCCCGCTCCGGGTCGCCGCGCGCAACGGCGACGCTCTCGCCGGCAACCCGGCCCCCGTCGTCCTCGACACCGGCCGCGTGCTCCTGGTGCACGTGCGCAACGCGGCCCCGGCCACCGAGGACGCCATCCGCCGCGGCAGGGTGAGCGCGGCGGACGGACGCCGCGTCTGGGTGCAGCACAGCGACGACGAGGGCCTCACCTGGTCCGCACCCCGGGAGATCACCCAGCAGACCAAGAAACCCGAGTGGCGCTGGTACGCCACCACTCCCGGCCACGCCCTCCGGCTCGGCACCGGCCGGATCGTCGTCCCCGCCAACCACTCCCTGCCGCCCACCGGCACCGACAACGGCACGGAGGGCAGGTACAACGGCGGCCACTGCCTGCTCAGCGACGACGCGGGCGCCACCTGGCGGATCGGCTACGTCGACGACGACCCCGACGGCTACATCAACGCCAACGAGACCACCGCCGCCGAACTGCCCGACGGCCGTGTCTACTTCAACACCCGCAACGACTCGCCCGCACCGGGCACCCGCGCCGACGCCCACTCCGCCGACGGCGGACAGACCCTGGTGAAGCCATTCCGTCCGCAGGCGGGCCTGTCCGCCCCCGTGTGCCAGGCGAGCGTCCTGCAGCTCCGCGACCCCGACGTGCTGCTGTTCTCCGGGCCCGCCGACCCGGGCTTCCGCGCCCTGATGACGATCCGCGCCTCCACCGACGGCGGCACCACCTGGCGCCCGGCCCACACGGTCGACGGACTGCCCGCCGCCTACTCCGACCTGGTGCGCGTCGACCCGGACACCGTGGGGCTGCTGTACGAGACCGGCGACTTCGGCGCCTACGAGACGATCACCTTCCGGCGGGTGCCGGTGGCGGAGCTGACCTGAGCCGCTCGGGGCGGGGCCGCGGTCGTAGAGTCGGGGCCATGACCTCTACCGACAGTGCTGCCACCGACCACGCCCAGAAGACCCCCGCCAAGGACCCCTGGGACCTGCCCGACGTCTCCGGACTCGTCGTCGGGGTGCTCGGCGGGACCGGACCGCAGGGCAAGGGCCTGGCCTACCGGCTCGCCAAGGCCGGGCAGAAGGTGATCATCGGCTCGCGGGCCGCCGACCGCGCACAGGCCGCCGCCGACGAGATCGGCCATGGCGTCGAGGGCGCCGACAACGCCGAGACCGCGCGCCGCAGCGACGTCGTGATCGTCGCCGTGCCCTGGGAGGGCCACGGGAAGACCCTGGAGTCCCTGCGCGAGGAGCTGGCCGGCAAGCTCGTCGTCGACTGCGTCAACCCGCTCGGCTTCGACAAGAAGGGCGCCTACGCCCTCAAGCCCGAGGAGGGCAGCGCCGCCGAGCAGGCCGCCGCGCTGCTGCCGGACTCCCGGGTCACCGCAGCCTTCCACCACCTGTCGGCCGTGCTGCTGCAGGACGCGGAGATCGACGAGATCGACACCGACGTGATGGTGCTCGGCGAGGCGCGGGCCGACGTCGAGATCGTCCAGGCCCTCGCCGGACGCATCCCCGGCATGCGCGGCATCTTCGCCGGGCGGCTGCGCAACGCCCACCAGGTGGAGTCCCTGGTGGCGAACCTGATCTCCGTGAACCGCCGCTACAAGGCGCACGCGGGGCTCCGGGTCACGGACGTATGAGCCGATGGGGGACACTGGAGGGCGCCAGCAGTGCCCGAAGTGTCCCCCGACAGGAGCCACCCGACATGCCCCGCCTCGCCCTCTACGCCCTCATCGTCTGCCTGCTGTCCGTGACCGCGGCCGTCGTCTCCTTCGTCCAGGGCAGCTGGCTCGGCATCGTGTGGGTGCTGCTGGCGGGCCTGTCGTCCAACATGTGCTGGTACTACCTCAAGCGCGCCAGGCAGCAGAAGTCCGTCGCGGGCTGAGCCGTCAGGAAGCGGCCGAGCAGAACTCGTTGCCGCCCTGCCAGAAGCGGTACAGCTCCTGGCCGCAGTAGGTCTCCAAGTCGCTGATGCCGAGCGACTTCAGGATGGCGTCGATCACGTCGAAGAACACGCCGTTGACCGCCGGCAGCCACAGCAGCGCGAACACGAACAGCAGGCCGAACGGCGCGAACGGCTCCACCTGGCGCCGGATGCCGTACGACAGCCACGGCTCGATCACCCCGTAGCCGTCCAGGCCGGGTACCGGCAGGAAGTTCAGCAGCGCGGCCGTCACCTGCAGCAGCGCGAGGAACGCCAGCGCGAAGCGGAAGTCGCTCGGCACGCCGTCCAGCGCGTCCAGCCAGAACGGGGCCGTGCACACCACCGCGAACAGCACGTTCGTCAGCGGGCCGGCGGCCGAGATCAGGCTGTGCTTCCAGCGCCCCCGGATCCGCCCGTGCTCGATGAACACCGCGCCGCCGGGCAGACCGATCCCGCCCATGATCACGAAGATCACCGGCAGCACGATGCTGAGCAGCGCGTGCGTGTACTTCAGCGGGTTCAGGGTCAGGTAGCCCTTGGCGCCGACCGAGATGTCGCCGCTGTGCAGGGCCGTGCGCGCGTGCGCGTACTCGTGCAGGCACAGCGAGACGATCCATGCCGCCGTCACGAACAGGAACACGGCGACCCCGGGCTGCTCGGCGAAGCCGGTCCAGGTCGCCCACCCCGTGACCGCCGTCACGGCCATGATCCCGACGAAGACGGGACTGATCCGCCGCTCACTGTGGCGGCTGGTGGCGGTGGTCATGGGACTCCCTGCACTCTCGAACACGCGGTGGGACGGCCCGACGGTACCGGGCGCAGGGGGAAAACGTCTCGCGCGGGGCGGCCGGTTCCGGGGAGGGTGGGGCCATGGGGTTCCGGCAGGTGGTCCACGAGCACCGGCGCAGGGAGTGCCGGGGCGCGCCGGCCCGCGTCGGACCGTGTCGGCAGCGCCGTGGGACGACGTCCCGCGCCGCCGGGCCCTTGCCGGGCCACGCCCGCCCTGCCCCGGCGCCGGGCTGCCCGCCGGCGCATCCCCGCCGCGCCGCGGGACCGCCGTGACCGCCCTCTCACCTCCGGAGACAATGGACCCCGTGCACTACCGCATCCTCGGCACCACGCAGGCGATCCGCACCGACGGCTCGGTCGTTCCGGTGGGCGGGGCGCGGCTGCGCGCGCTGCTGACCGTGCTCGCCCTGAGGGCGGGACGTACCGTGCCCGCCGGGATGCTCGTCGACGAGGTGTGGGGCGGGGACCCGCCCGCCGACGCGGCCGGCGCGCTGCAGGCGCTGATCGGACGGCTGCGGCGGGCGCTCGGGGCGGACGCGGTCGCCTCCGCCGAGGGCGGGTACCGGCTCACGGCCGCACCCGACGACATCGACCTGCACCGCTTCGAGCGGCTGGCCGGTGAGGGGCTGCGGGCCCTGGCCGACGGCGACCCCGCCAAGGCCGCCGTGGTCCTCGACGACGCCCTCGCCCTGTGGCGCGACCCCGCCCTCGCCGACCTCCCCGACCGCACCGCCGAGGCGGCCCGCCGGGAGGCCCGCCGCCTGGACGTGCTGCGCGCCCGCCACGGCGCCGCCCTCGCCCTCGGCCAGGCCGGGCAGGCGCTGCCGGAACTGACCGCCCTGTGCGACAGCCGCCCCCTGGACGAACCCCTCCAGGCGCTGCGCCTGCGTGCCCTGCGCGAGGCCGGCCGCACCGCCGAGGCCCTCGCCGCCTACGACGACGTACGACAGCTCCTCGCCGACCGGCTGGGGACCGACCCGGGCCCCGAACTACGCGCTCTGCACGCGGAGTTGCTGGCCGCATCGGACGGCGACCCAGGGCCCGCGCCGGGCCCGGCCGCCCGCGCGGCGACAGCCCCGGCGCCCCCGGCGGCCGGGACCACCCCCGCCCCCGGCAACCTGCGCGCCCGTCTCACCTCCTTCATCGGCCGGGAGAGCGACATCGAGACCATCCGCGCGGATCTCGCGACGGCCCGCCTGGTCACCCTGCTCGGACCCGGCGGCGCCGGGAAGACCCGTCTGTCGCAGGAGGCCGCCGAGACCGTGCGGCACGCCATGCCCGGCGGGGTGTGGCTCGCCGAACTCGCCCCGGTCGACGACCCCGCCGCCGTACCGGAAGCCGTGCTCACCGCCGTGGGCGCCCGCGAGACCGTCCTGTACGGCGCGGGCGCCGAGGGCATCCGGGCAGCCGTCGCCGACCGGCTCGACGACCCCGTCGAACGCCTCGCCGAGCACTGCTCCCGCCCCGGCATGCTGCTCATCCTGGACAACTGCGAGCACGTCGCCGAGGCCGCCGCCCGGCTCACCGGGGAGCTGCTGGAGCGCTGCCCCGGCCTGACCGTCCTCGCCACCAGCCGCGAACCCCTCGGCGTGCCGGGGGAGTTGCTGCGCCCGGTGGAGCCGCTGCCCGAGCCGGTCGCGCTGCGGCTGCTCGCCGAGCGGGGGGCGGCGGCCCGGCCCGGTTTCCGCGTCGAGCACGACCCCGAGGCCTGCGCGGAGATCTGCCGGCGCCTGGACGGCCTGCCCCTGGCCATCGAACTGGCCGCCGCCCGGCTGCGGATGCTCACCCCCCGCCAGATCGCCGACCGGCTCGACGACCGCTTCCGCCTCCTGACCTCCGGCAGCCGTACGGTCCTGCCCCGCCAGCAGACCCTCAGGGCCGTCGTCGACTGGTCGTGGGAGCTGCTCGACGAGGACGAACGCGAGGTCCTGCGGCGCCTTTCGGTGTTCGCCGGCGGCTGTGACCTGTCCGCCGCCGAGGCCGTGTGCGGACCCCTCGCCCTGGAGGCGCTCGGCTCGCTCGTCGACCGCTCCCTGGTGGTGGCCACCCCGCCCGGCGACACCGCCGACGGCGAGATGCGCTACCGGCTGCTGGAGACCGTCGCCGAGTACGCCGCCGAACGGCTGGAGGAGTCCGGGCAGCGCGCCGAGGCCGAACGCGCCCATCTGACGTACTTCCGCGAACTCGCCCGCACCACCGACCCGTTGCTGCGCGGCCCGGGCCAGCTCGCCGCCATCCGGCGGCTGGAGCGGGAGTACGACAACCTGCGCACCGCCCTGCGCCACGCCGTCGCCCTGCGCGACGAGCAGGAGGCGCTGTGCCTGGCCCTGTCCCTGGTCTGGTACTGGCAGATGCGCGACCTGCGCATCGAGGCCCGCAACTGGTGCCGCGAGGTGATGGCCCTCGGCCCGGACCCCTTCGCCGGGCCCGTCCGCCGCGCCGCCCCCGTCTGGCAGCGCTGCACCGACGCCCCGCCCCCGATGACCGAGGAGATCCTGTGGGAGGCCCGGCGCGGCGTCCACCTGGCGCACCTGGCCTGCATGGACACCGAACTGGACGCCTGGCAGAACCCGAACGCCCAGCAGAAGCTGCGGACCATCTCCCTGACCTACGAGCCCGGTCTGCCGCAGACCTGCCGGCTGCCCGGCCTGTTCTGGTTCTTCGCCGTGATGCTGACCGGCGACATGGACCGGCTGCGCGTCATCATGGACGCCTCCATCCGCACCTGCAGGGACACCCCGGGCTTCGACTGGGAGCTGGCCTCCGGTCTGCAGATGCGGGCCAACTTCTCCGCCAACCGCACCGACTGGGCCGGTGACGCCGGGCGCGACGCCGACGAGTCGCTGGAGATCTACCGCCGCCTCGGTGACGCCTGGGGCACCGCCGAGGCCTTCTCGGCCCGCGCCGAGGCCCACGAGCGCCGCGGCCGTCACGCCCTGGCCGCCGCCGACTACGAGGCGGCCATCGCCCACGCCGAACGCCTCGGCGCCCGCGCCCAGGCGGCCGTCCTCACCGCCCGGCTGGGCAACGCGCTGCTGGAGTCGGGCCAGGAGGAGCGGGGCGAGCGGCTGCTGCGCGAGGTGATCGCCCAGCACGAGAACTCGCACAGCGAGGCCATGCCCGCCGCCCGTCTCTTCCTCGCCGGCCGGCTCGGCATGACCGGCCGCACCACCGAGGCCCGCGAGCAACTGCGGCGGCTGCGCGAGGACTTCCGGATCGCCCACTTCATCGTGTTCGACGCGTTCATCCTCGGCGCCGAGGCCTGGCTGGACGCCCGGGACGGCCGGTACGAGGACTGCCTGGACCGCACCCGCAAGGCGCTGGAGCGGGCGGGGGACCCGGTGTCCGCGGCGATCGCGCCCCATATGCGGGCGGTGTTCCTGACCGTCGGCGCCCAGGCCCTGGCCGTCCGCGACGGGGGCCTCGGCGCCGTGGACGCGGCCCGCTGCCTCGGCGCCGCCGACGCCCTGCTGCCGCCCGGCCACGTCGCCCAGCGGCAGGAGCGCGAGACCCGCGAGGAGGCGGAGCGGCAGGCCCGGGCGCTGCTCGGCGACGCGGCGTACGAGAGCGCCTACGCGCAGGGCGGCGGCCTCTCGGTCGAGGAGGCCACCGCCCTGCTGTGACGGCGCACGGCCGCGCCCTTGTCAGCTCTTCGTACGGAACTTGTGGATCGCGATCGGCGCCATCACGGCCGTGATCACCACCGACCAGCCGAGCGTCACCCACAGGTCGTGCGCGACCGGACCGCCGATCATCAGCCCCCGCGCGGCGTCCGCCAGCGTGGACAGCGGGTTGTAGTCGGTGAACGCCTGCAGCCAGCCGGGCATCGACGTCGTCGGCGCGAAGATCGACGAGCCGAACTGGAGCGGGAACAGCACCAGGAAGCCCATCGCCTGCACGGACTGCGCGTTCTTCAGGATCACGCCCAGGGTGAGGAACACCCACATGATCGACGAGGCGAACGCCGTGGACAGGGCCACGGTCGCCAGCAGCCCCGGCCAGTTCGTGATGTCGAAGCCGACCGCGACGGCGACGATCATCAGCACGGCCGTCGCGAACAGCATCCGCAGCAGCTCCACGGAGATCTTCGCGAACAGCACCGAGCCGCGGCCGATCGGCAGGGACCGGAAGCGGTCCATGACACCGGAGTTGAAGTCCTGGCTGAAGCCGGTGCCGACGCCCTGGGACAGCGTCATGCTCATCATCGCGATCATGCCGGGGATCACGTACTGGACGTACCGCTCCTGCCCGCCGCCCAGCGCCTGCCCGATGGAACCGCCGAAGACGAACACGAACAGCAGGGTGAAGATGACCGGCATCAGCAGCGCGTCGGCCATCGACTCCGGGTCCTTGCGGATCCACAGCAGGTTGCGGCGGATCAGGGCACCGGTGTGCCGCAGGTGGCCGCGCAGCGGGATACGGGCGTCGGCCTCGGTGTCGTTGAGGGTGACGGCGCTCATACGGCGGCCTCCTGAAGGTCTTCGGCGGGCACGGCGTCCTGCGGGGCACTGGCGCGATGGCCGGTGAGGGACAGGAACACCTCGTCCAGGCTGGGCAGTTCGGTGGTGATGGAGGACAGCGTGATGCCGCGCGCGGTGACCGCGCCGACCACGGCGGTCAGCTGCTCGTCGCTGAGGATCGGCACGAGGACGTCGCTCCGGTCGGTGTCCACGGTCGTGGTGGCGAGCCCGGTGATCCCCAGGTCGTCCAGGGCGCCGGCCAGCGGCCGCAGCTGCACCGGATCGGCCGGGCGGATCCGCAGCGCCCGGCCGCCGACCTTCGCCTTCAGCTCCTCGATGGCGCCGCCGGCGATGACCTGGCCGCGGTCGACGACCGTCAGCTCGGAGGCGAGCTGCTCGGCCTCCTCCATGTACTGGGTGGTGAGCAGCACGGTGACCCCGTCGCCGACCATGCGCTTGACCTCGTCCCACACCTCGTTGCGGGTGCGCGGGTCCAGGCCGGTGGTCGGCTCGTCGAGGAAGAGCACCGCCGGCCGGCCGATCATGGACGCGGCCAGGTCCAGCCGGCGCCGCATGCCCCCGGAGTACGTCGCCGCCGGCCGCTTGGCCGCCTCGGTCAGCGAGAAGCGCTCCAGCAGCTCGTCGGCCCGGCTGCGGGCGTCCTTGCGCGGCAGGTCGAGCAGCCGCCCGATCATGTAGAGGTTCTCCCAGCCGGACAGCTTCTCGTCCACGGAGGCGTACTGCCCCGTGAGCCCGATCACCCGCCGCAGCTGCCGGGGCTGCCGTACGACGTCGTAGCCGGCCACGGTGGCCCGGCCCGAGTCGGGGGCGAGCAGGGTGGACAGGATCCGTACCAGGGTGGTCTTGCCGGCCCCGTTCGGCCCGAGGACACCCATGACGGTGCCCTCCCGCACATCCAGGTCGACCCCGTCCAGCGCCTTGGTCTCGCCGTAGTGCTTCACCAGCCCCCGCACGGTCACAGCGGCACCGCTGGTGTTCTCGTCGATTCGCGTCATGTCCCCGACGGTGCCAGGCCCCACCGACAAATCACCGACAGACCGCCGACAGCCGTTTCCGGCGGTCCGCGGCGAGGCGGCCGGGTGGCCCACCTCGTGAAAGGGGTCTGACCATGCGCGAGCGGCCCGTGCGCTCCCGCGTCCGGCCCCTGAGCGGCGGGCCCGCCGGAGCGGGCTTGGCCACGGGCTGTGTCCGTGCGGGGGTCAGGCCGCCGGGCGTGGCCGGCGCCGGTGAGCCGGAGTGTGGCGTCGCCGGGAGCGCCGACGGGGGCGCGGGGCGGGGGCGAGCTGGCTCCGGCGGGCTCGG
>NZ_JAPSKN010000132.1 GCF_031181705.1 Streptomyces sp.
CCCGCCGCCGGGACCCGACCCGGTGCCGAATCCGCAGCCCCCGCCCGGCCCGTCCCCGATCCCCCCGGGACCGGAACCCGTGCCCGACCCCGAACCCGGGCCGCCGCTCTCCTGGACCATGGGGTGATCCGGCATCAAACCGGCATTACACCGGCATGAAACCGGCATGAAACCGGCATGAGAACGGCATGAGAACGGCATGAGAACGGGGCCGGTGGACAGCCCCGCGAGGCGTCCACCGGCCCCGTTCTCACGTCGGCTCGGCGCGTGGCGCTACGCCGTGACCTCCGACCGGTCCTGGCCCCACAGCGTGTGGAACGACCCGTCCCGGTCCACCCGCCGGTAGGTGTGCGCACCGAAGTAGTCCCGCTGCCCCTGCGTCAGCGCCGCCGGCAGCCGCTCCGCCCGCAGGGCGTCGTAGTAGGCGAGGGCCGCGGCGAACCCGGGCGTCGGCACGCCCTGGCGGGTCGCGGCGACCAGCACCTCGCGCCAGTCGTCCTGGGCCTGGGCGATCTCCTGCGCGAACGTGTCGTCCGACAGCAGGCTCGGCAGGTCCGGCCGGGCGTCGTAGGCCGCGCGGATGCGGTCCAGGAACGCGGCCCGGATGATGCAGCCGCCGCGCCACAGCGCCGACACCGCGCCGAGGTCGATGTCCCAGCCGTACTCACCGCGGGCCGCGTCGATCTCGTGGAAGCCCTGCGTGTACGACACGATCTTCGACGCGTACAGCGCCTGTTCCACCCGGTCGGCGAACGCCCGGGCCTCCGCCTCGCCGAGCGGCTCCGCCTTCGGGCCGGCCAGCCCCCGCGAGGCCTCCCGCAGCGCCGCGTGGCCCGACAGCGAGCGCGCGAAGACGGCCTCGGCGATACCGGACACCGGAACGCCCAGGTCGAGGGCGATCTGGACCGTCCAGCGGCCGGTGCCCTTCTGCTCGGCCTGGTCCACCACCACGTCCACGAACGGCTTGCCCGTCTCCGCGTCCACGTGGGACAGCACCTCGGCCGTGATCTCGATCAGGTAGGAGTCGAGACGGCCCTGGTTCCAGGTGCGGAAGATGTCCGCGATCTCGGCGGGGGAGTACCCGGCGACGTCCCGCAGCAGCTGGTACGCCTCGCCGATGAGCTGCATGTCCGCGTACTCGATGCCGTTGTGCACCATCTTCACGAAGTGCCCGGCACCGTCCGGACCCACGTGGGAGACGCACGGCGAGCCGTCGGCCGCCTTGGCCGAGATCTTCTCCAGCATCGGGCCCAGCGAGTCGTAGGACTCCTTCGGGCCGCCCGGCATGATGCTCGGGCCGTTCAGCGCGCCCTCCTCGCCGCCGGAGACGCCCATGCCGACGAAGTGGATGCCCTGCTCGCGCAGCTCCCGCTCCCGGCGCCGGGTGTCGGCGAAGTGCGCGTTGCCGCCGTCGATGATCATGTCGCCGGGCTCCAGCAGCGGCGCGAACTCCTGGATCACCGCGTCCGTCGGGTCACCGGCCTTCACCATCACGACCAGCCGCCGCGGCCGCTCCAGGGCCGCGACGAAGTCCTTGGCGGTCTCGCACGCGATGAACTCCCCCTCGCCGCCGAACTCCTCGACCAGCGCGTGCGTGCGCGAGGGCGTCCGGTTGTGCACCGCCACCGTGTAGCCGTTGCGGGCGAAGTTGCGGGCGAGGTTGCGGCCCATGACCGCAAGGCCCGTGACGCCGATCTGCGCTGTACTGCTCATTCGGTTCGCTCCTAAAGACCTCGGTACCGGTGCCGTCGGCGGGTACCCGCCGACGTGACCCCCGCCGACCATCCTGACGCGCCGCTACTGCGTCCGCACGCGCGGGTCGCACGACGTCGCGCAGGACGATACGCACGACAGCCCCCACCGCACTCAGCCGAGGTACGCGTCCCCGCGCGCGCCGCACCCGTGCACCGCGTGGCGTACGCGATGCACCACCGAGGCGCACGACGCGCAACAGGGGCCTCATACCGGCCAATTGAACTCCCGGGCGGCCGATAGGCGTCTTGTTCTGGCCGGTTCGCAGCGCTTACTTTTGCCCCTCCTGACGCATGTCTAGGGGGGCAATCGATGGCCGTACGCGGCCGGCACCGCCGGTATCAGCCGAACAGGATCAACCGCGCCTCACTCACCGTCACCGCGGGCGGCGCGGGCATGGCGCTCCCGTTCATGGGCGCCGGCGTCGCCCAGGCGGCGGACGTCGACACCTGGAACAAGGTCGCCGCCTGCGAGTCGAGCAACGACTGGAACATCAACACCGGCAACGGGTTCTACGGCGGACTGCAGTTCACCCAGTCCACCTGGGAGGCCTACGGCGGCCGGGCCTACGCGGCCCGCGCGGACCTGGCCACCAAGGACCAGCAGATCGCCGTCGCCGAGAAGGTGCTCGACGGGCAGGGCCCGGGCGCCTGGCCGGTGTGCTCGGTACGGGCCGGACTGACCCGCGGCGGCGGCGAGCCGGACATCCGGCCGGCGGCCGAGCGCACGAAGCAGCGGGAGACGAAGAAGAAGACCTCCATCGAGGAGGTGCGGCCGCAGTCCACACCGCAGTCCCGGGCCGGCAGCGCCGAGATGTACACGGTGGTCCACGGCGACACCCTCTCCGGCATCGCGGACGACCGCGAGGTCCGGGGCGGCTGGCGCGGCCTGTACGCCGCCAACCGCGCGACGATAGGGGGTGACCCCGACCTCATCGTGCCCGGCCAGCGGCTCGCCCTGCGCGGCGAGGGCGCCACGAAGACGCGTCCCGAGCACCGGCCGGCCCCGTCGGCGAAGCCGAGGAAGCCGGCGGCGGACCGCGCCGAGGGCCGTACGAAGGAGCGCGCCGGGGACCGTACCAAGGAGCGCGCCAAGGACACGCCGAAGGAGGCGGGCAAGGAGCGGGCCGCCCGGTCCACGGCCAGCCGGCAGGGTCTCGTCGCCCCCGTCGGCGCCTCCCTGGGCACGCCCTACCGCAAGGCGGGGTCCGCCTGGTCGAAGGGCTACCACACCGGCATCGACTTCCCCGTGCCCACCGGCACGTCCGTGAAGTCGGTCGCGGCGGGGAGCGTGGTCAGCGCCGGGTGGGGCGGCTCGTTCGGCTACCAGGTGGTGATCCGGCACGGCGACGGCCGCTACAGCCAGTACGCGCACCTGTCGGCGATCTCGGTGCGGGACGGGCAGACGGTGAGCGCGGGCCAGCGCATCGGCCGCTCCGGTTCCACGGGCAACAGCTCGGGCCCGCATCTGCACTTCGAGGTGCGGACGGGGCCCGGTTTCGGTTCGGACGTCGACCCGGTGGCGTACCTGAGGGCCGGCGGCGTCAGGATCTGATCCGCACCCGGTGCCGGTCCAGGGCCGGCATCGGCACGTAGGGAATGCCGTAGAAGGGCACGTAGGAGAGCGGGCGTTCGTCGCCGGCGGGCACCGGCGGCACCCCGCTCTCGTACGGGCCGTCCGGAACGGCGTGCGCCGCCTGTCCCGGCACGAGCACGTCCTCCACGACGAGCACGTCGTCCACGAGCTCCGGCAGGTCCAGGTCCAGCTCCGCCGTGCCGGGGCCGCGACCCGTGTCCCCCGGGACCGGTTCCGCGCCGGCGAACTCCAGCCCGGCCCGCTCGCTCCCGGGGCGGTCCTGCGCGAGCCGCTCCGTCGTCAGCAGGATCAGACCGCCGGCGGCCACCACACCACAGCCCAGGGCGAGCACGGTGCCCGCGGTGCCGTAACGGAACGTCTCGCCGAACATCGTGATGCCGACCGCGGCCGCGACGACCGGGTTCACCACGGTCAGCGTCGCCAGCGGGGCCGTCAGCCCGGCGCCCTTGTACGAGGCCTGCGACAGCAGCATGCCGGCCGTGGCCAGGACGCCGATCACGGCCAGGGACGGCAGGTCCGCCGCCGACACGCCGCCGGTCCAGTCGACGGCCACCGTCTTGGTGAACACCGAGGACATGCCGAACGCGATGCCGGACGCGGTGGCCAGCAGCATGCTGCGGACCGCCGGGTGCCGGTGCGCGGCCCGCGCGGCGATCATCAGCGCGACGACGACTCCCGCGGTGACCAGCGCGACGGCCACCCGCTCGGCCGCGTTCAGCGACTGCGCGTCGGACGCGGCGACCAGGGACAGCAGACCGGCGAGGCCGACCGTCGCCATGATGGCGCCCCGCCACGCCGTGGCACCGGCCCTGCGGCCGACGAACAGCGCGGCCATGGGCAGGGCGACCACGATGGTCAGCGCGCCCAGCGGCTGCACCAGGCTCAGCGGGCCGTAGGCCAGCGCCACCACGTGCAGCAGACCGCCCAGGCCGTTCAGCGCGACCGCCGCCCACCAGTCCGGCCGGCGCAGCGGAGCGTACTGCTCGCCCGGCGAGGACTCCGCCACCCGCTCCTGCACGATCGCCCCGCCCGCGTAGGCGACCGCGGAGACGAGGGAGAGCAGGACGGACAACGCGAGGGCGCTCATCGGCTGCTCCTCTGCGTCTGGCGGGGGCGCTCGGCCCGGCGCGGCGATTGGTCGGCTTTCATGACCAACACCCTGCCGTGTCCAGGTCTTCCCGTCGTCGTCCCTGAGCACCCATTGGGTCCTACTGCCGATGGAGTACGAGTGCTGCCCCGTCATCCCCAGGGTGGGCGACCCGAGTCGGGGGCCACCGGATCACGTCCCCTAGGGGCCTTGGTACTACTGCTCTTCGTGGACCTCGACCCCGGCCTTGCCGCCCTCCGCCCGCTCGGCGGCTTCTTCGTGCTGCGCACGCGGGGAGCGGCGGCGGGGCCTCTTCCCACTCTCGCACAGGCCTACGGGCCGGCGGCACCGGACGCAGGCGGAAATCCGCTGATTTTCCGTGTCCACAAGGTCGCACGCGCCCTGGGCACCCCGGAGCTGCGGGTGGCCGCCTCGACAGCGCACCAGGGACTCGCGGCCCGGCTCTGGTCGATCGCCCTCGGCTGCGCCGCCCTGTACGGCGGCCTCCCCGACCTGGACGCCCGGCACCTGCGCTGGGACCCCGACGCGAGCGCCCCCGACGACCTGTGGCTGTCCGGCGTACGGCCGCTTCCCGCGGAGCCGGACCGCCTCGCCGCCGTCGTCCTGGACGGGCACCTCGCCCCACTGGCGACGGCCCTGCGCGCCCACTACCGCCTCGCACCGGGTCTGCTGCGGGGCAACGCCGCCTCGGCGCTGGCGGGCGCCGCCCGGGAGCTGGAGCGCTGGGCCCGGCTCCACGGCCGCCCCGACAGCGCCGCCCGGGCCCGCTTCCTGGCCGCGCGGCTCCTCGCCCACCCGCAGCTCTCCGGCGCCGGGACCCTCACCGGCACGGCGTTCCGGCGCCGCAGCTGCTGCCTGTACTACCGGGTGCCCGGCGGGGGCGTCTGCGGCGACTGCTGCTTCCCGCGACCGCCCCGCTCTTCCCCACGCGCCACTTCTGGGTGACCATGAAAGGGAACGGCCGTTGAGAGCAGGGAGTTGCGGGTGCGCGTCGGACTGCTGACCCGGGAGTACCCGCCGGACGTGTACGGCGGTGCCGGCGTCCACGTGGAGTTCCTGGCCCGGGAGCTCAGACCCCTGGTCGACCTGGACGTGCACTGCTGGGGCGAGGGCCGCGCCGACGGTGTGCTGCGCCACCGCCCCTGGTCCGCGCTCGACGGCGCGAACGACGCGCTGCGCACCTTCTCCGTCGACCTCGCGATGGCCGCCGCCCTCCAGGGCCGCGAGCTGGTCCACTCCCACACCTGGTACGCCAACCTCGGCGGCCACCTCGCCAAGCTGCTGTACGGCATCCCGCACGTGATGACCGCGCACTCCCTGGAGCCCCTGCGCCCCTGGAAGGCCGAACAGCTCGGCGGCGGCTACGAGCTGTCCAGCTGGGCCGAGCGCACCGCGATCGAGGCCGCCGACGCGGTGATCGCCGTCTCGGGCGCCATGCGCGAGGACATCCTCGGCTGCTACCCGGCGCTGGACCCGGACAAGGTCCACGTCGTGCACAACGGCATCGACACGAGCCTGTACCGGCCCGACCACGGCACGGACGCCCTGGACCGGATCGGCCTGGACCGCTCCCGCCCCTACGTGCTGTTCGTCGGCCGCATCACCCGCCAGAAAGGCGTGCCGCATCTGTTGCGCGCGGTGCGGGACATCGACCCGGCCGCGCAGGTCGTGCTGTGCGCGGGCGCACCGGACACGCCGGAGATCGACCGGGAGTTCCGGGAACTGTTCGCGGAGCTGAGCGAGGTCCGCGACGGCGTGTTCTGGATCCCGAAGATGCTGCCGCGCCCGGAGGTCATCCAGCTCCTCACGCACGCCGCGCTGTTCGTCTGCCCCTCGGTGTACGAGCCGCTGGGCATCGTGAACCTGGAGGCGATGGCCTGCGGCACGCCGGTGGTGGCCTCGGCGGTCGGCGGTATCCCCGAGGTCGTGGACGACGGCCGGACCGGACTGCTCGTCCCGGCCGGCGACGGCTTCGAGGCGGGGCTCGCCCGGGCCATGGACACCGTGCTCGGCGATCCGGCGGCCGCCCGGCGGATGGGCGAGGCCGGGCGGGAGCGCGCGGTCGGCGAGTTCGGCTGGGACGCGGTGGCCCGCCGCACGGTCCGGCTCTACGAGGAGATCGTCGAACACGCTTAGTGGGTACTGGTCAGGGGCAGGCATCGGGAAATCGGCGTGAGGGGAGCGGCCATGCGTGGTGGTGGTCCTTCGGTCCTGGGGATCGTGCTGGCGGGTGGTGAGGGCAAGCGGCTGATGCCCCTGACCGCGGACCGCGCCAAACCGGCGGTGACCTTCGGCGGCACGTACCGCCTGGTCGACTTCGTCCTGTCCAACCTGGTCAACGCCGACGTCCTGCGCATCTGCGTCCTGACCCAGTACAAGTCGCACTCGCTGGACCGGCACATCACCACCACCTGGCGGATGTCGAACCTGCTGGGCAACTACGTCACGCCCGTCCCCGCCCAGCAGCGCCTCGGCCCCCGCTGGTACCTGGGCAGCGCCGACGCCATCCTGCAGTCCCTGAACCTGATCTACGACGAGCGCCCCGAGTACGTGGCCGTCTTCGGCGCCGACCACGTCTACCGCATGGACCCGCGCCAGATGCTCGCCCAGCACATCGACAGCGGCGCGGGCGTGACGGTCGCCGGGATCCGGGTGCCGCGCACGGAGTCGTCGTCGTTCGGCGTGATCACGCCCGGCTCGGACGGGCAGACGGTGGAGCGCTTCCTGGAGAAGCCGTCCGCCCCGCCCGGTCTCCCGGACGACCCCAACTGCGTCTTCGCCTCGATGGGCAACTACATCTTCACCACCAAGGCCCTCATCGAGGCGCTCAAGCGGGACGCGGAGGACGAGTCCTCCGTGCACGACATGGGCGGCTCGATCCTGCCCCAGCTCACCGACCGGGGCGAGGCCGCGCTGTACGACTTCAGCACCAACCACGTACCCGGCGAGACCACCCGCGACCAGGGCTACTGGCGGGACGTCGGGACACTCGACGCCTACTACGAGGCGCACATGGACCTGATCGCCGAGCGCCCCGCCTTCAACCTGTACAACCGCAGCTGGCCGATCTACACGCACTCGTACCAGCTCTCGCCGGCCCGGTTCAACGCCGGCGGCATCGCCAGCGAGTCCATCATCTCGGCGGGCTGCCTGATCCGGGGGCAGGTCACCCGGTCCGTGCTGTCGCCGGGCGTGGTGGTCGACCCGGGGGCGGTGGTGCAGGGTTCGGTGCTGCACGACAACGTGCACATCGGCCGGGGCGCGGTGGTGCGCGGCGCCGTCCTCGACAAGAACGTCGAGGTGCCGCCGGGAGCGACGATCGGTGTCAACCCGGAGCGGGACGCGGAGCTCTACACGGTCTCCAAGGGCGGCGTCATCGCCCTGGGCAAGGGGCAGCTGGTCACCTGACGAGACGCGGCCGGGGGACTTTGTCCTGGCTCTGGACGAAGCCCCGGATCCGTGCTGTCATGCCATCGTCTTGTACATGACAACGTTGGCATGGAGGTTCCGTGCGTCCCCGACGCCTCAGAAACCGCCTCGCGTTACTGCTCGCCGCACTCCTCGCCCTCACGGGCCTGAGCGCGGTCCCCGCGCTCGCGGACGACCCCGCCGAGATCCACGGCCTCAAGGGCGAGTACTACACCCACTCCGCCCCGGGCGCCTTCGACTTCCACACCCTCAAGGCGACGACCTTCGACCAGGACCTCGACTTCGACAACCTGGAGCCGCGCCTGAACTTCACCACCGGCCGGTCCGACGACGTCAGCGTCCGCTGGACCGGGAGGATCGTCCCCGAGAAGACCGGGCCGCACACCTTCTCGGTCTCCGCCGACAACGGCTTCCGTCTCTGGATCGACGGCCGGCTCGCCATCGACCACTGGGTCGACGACTGGGACCGCGAACAGACCGCCGAGCCCGTCGAACTGACCGCCGGCCGGGCCTACGACCTCAAGGTCGAGTACTTCGAGCACTTCGGCGGCTCCAACTTCCACCTGCGCTGGACCCAGCCCGGCGCCGCCAAGGCCCCCGTCCCGCAGTCGGCCTTCCGCCTCCCCGAGGGCTTCGACTACGACGGCGCCCTCGCGGCCACCGTGCAGTCCACCGGCCGCACCCTGAAGCTCGACTTCGCCCAGCCCCTCGCCGTGCCCCCGGCGGACTTCACCGACCACCTGGACGCCGTGATCGGCGGCGCGGCCTGGCCCCTGGGTGAGGCCCGCCCGGACCCGTCCGACCCCACCGCCCTCCTGGTCGCCCTCGACGAGCCGGTCGTCGGCAACAAGACGGGCACCGCCCGCGGCAACGCCGACGTCCGCTACGACGGCGAAGGCGGCCTCACCGACACCGACGGCAACGTTGTCAGCGCGTTCTGGACGAGCGGCCCCAACCACTCGACCCACCAGTTGCGCACCCGCTGGGCCGACGAGGTCGGACCGGACAACGCCCTCCCGGAGTACCCGCGCCCGCAGCTGACCCGGGACGCCTGGCGCAACCTCAACGGCCGCTGGCAGTTCGCCGCCGCCGAGGAGGGCGAGCAGCCGCCCGTGGGCCGCACCCTCAAGGAGCGCATCCTGGTCCCCTACCCGGTGGAGTCCCAGCTCTCCGGCATCGAGCGGCACGAGGACCGCATGTGGTACCGCCGCACCTTCACCGTGCCCGCCGACTGGGGGATCGGCTCCGGCCGGCGGCTGCGGCTCAACTTCGGCGCCGTCGACTGGCGCTCCGAGGTCTACGTCAACGGCACGAAGGTCGCCACGCACGAGGGCGGCTACGACAAGTTCAGCGCCGACGTCACCGACGCGCTCAAGCCCGGCCGCACCCAGGAGCTGATCGTCGGCGTCTACGACCCGACCGACGCCGCCTCGGGCGAGAACCCGCCCCTCGGCAAGCAGCGCCTGGACCCCAGCGGCATCTGGTACACCCCGTCCTCCGGCATCTGGCAGACGGTGTGGATGGAGCCGGTGGCCCGCGACCACGCGGACTCCCTCAAGATCACGCCCGACGTGGCCGGCGAGAAGGTGACCGTCGAGGTCCGGGGCGTCCGCAACGGCGTACCGGTCACGGCGACGGCCTACGACGGCCGGCGCGAGGTGGCCACGGCGAGCGGCCGCACCGGCGGCCCGCTGACGCTGACCGTCCGCGACCCGCACCTGTGGTCGCCGGACGATCCCTTCCTCTACCGGCTCAAGGTGAAGGTCGGCGCCGACCGGGTCGGCAGCTACTTCGGCATGCGCTCCATCGCCGTCGAGAAGGTGAACGGCGTCCCGCGCACGGTCCTCAACGGCGAGCCCGTCTTCATGATGGCCACCCTCGACCAGGGCTTCTGGCCCGACGGCCTGCACACCGCGCCCACCGACGAGGCCCTGGCCTACGACCTGAAGGCGCACAAGCAGCTCGGCTTCAACTCCGTCCGCAAGCACATCAAGGTCGAACCGGACCGCTGGTTCTACTGGGCCGACCGGCTCGGACTGCTGGTCTGGCAGGACATGCCCGCGATGACGGCCGGGGTGAACCCGAGCGCCACCTCCCGCGCCCGCTACGAGCGTGAACTGAAGGAGATGATCGACGAGCACAGCAGCAGCCCGTCCGTCGTCATGTGGGTGACCTTCAACGAGGGCTGGGGTCAGTACGACGTGGGCCGGATCGCCGAGCAGGCCAAGGCCTGGGACCCCACCCGCCTGGTCAACGGCCAGTCGGGGCTGAACCTCGGCGCCGACGGCGGCACCGGCGACATCATGGACGAGCACGGCTACCCGAGCCCGGCCCTGCCGCCCCGCCCCGACGGGGAGCGCGCCCTGGTCAGCGGCGAGTACGGCGGCCTCGGCCTCGCGGTGCCCGGCCACGCATGGTCGGTGCAGCAGTCGTACGTCGACGTCGACCCGGCCACCTACACCGAGGACTACCTGGAGAAGCTGGACGAAGTCCGGGCGCTGGTCTGCAAGGGCAGCAACGGTGCCGTGTACACCCAGATCGCGGACGTCGAGGGCGAGCTGAACGGCTTCCTCACCTATGACCGCGCGGTGCTGAAACCCGACACGGCCAAGCTGAAGGCCGCGCACGAGGCGCTGATCCGTGACGCCTCCCGGGTGACTCCCACCGGGTGCCCTGCGCCGCAACCTGTGCTGGACTGACGGCACATGCACCATGAGTCCCGCCCCTTCCACCGGGGCGGGACTCAATCCGCTGTTTACTGTACGTAGCCTGACCGTACTTGACCGTAATCGGCTGGGGGCGATTGACTGCTGGCCCACCCGTTCGTCCACGCGAGGCAAGCCCTTGACTGCTGATCTGCTCGCCCCTCTCGACCTGGCGTTCTGGAACATCGAGTCCGCCGACCACCCGATGCACCTCGGCGCGCTCGGGATCTTCTCCGCGCACTCGCCCGCCGCGGGCGCTCACGCGGCGGACCTGCTCGCGGCCCGCGCCCCCGGTGTCCCGGGACTGCGGATGCGGATCCGCGACGTGTGGCAGCCGCTGCCCTCCGCCCTGCGCCGCCCGCTCGCCTTCGGCGGGGCGGCGCGCGAGACGGACCCGGACTTCGACCCCGCGCACCACGTCCGGCTGCACGCGCCGGTCGCCGACTTCCACGCGGAGGCCGGACGGCTCATGGGCCGTCCGCTGGAGCGCGGCCGGCCGCCCTGGGAGGCCCACGTACTGCCCGGCGAGGACGGCGTCTGCTTCGCGGTGCTGTTCAAGTTCCACCACGCCCTCGCCGACGGACTGCGGGCGCTGACCCTGGCCGCGGGCGTCATGGACCCGATGGACCTGCCCACACCCCGGCCCCGCCCCGCCGCACCGCCGCGCGGTCCGCTGCCGGACGTGCGCGACCTGCCCGGCCTCATGCGCGGCGCCCTCGCCGACGCCGCCCGCGCCCTGGACATCGGCGCCTCCGTCGCCCGCTCCTCCCTCGACGTGCGCTCCACCCCCGCGCTCACCTGCGAGCCGAGCGGCACCCGCCGCACCGCCGGAGTGGTCCTCGACCTCGACGACGTGCACCGGATCCGCAAGACCGTCGGCGGCACCGTCAACGACGTCCTCATCGCGGTCGTCGCCGGCGCCCTGCGCCGCTGGCTCGACGAACGCGGCGACGGCAGCGAGGGCGTCGCGCCCCGCGCCCTGATCCCGGTCTCCAAACGCCGCCCGCGCACCGCCTACCCGCAGGGCAACCGGCTCTCCGGCTATCTGATACGGCTCCCGGTGGACGACCCGGACCCGCTGGCCCGCCTCGCCGCGGTCCGCACCGCCATGGACCGCAACAAGGACGCCGGCCCCAACCGGGGCGCCGGCGCCGTGGCCCTGCTCGCCGACCACGTCCCCGCCCTCGCCCACCGGCTCGGCGGCCCCCTGGTCGGCCAGGCGGCCCGGCTCTGGTTCGACATCCTCGTGACCAGCGTGCCCCTGCCCAGCCTCGGCCTGAAACTCGGCGGCCACCCCCTCACCGCCGTCTTCCCGCTCGCCCCGCTGGCCCCCGGCCACTCCCTCGCGGTCGCCGTCTCCACCTACCGCGGGGCCGTCCACTACGGCCTCGTGGCCGACGGCGAGGCGGTCCGAGACCTCGACCTGTTCGCGGCCGCCGTCTCCAGGGAGGTGGCGACGCTGATCAAGGCCTGCCGGTCGTGAGAACGCGGGTTTGGCGGTGCGGCCCGGCGCTGAAGTAAAATTCGCCGTTCGAAAGCGGGCGCGGCCGGCGCGCCACCAGGGCAGAGCAGGGAACACAGCGGCGATGACGGTGACAGAGGACGGCCCGCAGGCCATGGACGAGGCGAGCGGGCACTCGTACGGACCCGGCATCGACCCGGAGCGGCTGGCCGTCTGCCTGAGCGTGCTCGACGAGCTCGACAAGCTGGACGTCGACCACCCGGACGCCATCGCCGTGCGCCGGGCCACCGCGGGCATCTACCGCACGGTCAAGCAGCGCCGCCGCCAGGAGCGCCGGGCCGCCAAGACCGCCCACGACAAGGCGGTCACGGAGGCCACGGCGACCGGCTCCGCCCAGCGCATCGACGACGAGACCGAGGGCCTGCTGCCCTCCTCGCGCACCGAGGAGGGCCGGATCGCGGGCATACTCCAGCGCCCGCGCTCCTGCTACACCTGCAAGACCCGCTACGTGGAAGTCGACTACTTCTACCACCAGCTCTGTCCGGACTGCGCCCGGGTGAACCGCGAGAAGCGCGACGTGCGCGCCGACCTCGGCGGCAAGCGCGCCCTGCTCACCGGCGGCCGCGCCAAGATCGGCATGTACATCGCGCTCAGGCTGCTGCGCGACGGGGCGCACACCACGATCACCACGCGCTTCCCGAAGGACGCCATCCGCCGCTTCAAGGCCATGGACGACTCCGCGGACTGGCTGCACCGCCTGGAGGTCGTCGGCATCGACCTGCGCGACCCGGCGCAGGCCGTGGCCCTCGCCGACCAGGTCGCCGAGGCCGGGCCGCTCGACATCCTGGTCAACAACGCGACCCAGACCGTCCGCCGCCTGCCCTCGGCCTACGCCGCCCTGGTCGAGGGCGAGAGCGCGCCGCTGCCCGCCGGTGAACTGCCCGCCCACCACGTCATCGGCGCCTTCAACTCCGGCGCCGTCGACGGCCTCGCCGCCCTGCCCCCGGGCATCAGCGGTCTCGACGCCCAGCAGGTCGCCGACCTCGCCCTGGTCGCCGGCAACGCCAGCGTGGAGCGGCACCTGGACGGCACGGCCATCGACGCGGGCGGCCTCGTCCCCGACGTCGTCGACACCAACACCTGGGTGCAGACCATCGAGCAGATCTCCCCGGTGGAGCTGCTGGAGACCCAGCTGTGCAACTACACGGCCCCGTTCATCCTCATCAGCAAGCTGCGGCCGGCGATGGCCGAGGCGGCGAGGAAGGCGGCGAGCAAACGCGCGTACGTCGTCAACGTGTCGGCGATGGAAGGGGTCTTCGGCCGGGGCTACAAGGGCGCCGGGCACCCCAACACCAACGCCGCGAAGGCCGCGATGAACATGGTCACGCGCACCAGCGCCCAGGAGATGTTCCAGACCGACGGCATCCTGATGACCTCGGTCGACACCGGCTGGATCACGGACGAGCGGCCCCACTACGACAAGTTGCGGCTCGCCGAGGCGGGTTTCCACGCACCGCTCGACCTCGTCGACGGTGCGGCGCGGGTGTACGACCCGATCGTGCGGGGCGAGGCGGGGGAGGACCTGTACGGGGTCTTCCTGAAGGACTACGCCCCGGGGAAGTGGTAGGGCCCGGGCGTCACTCGACGGCGCCCAGGCGGGAGTTGCGCGCCGCCAGCAGTTCCAGCACGGTGCGCCAGTCCTCCAGCACCCCGGCGTCGAACCCGGCCGTGCGGCCCTCCTCGGTCGCCTGGCGCAGGGCGAGCAGGTCGTCGCCGGCCGGGGCACCCCGGCCGGTACGGTCGCGCAGCAGCCGGGAGACCCGCTCGCCGAGCAGGGCGCGCACCGCGTCGGCGGTCCGGCCGGCCCGCCCCGCCGGGTCACCAGGCCACAGCAGCCGACCGACCGGCTGCACCAGGCCCGCCACTTGGAGCTCCTTGTCGGCCGGGTGGGCACGGCGGAGCAGGGCGGCGGTCCGCAGCGCGTGGTCGTGCAGGTCGACCGTCGGCCGGCCGGGCACGGGGACGTCCCGGGTGCCCCGGCAGGCGTACAGCAGCTCCATCAGCTCCTCGACACCGCGCAGCTCCATGCGCCAGTCCTCCCGCGGGGCAGCCGTTGCCGTACGGCAGCAGACCATGACGAGCTTGCGCCTCGGCCAACGGCGCCTGAACGGCGCGACCGGCCGGAAAGCGCCGTCGTCGCCTACGCCGAACGAGTGATACGCACAGGGTCTCTTTTGTGAACGAATCGGTGCGTAAACCCGAGTTGAACACCGGATGACGCGCGATCGTTACCGGTTGTTTTCAGCCCCATCGAGCGGCGTCCCGCTCATTTGGTTAGTCTGAGGCGGACGGACAGCCACACGGGGTCCAACCCACACCCACGGTCCGTCATGGGACAAGCCGGTACACCACGGCCTGCTCTCCCGTGAGACGACCGGCGCCACCGCGTCCGAACTGCACATGACACACAGCCCGAGCGGGGCGTCAGGCGCAGCAGGACCGGCGCGTACGTCCCGAGGGTGACCGACACATAAGGAGTGCGCGGTGACACCGGAGAAGACGAATCGCGATCAGCGCCCCAAGGAACGCGGCGAGCGCGCCGGCCGACGGGTCGACGAGCTCGGCAGCCTCGACGTGTGGGCCCGGTCGGCCCCCATCCGCCTCGCGGGCTACGAGGAGGACCTCGCGGAGCCCCACATCCTGCCCAGCGTCGACTGACCGGACGCGGACCCCTCAGCGACCGCCGAGCATGGGCGTGCCAGACTCGCCCCCATGCTGATCAGGGAAGCAACGGCTGACGACTGGCCTCGCATCTGGCCGTTCTGGCACCGCATCGTCGCCGCGGGCGAGACCTACGCATGGGACCCGGGAACCTCCGAGGCGGAGGCCCGGGTCCTGTGGATGAGCCCCGCCAAACGCGTCTACGTCGTCGAGGACGACAGCGGCACGGTCGTCGCCTCCGCCTACCTCACCCCCAACTACGGCGGCCCGGCGGCCCGTATCGCCAACGCCGGCTTCATGGTCGACCCCGGCCGGGGCGGCCGGGGCTACGGCAGGGCCCTCGCCGAGCACCTCCTGACCGAGGCCCGGGCCGCCGGCTACCGGGGCATGGTGTTCAACGCCGTCGTCGAGACCAACCCCGCCGTGAGGCTGTGGACCTCGCTCGGGTTCACGATCCTCGGCACGGTGCCGGAGGCGTTCGACCACCCCCGGCACGGGCCGGTGGGACTGCACATCATGTACCGGGCCCTGTAGGGCCGGGAGTCAGGCGGCGCCGGTCCCGGCGTCCCGCCGTCAGGGACGGGCGTAGGGCCGGGTCATGATCTCCATGTTGTGGCCGTCCGGGTCGGCGAAGTAGGCACCGCGCCCGCCGAAGAGATGGTTGACCCGGCCG
>NZ_JAPSKN010000133.1 GCF_031181705.1 Streptomyces sp.
GCGTGCCGGCCGCGGAAGCGTCGGCGCTCGCCGCCCGCCTCACCGGACGGCTCGTCCGCGAGCCGCACGACGGGGTCGTCGGGCCCGGCCCGCCCGGCGACGACCGGGCGGGTGGCCCGCTCCGCCTTGGCCCGGTACTGGGCGGCGTCGGCGAGCCGGAAGAGCCGGCGGGCCGAGCGTACGGTCCCGATCGGGTCCTCGGTGGAGGCGACTCCGCAGGCCACACCGTCCCCGAGTTCCAACTCGGCCGCCCTGCGGCACAGTTCACCGGCCGCCTTCACCACCTGGTCCGCGGGCGGCCCGACCGCCAGCAGGCAGAACTCGTCCCCGCCGAGCCGCGCGGCCAGCGCCCCCGGCAGCATCGCCCCGCACAGCGACAGCACCGAGCCGAACCGCTCCAGCAGCCGGTCGCCGGCCGCGTGCCCGTGGGTGTCGTTGACCCGCTTGAGCCCGTTCAGGTCGCAGACGACGAGGCTGACGACGGCCCCGTCCCTGCGGTGCCGCTCAATGGCCTGTTCCAGGCGTACGTCGACGGCTCGGCGGTTGGCGAGTCCGGTGAGGGAGTCGGTGAAGGCGAGCCGCCGGGCCTCTTCGAGCCGCTCGGTCTGGGCGATGCCGGCGGCCACGACGGAGGCCAGGACGGTGGCGAAGTCGGCGTCGGCCCGTCCGAAGACGGGCTCCCCGACCGGCCGGGCGACGTACAGCTCGCCCCAGGCCCGGCCGTGCAGCACGATGGGCGCGACGACGCAGCAGCCGCGGCCGCGGCGGCGCAGGGCGGCGACCCGCTGGTGGCAGTAGCCGGGCTGCCCGGCGGCGGGGCCCTGGGCGGTCTCCACCCACGCGTCGGGCTCACCGCCGCCGGCCCACTGCTCGTGCAGGAACTCGGTGATCTCGGCGAACTGGTGCACCGGGTAGGACTCGTCCTCCGGAAACTCCTCCTCGCCCTCGGCCAGCTCACCGACGTTCACGAGGACCTTCAGCCGCCCGAGCTCCCGCTCCCACACCGACAGCGCGGCGAAGCTGCCGCCGAGCGCCCGGCACGCCCCCGACGCCGCCGCACGCCATGCCTCGCGCAACCCGTGCGCGGCCGCCATCCCCTGAGCCAACGCGACGACGGCCGCCAGCCGTCTGTCCTCACCCATTACCCCAGGCTAGGTAGTTTTCGGCCAAACCGTTCTGTTGACGGGGCGAACGGGGAGGGCGAGGGTTCACACGGAACACCGGCCGTTCACAGCCCTCGGACAGCTCCCGGACAGCTCCCGGACTTGCTCCCGGACAGCTCCCGGCAGCGACGCTCCCGCCCACCCGTGCCACCCTCCGGGCCACTCGCGGCCGGGCCGTCCTCGGATCGCCCCGATTACCGCTCCACCGCCCTCCTGGCCACTGCGCCCACCGGCCTCCGGACCCGCACCGGCCACCGCGCTGCCGACGTCGACCGTTACTACCCGGGCCCGTCCTGGCCACCGGCCTCCGAACCCCCGCCAACCACCGCCCCACCAACCACCGCCCCACCGACCCCGGCCACCACTGCCCGGGCCGCTCCCCCCCTCCCCCCCACCACCCCGTCCGCCTCGGCCGTTGCCGCCCGGGCCGCTTCCGGCCACCGCCCTCCGGCCGCTCTCCCTCGCCGCTGCCCAGAAGGCCGCTACTCCCCCGGCCACTCCGGCTTGCGTCGTTCGTTGAAGGCCGCGACGCCCTCCGCCCGGTCACCGGAGAACGCCGTGGTCCGCCACGCCGCGTCCTCGACCTCCAGCCCGGCCCGCAGATCCAGCCCCTGCCCCAGCCGCAGCGCCCGCTTCGCGGCCCGCAGCCCCACCGGCGAGTTCCCGGCGATCCGGGTGGCCAGCGCCAGGGCCTCCTCCCGGTCCCGTCCCTCCTCCACCACCCGGTCCACGAGCCCCAGCTCCCCGGCCTCCGCGGCCTCCACCCGCCGCGCGGAGAAGATCAGCTCAGCCGCCCGGGCCGCCCCCACCCGCCGCGGCAGCAGCTGCGTCCCGCCGCCCCCGGGGATGACTCCGACCGACACCTCCGGCAGCCCCACCACCGCGGTCCGGTCCGCCACGATCACGTCACACGCCAGCGCCAGCTCGAACCCGCCGCCCAGCGCGAACCCGTGCACCGCCGCCACCGTCGGCACCGGCAGCTCCAGCACCCCGGTGTACGCCGCGCGGGTCACGGGCCGCTGCCGCAGCAGATCCGCGTCACTGAACGAGTTCCGCTCCTTCAGGTCGGCCCCCACGCAGAAGGCCCGCTCGTGCGTCGAGGTCAGGACGACCGCCCGCACCTCCCGGTCCTCCCCCAGCGCCGCGCACGCCCCGGAAAGGGACCGCGCCATCTCGGTCGACACCGCGTTCATGGCCTTGGGGCGGTCGAGGACGAGCTCCGCGACATGCCCCTGCCCGTGCCGCCGCACCAGCACGAACTCCCCGAACCGTTCCTCACTCATGACACCCTCCGGTTAACGCGGGTTAACACAAACCGACGCCCAGATCATCGCAGCCGCACCCCGCCGACGAAAGAGCGGACGCGCCCGGTTCCCTCTCCCCTTGCGTCCACCCGTTCGAGTGACATCACCCCAACTCCACCCCGACCGCACCAAGCGAGCGCATAACGTGCGTCCGCCATGGCGCACAGGGGGCGCGTGCGCATCGGGGAGGAACCGTGATGACGACGAACACGCCGGCGAGGCCGCAGCAGGACACGACGGCCGCGCGGCGACGCCGACCGCTGCCGGTCGCGCCCCACGAGCCGGCCCCGGCGGAAACCGGCCCCCTCACCCCGCGCCCCCGGGGCCGGCACCGCAAACCCCGCCCCCGCAAGGTCCTGCTCGCCGCCGGCGGCCTCGCCCTGGCCGCGGGCGCCCTGAGCCTCGTACGCCTGACCTCGGGAACCGGCCCGGACGTCGGCGTCGGCGCCGTCGAGGCCGAGCCCCGCCCGGACCCGGTCGTCTCCGGCACGGACGAGACCCCCGGCACGGCGGCGGCCCGGCCGGACACGCCCGAGGCGGGCCCTTCGTCGCCCACCGCCCTCGGCGGCCTCACCCCGTCACCGGTCACCAGGGGGGCGGGGCAGGCCCCGTCCGCCCCGGCCGGGGATTCCGGACGGACAACCGGCACACCCACCGCCCCCGAGCCCGGCACCCCGCCCCGCCCCGCCCCGGCGAATCCCCCGGCCAACCCGGCCCAGCCGCCCCGGGACGACGCACCCCGC
Source organism: Streptomyces sp. (assembly GCF_031181705.1). GTDB lineage: Bacteria > Actinomycetota > Actinomycetes > Streptomycetales > Streptomycetaceae > Streptomyces. The sequence goes on from NZ_JAPSKN010000133.1 coordinate 3,211, forward strand.
CCGGCCCCGACCGCACCCACGCCCCCGAGCCGGACCGCGCCCACCCCGGCACCCGGTCCCGGCGAGCCGGACGAGCCGCGGAAACCACACACGCCACGGGACCCCGGCCTGTGCGTGCCGATCATCGGCCTGTGCGTGGACTCACCCGTCGACCGCCGCTGACGACGCGCCGACGGCACACCGGGGAGCGGCTACGGCGCCGCGTCCCGCCGCGTGAGCAGCCACGGCTCCACGACGCCCAGTCCACGCACCGGCCGCTGCCACATCGGCTGCAGCGCGAACCGGTAGACGGGCGGCTCCTCGCCCTCCTTCTCCGCCGCCGCGGCCTCCTCGGCCGCCTCCGCCTCGGAGGCCGGGGCGTCCTGCGTGCGGATCAGCTCCTCGGCGAACGCGGTGTCGACGAGGACGGCGTCCTTCGGAGCTATCGAGGTGAGCCGGGACGCCAGGTTCACGGTCGTACCGAAGACATCGCCCATTCGGGTGGTCACGGTGCCGAACGCCATGCCGACGCGCAGCTCCGGCATGGTCTCGTCGTGCGCCATGGTCTCGATCAGCCGCAGCGCGATCTCGGCGGCCGTGCCGGCGTCGTCGGCGGCGTACAGCACCTCGTCGCCGAGGGTCTTGATCAGCCGTCCGCCGTTGGCGGCCACCAGGTCGGCGGCCGTCGTCTCGAAGGCCTCGACCAGTTCGCCGAGCTCCTCCTCCTCCATCCGGCGGGTCAGCCGCGTGAAGCCGACCAGGTCGGCGAAGCCGACGGCCAGCCGCCGGTCGACCATCTCCTCGTCGTCGGCGGCCTGCACGACCCGTCCGGCCGAGGCGGCGAGCTGGCGGCGCCAGACGTAGACCAGGAACTCCTCCAGCTCGGGCAGGAGCAGCTCGACGATCGGATACGTCACCTCGGTGCGCGTCATGCCCGGCTCGGGCGGCTCGGTCAGGCCCTCCAGGAAGGAGTCGATCTGCCACTCGGCGAGCCGCGCGGTGGTCTGTCCGGTGGAGCGGGCCACCTGGACGGCCATCGCCTCGCTCAGCAGCCCGGCCTCGACGAGACCGGCCAGGCGCCGCAGGGCCAGGACGTCCGCCTCCGTGAGGGCCCTGGCCTGCCCGATGTCGGCGAAGCCCATCGCCCGCCAGAAGCGGGAGGCCAGTTCCATGGAGACGCCGGCGCTGCGGGCCGCCTGGAACGGGGTGTAGCGGCGCTCGGCGCCCAGGATGAGCTGTTCCAGCCGCAGGGCGAGCGGATCCTCGCCGGGGTCGGCGCCCTGCGCGTCCGTGCCGGAGCCCGAGTCGTCGACGGTCACGCGTGCTGCCCTTCCGATCTGTCACGGTCATGTATCGACCGGCCTCAACTCTACGGCAGGTGTGCGCCAGCTCACTCCGTCGGTTCTGCCGACGGGTGAGGTGCCGGGCGCCGTCCGGGTGCACGGTGTCTCCCGCCGCCCCCAGGGGGCTCCGCCCCCGGACCCCCGATCGGGCTGAACGTCTCGTCGTCCTCGATCGCCGGACGGGCTGGAGACACCTGGCCGGCCGCTTCGCCTCAAGCAGGCCGCAAGTGCACGATGTCCCCCGCCCCGACCGGCTCCTGCACCCCCTCCCCCGTGGCCAGCACCAACCGCCCGTCCCCGTCCACCGCGACTGCTTCCCCCACCACCGCCCGATCCCCCGGCAGCTCCGCCCGCACCACCCTCCCGAGCGTCGCGCATCCGGCGGCATACGCCTCCTGCAGCCCGCTCACGCTCGGGTCGCCCCCGGCCGCGCGCCACTTCCCGTACCACTCCTCCAGGGAACGGAGCACGCCCCGCAGCAGTGGATCCCGGTCCGTGCTCACGGCCCCGGCCAGCGCCAGCGACCCGGCCGTCGGCACGGGCAGCTCGTCCGCCCTCAGCGTGACGTTGATGCCGACCCCGATGACGACCCCGTCGTCACCGGCCCGCTCGGCGAGGATCCCGCCGGCCTTGCGTTCCTCTCCCCCGACGGTGACCAGCAGGTCGTTCGGCCACTTCAGCGCCGTGTCGACACCCGCCGCCCGAGCCAGCCCCGTCGCCACCGCCACGCCCGTGAGCAGCGGCAGCCAGCCCCACCGCGCCACCGGCACCTCGGCCGGGGTGAGCAGGACGGAGAAGAACAGGCCCGAGCGCGGCGGCGCGGTCCACTGGCGGTCCAGGCGCCCGCGCCCGGCCGTCTGCTCCTCGGCGACCAGCACGGCCCCCTCCACGGCCTTACTCCCGGCCGCCCGGGCGACCAGGTCGGAGTTGGTCGAGCCGGTGCGCTGGACGACCTCCACCCGCGACCACAGCCCTCCCTCCCGCACCAGACCCCGGCGCAGGGCGGTGACGTTGAGGGGCGGCCGGTCCAGGTCGGACCAGCGGCTCCCGTTCGGCTCTGATGCATCTCGCGGCGTCATGCAAGCCACCCTAGGTGTGGTAAACGCCGCACTGCCGATGTGGAGGGCCCCCACTACTCTACGGATGAGTAACCGTCCCCCCTTTTGAGCAGGCAGGGAGCCGCATCCCGATGTCCGAGCCGGAAGAGCAGCAGCAGCCTGACATTCACACGACCGCGGGCAAACTCGCGGATCTGAAGCGCCGCATCGATGAGGCGACGCACGCCGGCTCCGCACGCGCCGTCGAGAAGCAGCACGCCAAGGGCAAACTGACGGCCCGTGAGCGGATCGAGCTCCTGCTCGACGAGGGCTCGTTCGTCGAGCTCGACGAGTTCGCCCGGCACCGCTCCACCCACTTCGGCCTCGACAAGAACCGCCCCTACGGCGACGGCGTCGTCACCGGGTACGGCACCGTCGACGGCCGCCCGGTCGCCGTGTTCTCGCAGGACTTCACCGTCTTCGGCGGGGCGCTGGGCGAGGTCTACGGGCAGAAGATCGTCAAGGTCATGGACTTCGCGCTGAAGACCGGCTGCCCGGTCATCGGCATCAACGACTCCGGCGGCGCCCGCATCCAGGAGGGCGTGGCCTCCCTCGGCGCCTACGGCGAGATCTTCCGCCGCAACACCCACGCCTCCGGCGTCATCCCGCAGATCAGCCTGGTCGTCGGGCCGTGCGCGGGCGGCGCGGTCTACTCCCCGGCCATCACCGACTTCACGGTCATGGTCGACCAGACCTCGCACATGTTCATCACCGGACCCGACGTCATCAAGACGGTCACCGGCGAGGACGTCGGCTTCGAGGAGCTGGGCGGCGCCCGGACCCACAACGCCACCTCCGGCGTGGCCCACCACATGGCGGGCGACGAGAAGGACGCGATCGAGTACATCAAGCAGCTGCTGTCGTACCTGCCGTCCAACAACCTCTCCGAGCCGCCCGCCTTCCCCGAGGAGGCGGACCTGGAGGTCACGGACGAGGACCGCGAGCTGGACGTGATCGTCCCGGACAGCGCGAACCAGCCCTACGACATGCACACGGTGATCGAGCACGTCCTGGACGACGCCGAGTTCTTCGAGACGCAGCCGCTGTACGCGCCGAACATCGTCACGGGCTTCGGCCGGGTCGAGGGCCGGCCGGTCGGCGTCGTCGCCAACCAGCCGATGCAGTTCGCCGGCTGCCTGGACATCAAGGCCAGTGAGAAGGCGGCCCGCTTCGTGCGGACCTGCGACGCCTTCAACGTCCCGGTGCTGACCTTCGTCGACGTCCCCGGCTTCCTGCCCGGCGTCGACCAGGAGCACGACGGCATCATCCGCCGCGGCGCCAAGCTGATCTACGCCTACGCCGAGGCGACCGTCCCGCTCATCACGGTCATCACCCGCAAGGCCTTCGGCGGCGCCTACGACGTCATGGGCTCCAAGCACCTGGGCGCCGACCTCAACCTGGCCTGGCCCACCGCGCAGATCGCCGTGATGGGCGCCCAGGGCGCGGTCAACATCCTGCACCGCCGCACCCTCGCCGAGGCCGAGGCGAACGGCGAGGACCTGGAGGCGGTCCGCGCCCGGCTGATCCAGGAGTACGAGGACACCCTCCTCAACCCCTACGTCGCGGCCGAGCGCGGCTACGTCGACGCCGTGATCCTGCCGTCCGAGACCCGCCGGCACGTCGTACGGGGTCTGCGTCAACTGCGCACGAAGCGGGAATCCCTGCCTCCGAAGAAGCACGGCAACATCCCCCTCTAGCCACCAGGAGCCCATATGACGATCAAGGTCGTACGGGGCAACCCGACCCCGGAGGAGCTGGCCGCCGCCCTGGCGGTGGTCCGGGCCCGCGCCGCCGCGGCGGCTGCCACGCCGCCCGGCGCGCCGACGCCCCGCGACTCCTGGTCCGACCCGTCCCGCATCGCCGCCCACCGCCTGCCCCAGCCGGGGCCGACGGCGTGGGGCCGCACGTACTGGCCGGGCTAGGGCTCTCGCCCCCCCGGGGCGCGGGGAACCGCGCACGGCGGGACGACGCGGGGCGCCGATCTGAGTACCGCTACTCAGGCGCCCCGCCCCGCCAGGCCGCACGCTGGACTCATGCTGTGGTCCGACCCCGAGAACGAACCGCCCGAGGAACTGCGCGACATGCAGGACATGCTGCGGCGGCTGAGCGTTCTCCTGGCCTCGGCCATGGTGCTGGTGATGCTAGTGATCGGCGTGAGGTGAGCGGGCGCCGTGCCGCCGATACGCTGAACGCATGACAGACCAGCCGCGCCGCCGACTCGTTCTCGCCTCCCAGTCCCCCGCCCGGCTCGGCCTGCTCCGCCAGGCCGGCCTCGCCCCCGAGGTGATCGTGAGCGGCGTCGACGAGGACGCCGTCACCGCCCCCACCCCCGCCGAACTGGCGCTCGCCCTCGCCGAGGCGAAGGCATCCGTCGTGGCGGCCCGCCCGGACGTCAAGGGCGCCCTGGTGATCGGCTGCGACTCCGTGCTCGACCTGGACGGCCGGGCCCTCGGCAAGCCCGCGGACGCCGAGGAGGCCACCGCCCGCTGGAAGGCGATGCGCGGCCGCGCCGGCACCCTGCAGACCGGCCACTGCGTCTACGACACGCTCACCGGCCGGTACGTCTCCGCCACCGCGTCGACCGTCGTCCACTTCGGCGAGCCCACGGACGAGGAGATCGCCGCCTACGTGGCCTCCGGCGAACCCCTCTACGTCGCCGGGGCGTTCACCCTGGACGGCCGCTCGGCCCCGTTCATCGACGGCATCGACGGCGACCACGGCAACGTCATCGGCATCAGCCTGCCCCTGGTCCGGCGGCTCCTGGCCGAACTGGGCGTCGGCATCACGGAGTTGTGGGCGCCGGCGGAGAGGTGACCTGGGGCCCGCCGCCGCCCGCCCCGCCCCGGGGCGCCGCGTCGGCGGGCTCGGCGGGACGGTCGTAGGTCATCAGCAGGAGCACGATCAGGGCGAACACCAGCACCATGAGCAGGAACGCCGGCCAGCCGACGAGCCCCCAGGTGAAGGCGCCCAGCAGTGCGTGCACGACGGCCGCGCTGATCAGCAGCACACGTCCGAAGCCCGCCGGGGGCCGGTCGCGCACCGCCACGAGCAGGGCGACCAGGCCGCACAGCGCGAAGTAGAGGCCGAAGGCGATCCCGCCGATCTTCGACGACACCGACATCATGTGCGGGTCCAGCCCGGCCAGCGACATGTCCTGCCGGTCGACGACGACCCCCAGGAACCAGTTGAGCGCCGCGACGCCGAACGCCTCGGCGAACAGCACCACCGCCACGACCCACGCCACCGGCCTGCGCACCACCGCGCCCACCCTCTTCCGTTCGGGACAGCGCGAAGGCTACTCACCGGTAAACCCGGGGACAAGGGTCCGGTGACGGGCAAAGAATCATTGGGCCATTCGTAGGGACTCCACAAAGAAACGGAGTGGCCCGCAGCACGTGATGACAGAGACCTTGACCACAGGGGACGGCTAGGGTTTCCCGGAGGAGCACTGCGTTCTGCGGTGCGACAAGGGATTTCGCGGGTCGAGCGGGCCTCGCATCACGCTCCGTGTGGGCAAGCTCACCACTGGGGACGGGTCGAAGTGCCGTGTCGGCAGTCCCTAAACTCGGCTTGTTTCAAGGAGGGAGCCTCAATCGTGCGCAAGGTGCTCATCGCCAACCGTGGCGAAATCGCTGTCCGCGTGGCCCGGGCCTGCCGGGACGCCGGGATCGCGAGCGTGGCCGTCTACGCCGACCCGGACCGGGACGCTCTGCATGTCCGCGCCGCGGATGAGGCGTTCGCCCTGGGCGGTGACACCCCGGGAACCAGCTACCTCGACATCGAGAAGGTGCTGAAGGCCGCCCGGGAGTCCGGCGCGGACGCGATCCACCCCGGCTACGGCTTCCTCTCCGAGAACGCCGAGTTCGCCCAGGCGGTCCTGGACGCGGGCCTGATCTGGATCGGCCCGCCGCCGCAGGCCATCCGCGACCTCGGCGACAAGGTCGCCGCCCGGCACATCGCGCAGCGCGCGGGCGCCCCGCTCGTGGCGGGCACGCCCGACCCGGTGTCCGGCGCCGACGAGGTCGTCGCCTTCGCCGAGGAGCACGGGCTGCCGATCGCCATCAAGGCCGCGTTCGGCGGCGGCGGCCGCGGTCTGAAGGTCGCGCGCACGCTGGAGGAGGTCCCGGAGCTGTACGACTCGGCCGTCCGGGAGGCCGTGGCGGCCTTCGGCCGCGGCGAGTGCTTCGTCGAGCGCTACCTGGACAAGCCCCGGCACGTCGAGACCCAGTGCCTGGCCGACCGGCACGGCAACGTGGTGGTCGTCTCCACCCGTGACTGCTCCCTGCAGCGCCGCCACCAGAAGCTGGTCGAGGAGGCCCCCGCGCCGTTCCTCTCCGAGGACCAGGTCGCCCAGCTGTACCGCGCGTCGAAGGCGATCCTGAAGGAGGCCGGCTACGTCGGCGCCGGCACGGTCGAGTTCCTCGTCGGCAACGACGGCACGATCTCCTTCCTGGAGGTCAACACCCGTCTGCAGGTGGAGCACCCGGTCACCGAGGAGGTCGCCGGCATCGACCTGGTGCGCGAGATGTTCCGCATCGCCGACGGCGAGGAGCTCGGCTACGACGACCCGCCGCTGCGCGGTCACTCGTTCGAGTTCCGCATCAACGGCGAGGACCCGGGCCGCAACTTCCTGCCGGCACCCGGCACGGTCACGACGTTCGCCCCGCCGTCCGGCCCGGGCGTGCGCCTGGACGCGGGCGTGGAGTCCGGCTCGGTCATCGGCCCGGCGTGGGACTCCCTGCTGGCGAAGCTGATCGTCACGGGCCGCACGCGCAAGGAGGCCCTGGAGCGGGCCGCTCGTGCGCTGGAGGAGTTCCAGGTCGAGGGCATGGCCACGGCGATCCCGTTCCACCGCGCGGTGGTGAAGGACCCGGCGTTCGCGCCCGAGCTCACCGGTTCGGCCGATCCGTTCACGGTCCACACCCGCTGGATCGAGACGGAGTTCGTCAACGAGATCAAGCCCTTCACCGCGCCGGCCGACGCCGAGGCGGACGAGGAGCCGGGCCGCGAGACGGTGGTCGTCGAGGTCGGCGGCAAGCGGCTGGAGGTCTCGCTCCCGTCCTCGCTGGGCATGTCCCTGGCCCGCACGGGCCTCGCGGCGGGCGCCAAGCCCAAGCGCCGCGCGGCGAAGAAGTCGGGCCCCGTCGCCTCCGGTGACACGCTCGCCTCGCCGATGCAGGGCACGATCGTCAAGGTCGCGGTCGAGGAGGGCCAGGAGGTCAAGGAAGGTGACCTGGTCGTCGTCCTGGAGGCCATGAAGATGGAGCAGCCTCTCAACGCCCACAAGTCCGGCACGATCAAGGGCCTGTCGGCGGAGATCGGCGGGTCGGTGACGTCGGGCGCGGCGATCTGCGAGATCAAGGACTGACCGCTCCACCGCATCACCCACCGGCGCGGCCCCGGGTCGGGGCCGCGCCGGTGGGTGTCCGTCCCCGGAACGGCGCGATGGACCCCCTCACCGACTGACTGGCGTCGACGCGCCAACCGCTGCGGGCGGACACCCCCCGACACGTCCCCTTGCGTCGTCCGGCGGCCGCGGGTCCGCTCAGCCGCGGGCAATCGTGCCGCGGAAGGCGGCAGGGTGGGCGCGGCGGCATCCCGCACCGCCGGGCTGCGGACCCACCCGGCCCCGGCACCACGCCGGGTATCCGGCAAACCCGCAGCCGCTCGACACCGCCGGCCGTCAACGCCGCCGCAGATCCGCCACCCGCGCTCGCTCCGACCCCTGCTCCCCGAGCATCGAGGTGGACCGCAAGCCGCCGTTCCCGCCCCCCGGCACCTGCCGCCGGGGCCCGGGCAGCGGCACATCCCGGCGCTGCCCACGTGCCGGGACGGCATCACCCCCCGGGCCCGCAGACCCCGCGGAACCACCCTGCCCGCCGGCCACGGCGATCTGCACGCCCTGGTCTGCCAGCGCCTGGAGCTCCGTGGCCGCTCGCTCGTCATGGGCGGGCGGTTCGTCCGTCACGAGGCGCGTGATGAGGTCCGTCGGCACGGTCTGGAACATCGTGTCCGTCCCGAGCTTGGTGTGGTCCGCGAGGACCACGACCTCCGCGGCGGCCTGCACCAGCGCCCGGTCTACGGACGCCGACAGCATGTTGGACGTGGACAGCCCCCGCTCGGCGGTCAGCCCTGCCCCGGAGAGGAAGGCCCGGGACACGCGCAGCCCGTGCAGGGACTGCTCCGCCCCGCTGCCCACCAGGGCGTAGTTCGAACCGCGGAGCGTACCGCCGGTCATCACGACCTCGACCCGGTTGGCGTGGGCCAGGGCCTGCGCCACGAGCAGCGAGTTGGTGACGACGGTCAGGCCGGGCACCCGGGCGAGCCGGCGGGCCAGCTCCTGGGTCGTCGTACCCGCCCCGACCACGATCGCCTCCCCCTCTTCCACGAGATTCGCGGCGAGGTCGGCGATGGCGGTCTTCTCGGCGGTCGCGAGATGGGACTTCTGCGGAAAGCCGGACTCCCGCGTGAAACCGCCCGGCAGTACCGCACCGCCGTGCCGGCGGTCGAGGAGTCCTTCTGCCTCCAGCGCGCGCACGTCCCGCCGTACGGTCACTTCGGAGGTCTGGACGACGCGGGCGAGCTCACGGAGCGACACGGCCCCGTTCGCTCGCACCATTTCGAGGATCAATTGGCGACGTTCTGCAGCGAACACGAAACTGACAGTAACGCCAGCGACCGTCTGCTTTCAGCAGTTTGCGCTGAATAGCAGAAGATGTTCGCACCGAGCACCGGGAAGTGGTATAGGACCCGGTCGCCCCGCCTATGCCGCACGCATGGTCGAACACTCCCCGTGACCAGGGAGGAGCCGGTTTCGGCCTCAGCCGTCGCCGTTCATCTTCCGGGTGTGCAACTGCCGTGCCACCTCGGCGATCGAGCCCGACAGGGAGGGGTAGACGGTGAAGGCGTTCGCGATCTGTTCGACCGTCAGATTGTTGTCGACCGCGATCGAGATGGGGTGGATCAGTTCCGAGGCGCGCGGCGCCACGACCACGCCACCGACCACGATGCCCGTGCCCGGGCGGCAGAAGATCTTGACGAAGCCGTCGCGGATGCCCTGCATCTTGGCGCGCGGGTTGCGCAGCAGCGGCAGCTTCACGGCCCGGGCGTCGATCTTCCCGGCGTCGACGTCGGCCTGGGTGTAGCCGACGGTGGCGATCTCCGGGTCGGTGAAGACGTTCGACGAGACGGTCTTCAGGTTCAGCGGGGCCACGGCGTCGCCCAGGAAGTGGTACATGGCGATGCGTCCCTGCATGGCGGCCACGGACGCGAGGGCGAACACCCCGGTCACGTCGCCGGCCGCGTACACGCCGGGAGCGGTCGTGCGCGAGACCTTGTCGGTCCAGATGTGACCGGACTCGCGCAGCCGGACCCCGGCCTCCTCCAGCCCCATGCCGGAGCTGTTCGGAACCGCGCCGACGGCCATGAGGCAGTGCGACCCGGTGATGACCCGCCCGTCGGAGAGGGTCACCTCGACCCGGTCCCCGACCCGCTTCGCGGACTGCGCCCGGGTGCGTCCCATGACGTTCATGCCGCGCCGCCGGAAGACCTCCTCCAGCACGGCGGCCGCGTCCGGGTCCTCACCCGGCAGCACCCGGTCCCGCGACGACACGAGCGTCACCTTCGAGCCGAGCGCCTGGTAGGCACCGGCGAACTCGGCGCCGGTCACACCCGACCCGACCACGATCAGCTCCTCGGGGAGCTCGTCGAGGTCGTACACCTGGGTCCAGTTCAGGATCCGCTCGCCGTCGGGCTGGGCGTCGGGCAGCTCGCGGGGATGCCCACCGGTGGCGATGAGCACGGCATCCGCCGTCAGGGTCTCCTCGGTCCCGTCGGCGGCGCGCACCACGACCTTGCGCGACCCGTCGAGCGCCTGCATGCCCTCCAACCGCCCGCGCCCGCGCAGGACACGCGCCCCGGCACGGGTCACGGAGGCGGTGATGTCGTGGGACTGGGCGAGCGCCAGCCGCTTCACGCGCCGGTTGACCTTGCCCAGGTCGACACCGACGACCCGGGCGGCCTGCTCGATGTGCGGGGTGTCGTCGGCGACGATGATGCCCAGCTCCTGGTAGGAGGAGTCGAAGGTGGTCATCACCTCGGCCGTGGCGATCAGAGTCTTCGACGGCACGCAGTCGGTGAGCACCGACGCCCCGCCGAGGCCGTCCTGGTCGACGACGGTCACCTCCGCGCCGAGTTGGGCGGCCACCAGGGCCGCTTCGTATCCGCCGGGTCCGCCACCGATGATCACGATCCGAGTCACGTACTCCATTGTCCCGCACCCCCCGGCGAGGCACCGCCCCGGGGCGGCTCTGTTACGCGAGTGACGCCGTTCGGCCTGCCGTACGCTCTCCCCATGTCGCTCTACGCCGCGTACGCCGGCAACCTCGACGCGCGGCTGATGTCCCGCCGCGCCCCGCACTCGCCGCTGCGCGCCACCGGCTGGCTGAACGGATGGCGACTGACCTTCGGCGGCGAGCACATGGGCTGGGAGGGCGCCCTGCCGACGATCGTGGAGGACCCCCTCTGCCAGGTCTTCGTCGCGCTCTACGACATCGCCCCGATGGACGAGGAGTCGCTGGACCGCTGGGAGGGCGTGGCCCTCGACATCTACCGCCGCACGCGCGTCCGGGTGCACACCCTGGACGGTGAGGAGTCCGCCTGGGCCTTCACCCTGAACGCGTACGAGGGCGGCCTGCCCTCCGCCCGCTACCTGGGCGAGATCGCCGACGCGGCGGAGTCGGCCGGCGCCCCGCACGACTACGTGATGGAACTCCGCAAGCGCCCCTGCTGAGGAACCGCCTCGTCGGAAACGACAAGACAACGATCGCCACCCCGTCAGCTCCACCATCTACGCGCGTAGGCAATCACCGGCTACCCTCGTCGGCGTGAACGCATCTCTTCTTCCGGACGACATCCAGGGCGACCCCCACGCGGCCGCCGACGCCGCCGCGGCCCGCCTGCGCGAACTCACGGGCGCCGAGACCCACGACGTCGCCCTCGTGATGGGCTCCGGCTGGGCCCCGGCCGTCGACGCCCTGGGTGCCCCCGAGGCCGAGTTCCAGGTCACCGAACTGCCCGGCTTCCCGCCGCCGGCGGTCGAGGGGCACGGCGGCAAGATCCGCTCCTACCGGATCGGCAACAAGCGCGCCCTGGTCTTCCTGGGCCGTACGCACTACTACGAGGGCCGCGGGGTCGCCGCCGTCGCCCACGGCGTCCGCACCGCCGTGTCGGCCGGCTGCAAGACGATCGTCCTGACCAACGGCTGCGGCGGCCTGCGCGAGGGCATGCGCCCCGGCCAGCCGGTCCTGATCAGCGACCACATCAACCTCACCGCCACCTCCCCCATCATCGGCGCCAACTTCGTCGACCTCACCGACCTGTACTCCCCGCGCCTGCGCGCCCTGTGCAAGGAGGTCGACCCCACGCTGGAGGAGGGCGTCTACGCCCAGTTCCCCGGCCCCCACTACGAGACGCCGGCCGAGATCCGCATGGCCCGTGTCATCGGCGCGGACCTGGTGGGCATGTCGACGGTCCTGGAAGCGATCGCCGCACGCGAGGCGGGCGCGGAGGTCCTCGGCATCTCCCTGGTGACGAACCTCGCCGCCGGCATGACGGGCGAGCCCCTCAACCACGAGGAGGTCCTCCAGGCGGGCCGCGACTCCGCCACCCGCATGGGCTCCCTGCTCGCCCAGGTCCTGGGCCGCCTGTAAGACACACGGCGCGGCGGGGGTGCGCCCCAGCGGCACGCCTGCCCGCAGCCGGGGCCGGACGCGCCC
>NZ_JAPSKN010000134.1 GCF_031181705.1 Streptomyces sp.
GCCCGTGACCCGGTCGCCACGCCCGGGGCCAGGGCGGTCGACGGCCGGCGCAGGCGGCCCCGCGTGTGCGGATCCCCGGGCGGCTGTCGTGCTAGCCGACTGCTCTGATCAGCAGCAGGGCGATGTCGTCGAGGCGTTCCTCGCCGTCGGCGTGGTGGCGGTCGTGGTGGACGAGGCTGTCGGCCAGTTCGTCCAGCGGCTGGTCGCCGGCGTCGGCCAGGCGGCGGCCAAGGTCCGCCAGGGCCTCCTCGAAGTCCGTGCCGGGGGACTCGACCAGCCCGTCGGTGTAGAGGACGAGCAGGGAGCCGGGGGAGAGGGCGACCTCCGTCGTCGGGTACACCGCCCCGGCGTCGATGCCGAGCAGCGGACCCCCGGCCAGATCGAGGACGCGCACCCGCCCGTCCGGCCGCCTCAGCAGTGGCGGGGGGTGGCCCGCCCGGGACATCACGGCCCGCCCGTGCGCCGGGTCGAGCCGCAGGTACAGGCAGCTGGCGAACAGGTCGGATCCCAGCTCCAGCAGCAGCCGGTTGGTGCTGCGCATGACCTCCTCGGGGGCCTGGCCCACGGCCGTGTACGCCCGGACCGCCGTACGCACCTGCCCCATCAGCCCGGCCGCCGTGACGTTGTGGCCCTGGACGTCCCCGATCACCGCCGCGGCCATGCCCTGCGTGCGCACCAGGTCGTAGAAGTCTCCGCCGATGTCCATGCCCTGCGTGGCCGGCACATAGCGGCCCGTCGCCTCGATGCCGGGCAGCGACGGCAGCGAGTGCGGCAGCAGCGCCTCCTGGAGGCCGTGCGCGAGCCGGTGCTTGGCGTCGTAGAGGAGCGCCCGCTCCAGCGCCTGGGCGATCAGCCCGGCCAGGCTGGTCATGATCGCCCGCTCCTCGGTCGGGAAGGGATGCGGCTCGGCGTAGGCGAGCACGCACGTCCCCACCGGCCGCCCCTGGGCGATCAGCGGCAGATAGGCCCACGCCGCGAAGCCGTCGGGCGTGGCGAGCCGCGCCGGGTACAGGCGCTCCAGCTGCTCCCGCGACTCGAAGAACGCCGGCACGCCCGTCCGCAGCACCTGCGTGCCCGGCGTCGGCTCGGTCAGCGGCAGGCCGTCGAAGCGCTCGACCACGTGCGCGTCCGGGTAGCCGCGGTGCCCGAGCACCCGCAGCCGGTTCGCCCGCGAGCCCAGCACGACCAGGGCCTGGCTGCCCACGGCCGGTGCGATCTCGTCGGCGACCAGCTGCACCACGTCCTGCACCCCGACCGCCTCGGTGAGCGCCCCGGCCAGGTTCAGCACCTGCGAGATGGTGACCAGCCGGGACGGCGTCCCGTCGGGCGGCGGCGCGGTCCGGTTCATCTCCGACACGGCCCGGGACCGGGTGATGCGCACGCTCAGGCCCGTCGTGCTGGGATACAGCCGGAACGACAGCCACTCGCCGGGCGGGCGCAACGCGACGAACGAGGTGATGTGCTGGCTGAACAGCGCGGCCCGGTACCGGTCCTCGTAGACCGGGTCGTTGAGCCACGGCACCGACGCCCACAACTGCGTGCCCAGCAGCCGGCTGACCGGGACGTTCAGCAGCTCGGCCGCCGCCGCGTTGGCGAAGCAGATCCGCCCGTGCAGATCCAGCGACACCAGCCCGTACGGCAGCCGGCTCACCATCCGGGCCGCCTCGACCGTGCCGAGCGTCCCGGCCACGCCGCCCACCAGGGGCGCGGCGACCAGGTCGGGTTCGGGGTGCGGCGGGATGCTGTGCTCGGCGGCCCGCTCCAGCCGGACCGCCAGCCGGGCGCAGGCCGCCGTCAGGTGCTCGCGCTCGTGGTCGGACAGCTCCGTCGGATGCGCACCCGGCCAGGTCACGAAGACCGCGCCGTACACCGTGGAGTCGGTGGCGATCGGCACCGCCGCGAGGGCGAACGGATAGGGCAGCACCACGGCGATGCGGGGGTACTGGCGGGCCATCTCCTCCTCGCCGCCGACCCACACCAGCCGCCGTTCGCGCGCCGCGTCGGCCACCGGGATCGGCGCGCTCAGCCCCACCCGTTCCCAGGGCGCGGCGAACGCCCGGGGCAACCCGGCCATGACCGCCATCTCCAGCACGGGCTGGTCCGGCGCGAGCAGGTACACCGCGCCGGAGTGGGCGTGCACCTCGTCCATCATCGAGGTCAGTGCCAGGGACAGCAGTGGCCGGCCGACCGGCGCCCTGGCGACTGCCGGCGCCTGCGCGGACGACTGCCCGTCGGACACGCCGACCACCTCCTCGCACGGCCGCGCGACCGGGCCCAGGAACAAATCTCCCCCCTGGCGGCCCGTCGCGCACGACGAACGGACGGCGACGGAGCCGGTTACCGTCGGTCACACCGGTGCGGCCCACGCTTGTCCATGCGTCCCCCTCCGTGACGAGCACCGAGCCTGCCGGCCGGCCGAGGGGCCCGCACAGTCACGCCTGTCACGAGGTCACCGTGCGGAACGCATGCGGCAAGACACGTTCGACACCTCTCGAGTCTACGAGTGAACGCGGGCGCACGGGAACGCTCACAGGGGCTGCGCGGGTGTCTCATTAGCGCTGTAATGGCCAACGTGGTCAGTCCGGGCGCCAGAGAACGCGGAACGCGAACGCGGCGTGCCGAAGGTGCCCTCGAAGCGGTCGCGGCCGATCAGGAGTCACCCGACCGGGTGCGCCGCGTCCTCGAACAGGCACTCGTCTTCGCCGGTGCGGCCTTCGCCGCCCTCTACACGCCCAGCGAGGACGGCGAACTGCTGTGCCTGGTCGAGTCGGCCGGAGTGCCCAGAACCCTGTACGGACTGCGCGACAGCTACCCGCGCGCCGGCCGGTCCCCGGTCGTCGAGGCCCACCGCGACGGCCGGCCCGTCTCCCTGGGCCCGGCGGAACTCGCCGCACGCGCACAGTCCCGGCGCACACCGTCCCGGGACTTCCACCTGACGGCCCTGCCCGTGCACGGCAACGGAGGCGGCTGCCTGCTCGCCGTCAGCGAGCGCCCCGACGGTTTCGGCCCCGATGACCGCGAGTGCCTGGAACTCGTCGCCGAGGCCGTCGCCTACACCGCCCCGGCCGCGCCCGCCGAGGGCGCCGAACTGCCGCCGGGCGCGTTCAGCCTGGCCATGGACACCGGCCGCGTCCGGGTCGGCGACGACCTGCTGGACCTGTTCGGCCTCGACCCCGGCGGGTTCGACGGCCGCGTCGAGACCCTGCTCGGCCTCACCGTGCCGGAGGACCTGCCGTCCCTGATGTCGGTGGTGGAGGCCGACCACATGTCCATCGGCGACCGGGAGCTGGAGTTCCGCGTGCTCCAGCCCGCCGGGCCACCGAAGTGGCTCCGGCTGCGCGGGCGCCTGGTGCCCGGCGGCGAGGGCCGGCCCGCCCGGCTCGTGGGGACCGTCGCCGACGCCTCCACCCTGCGCTCCGACGTCACCGACGTGGCCCGCGTGCAGCGCCTGGCCGCTGCGCTGGCCACCGCCGTCACCGTCCGCGACGTGGGCAAGGCCGTGGTCGCGGCGCTGCGCCGGCCGCTCAGGGCCGACCGGATCGCGCTCGCCGAGCTGGAGAGCGACCGGCTCGTCGTCACCATCCTCGACCCGCCCGAACCCGAGGCCTGGCCCGAGCTGTGGCGGGCCGAGTGGCGCGGCGAGTGGCCCGACGCGCCCGTGCGTACCATGCCCACCCTCGCCGCCGCGCTGCGCGAGGGCCGGGCCCGGATCTGGCCCGCCGGCAGCCCCCTGGAACGCGCCCTCGGCGAGGTCGGGCCCGGCGGTCTCGCCGTCCTGCCGCTGCCCGCGGGCAACCGTATGGCCGGGGCCTGCCTGATCGGCTGGGACGCCCCGCACGACTTCGGCGCCGACGAGCGGGCCCTGCTCACCGCGTGCGCCGGCCTCGCCGGACAGGCCCTCGTGCGGGCCCGGGCCTTCGACGCCGAACACGAACTCGTCGGCATGCTCCAGCGCCAGCTGCTGCCGCGCCGCCTGCCCCGGCTGCCGGGCGCGGTGGCCGTCGCCCGCTACCTGCCCAGCACCGCAGGGCTCGAACTGGGCGGCGACTGGTACGACGTCATCCCGCTGCCCGACCACCACGTCGGCCTCGTCATCGGCGACGTCCAGGGCCACAGCGCCGGCGCCGCCACCCTCATGGGCCAGATGCGCACCGCCCTGCGCGCCTACGCCGTCGAGGGGCACCCGCCGGACGTGGTGGTCGCGCACGCCAACCGGCTGCTCGTGGACATGGACAGCGAACTCTTCGCCACCTGCTGCTACGTCGACGTCGACCTGGAGGAGGGGTCCGCCTGGTGCGTGCGGGCCGGGCACCTGCCGCCGGTGCTGCGCTACCCGGACGGCCGGACCGAGATCGCGGAGGCCGAGGGCGGACCGCCCCTCGGGGTGGTCACCCGGGCCGACTTCCCCATGAGCCCGCTGCGGCTGCCGCCCGGCACGCTGATCGCCCTGGCCACGGACGGCCTCGTCGAGACGCCCGGCGCCGACATCGACCAGGGCATGGACCGGCTGGCCGGCCGGCTGGCCGAAGCCGTCCCGGTCGACCTGGGGCTCGTCGCCGACGCCCTCCTCGACGGGGCCCGGCGCAGCGACGACGTCGCCCTTCTCCTGCTGCGCTACGACGGCATGGACCTGCGCCCGCTCCGGGAGAGCTGGACGGTGTGGCGAGTACCGCAGGCGGTCGGGCAGGCCCGCCGTTTCGTCCGGCGCACGCTGCGCTCCTGGGGCGTCACCGAGGACCACGACGCCGTGCTCGTCGTGGTCTCCGAACTCGTCACCAACGCCCTGGTCCACACCGACGGCCGTGTCCGCATGGACCTGACCCTCATCACCAACCGCCTGCGGGTCGCGGTCGCCGACGCGTCGCCGCGCACCCCGGTCCGCCCCACCAGCATCGGCTGGGAGGCCACCGGCGGCCGCGGCATCCTGCTCGTCGAGGCCCTCTCGGCGACCTGGGGCACCCTGCCGGTCAGCGGCGGCAAGCAGGTGTGGGCGGAACTCGTACTGGACCTGGACCTGGACCGCTGAGCGGCGCACCCACCCGGGGCCGGGGGCCCGCCGCGACCGGCCCGGCGGTTCCCCGGGTTCGGCCGCCTGGCGTCCGCGGCGGCCGTTCGGAGCCTGGCGCGCGCCCCGGGCGGCGGCCCCTCGCGACCGTTCCGGCGGTTCCCCGGGTTTCGGCCGCCTGGCATCCGCCCCGCCTCCTCGGACGGTGGCGCGCGCCCCGGGGCGGGGTCCCATCGCGGCCGGCCCGGCGGTTTCCCGGGCTCGGCCACCTCGCACCCCGCCGCGGTCGGCCGGACGGCGGCCTCCCGGTTCAGCCCAGCCGCTTCAGCAGCTCCTCCGCCAGCGGTGCCGACGAGGCCGGGTTCTGGCCCGTGACCAGGTTGCGGTCGGTGACCACGTGCGGGGCCCACGGCTCCCCGGTCCGCACGGTCAGGCCCGCCTCGGTGAGACGGTCCTGGAGCAGCCACTTCGCGCGGTCGGCGAGGCCGCCCTGGACCTCCTCGGCGTTGGTGAACGCGGCGACCTCGTACCCGGCGAAGACGTTCCCGCCGTCGGCGCCCACCGCCGCCAGCAGCGCGGCCGGTCCGTGGCAGACCACCCCGAGCGGCAGGCCCGACTCCAGGGCCCGGGCCAGCAGCCGGCCCGAGTCCGCGTTCACCGCGAGGTCCTCCATCGGGCCGTGGCCGCCCGGGTAGAAGACGGCCGCGTAGTCGTCCAGCCGGACGTCCTCCAGGCGGAGAGGACTCCGCAGTTCGATGAAGGACTCCAGCGCGTTCGCGATCCGGCCGGCGTTCTCCTCGCCCCCGTTCACCTCGGGAGCCAGCGAAGCCCGGTCGACGGTGGGCACGACACCGCCGGGCGTGGCCACGACGACCTCGTGCCCGGCGGCCCGGAACGCCTCGTAGGGGGCGACGGCCTCCTCGGCCCAGAAGCCGGTGGGGTGCTGGGTGCCGTCGGCCAGCGTCCAGCTGTCGGCGCCGGTGACGACGAAGAGGATCTTCGACATGGTGGTGCATCTCCGTGTGGGGACGGCCGCGGTGGGACAGCGCGGCGATGACTGGAACACGGACGACCGTAGGCGCCCGGACCACCCGGTTTCCAATGGCATAACCGATGGCTGCCATAGGATTCCGCATGGCTCGGGCCGGTAGGCTCGGACGCGTGAGACCTCCGGACCCCCTCGGCGCGGCCGGGACGCCCGCCCAGCCCGACCTCAACCTGCTGCGCACCTTCCTGGCCGTCTACCGCTCCGGCTCCTTCACGGCCGCCGCGCAGATCCTGGGGCTGTCCCAGCCGACGGTCACCACGCAGATCCGCTCACTGGAGCGCCAGACCCGCAGGGAGCTGTTCGAACGGCTGCCGCGCGGCGTCGCCCCGACGGCCGTCGCCGACGAACTCGCCGCCCGGGTCGCCGCCCCCCTCGACGCGCTCGCCGAGGCCACCGGCCACGGCCCCCGCGAGGAGACGCACGCCGAGCCGGTCCACCTCGCCGGGCCCGCCGAGCTGCTGTCCACCCGCGCCCTGCCCGCCCTGGCCCCGCTCGTCACCGAGGGCGTACGGCTGCGCGTCACCATGGGGCTGACCGAGCCCCTGCTCGACGAACTGCGGGCCGGCCGCCACGACCTGGTGATCGCCACGACCCGCCCCCGCGGCCGCACCCTGTCGGCCGTGCCGCTCACGGACGAGGAGTTCGTCCTGGTCGCCGCCCCCGCCTGGGCCGTCCGGATCACCGAGCGGCTGGCCGCCGAGGGGCCCGCCGCACTGCACGGCGTGCCGCTGATCACGTACGCCGAGGACCTGCCCATCGTGCGCCGCTACTGGCGGCACGTCTTCGGCCGGCGCCTGAACTGCCGCGCGGCCGTCTCGGTGCCGGACCTCAGGGCCGTCCTGGCGCTGGTCACGGCCGGCGCCGGCTTCAGCGTCCTGCCCCGCTACCTGTGCGCCGGTGAACTGGCCTCCGGGGCCCTCGTCCCCCTCGCCGCCCCCGAGGACGCTCCGATCAACACCGGCTACCTCGTCCAGCGACCCGGCACCTCCGGCAACCCGCACGTCACCCTCGTCCGCGACCGCCTGCTGGAGGCCGGACGCGGCTGGTGATGCCGCGCGGCCCGGGTACCCGGACACGCAGGACGGAGAGAACCGCACGAGGTGAAAGAAGAGGAACGTCATGGCTCAGCATGTCCGCGACATCATGACCGCCGACCCGGTCACCGTCGAGCCGCAGACCTCCGTCGCCGAGGTGGCACGCCTCATGCGCGACGAGGACCTCGGGGTCGTCCTGGTGACGGACGGCGACGATCTGCGCGGGGTGGTCACCGACCGGGACCTGGTGGTGCGGTGCCTCAGCCGGGGCGGCGACCCCGAGCAGACCACCGTGGCCGGCGCCTGCAGCGACGAACTGGTCACCGTCGGCCCGGACGAGGACCTCGGGCAGGCCGTGGAGCTGATGCGCGAGCACTCCGTGCGCCGGATCCCGGTCGTCGACCACGGGCACCCCGTCGGCATCGTCTCCCTGGGCGACCTGGCCATGGAACGCGACCCGGAGTCGGCGCTCGGCGACATCAGCGCCGCGCGTCCCCACACCTGACCGAGGCGACCCGGCCGAGGGCCCCGCCCACCCGCCCGGTGTGCGGGGCCGTCGCACGTTCCGGTGAACGGCGGGATTGCCACGGGGGGTTGGGGGAGGGCGTGCCGGCGCCCTGCGCCCGTGTTTGTTCGGTTCCTCCCTGGGGACTCGAACACCCGCGGACGCAGAAGGAAGATGATGAGTCGTGACGCCCATGGACAGCCCTGACAGGATGACCCTCCGCCGGCCCGAGACCGGCTGGTCGAAGGCGCGCCGCCTGCGCGGCGCGGCCGCGCCGCGCACCTGCCTCCCCGCCGTGGAGGACCGGGCCGCTCCCGCGGGCGCGCACTCCGGCCCGGAGTGGAACATCGTCCGGGGTGAGGACTGACCGCTCCGCGGGAAGCCGCTCGGTGACGTGCCGGAGAACCGCACGCGTCGACAACCGAAAGAAGTGATGTTCACATCCGCCGGATGGCGACTAAGGTGAGCTGAATGAAGGCTCTCGTGCTGTCCGGCGGTGCAGGAACACGGCTGAGGCCGATCACTCACACGTCGGCCAAGCAACTGGTGCCCGTGGCCAACAAGGCCGTGCTGTTCTACGGGTTGGAGTCGATCGCCGACGCCGGCATCACCGACGTGGGCATGATCGTCGGGGACACGGCCGCGGAGATCGAGGAAGCGGTGGGGGACGGGTCGAAGTTCGGCCTGAACGTCACCTACATCCCCCAGGAACGGCCCCTCGGGCTGGCCCACGCGGTCCTGATCGCCCGGGACTTCCTCGGCGACGACGACTTCGTGATGTACCTCGGCGACAACTTCATCGTCGGCGGCATCACCGGCCTCGTCGACGAGTTCCGCACCCACCGGCCCGACGCGCAGATCCTCCTCACACGCGTGGCCGACCCGCGCGCCTTCGGCGTCGCCGAACTCGACCCGTCCGGCCGGGTGATCGGCCTGGAGGAGAAGCCCGAGGAGCCCAAGAGCGACCTCGCCCTGGTCGGCGTCTACATGTTCACGCCCCTCATCCACGAGGCCGTCCGCGCCATCGAACCGTCCTGGCGCGGCGAACTGGAGATCACCCACGCCATCCAGCACCTCATCGACGCCCGCGCCGACGTGCGCTCCACGGTCATCAAGGGCTACTGGAAGGACACCGGCAACGTCGGCGACATGCTCGAGGTGAACCGCACCGTCCTCGAAGGCATGGAGCGCCGCATCGACGGCGACGTGGACGAGGCCTCGGAGACCATCGGACGGGTCGTCGTGGAGGAGGGCGCCCGGATCGTCAACTCCCGCATCGTCGGACCCGTCGTCATAGGCTCGGGCACCCTCGTCAGCAACTCCTACGTGGGCCCCTTCACCTCCGTCGCGGAGAACTGCCGGATCACCGACAGCGAACTGGAGTTCTCCATCGTGCTGCGGGACTCCTCGATCCTGGGCGTCGGCCGGATCGAGGCCTCGCTGATCGGCCGGCACGTCGAGGTGACGCCGGCACCCAGCGTCCCCAGCGCCCACCGTTTCGTCCTCGGAGACCACAGCAAGGTGCAGATCACTTCATGAGCAAGGTGCGGATCACGTCATGAACCTCCTCGTCACCGGCGCCGCCGGCTTCATCGGCTCCCGTTACGTGCGCGCCCTGCTCGCCTCGGACGCGCCCGACGCGCCGCGCATCACCGTGCTGGACAAGCTCACCTACGCCGGCACCCTCGACAACCTCGAACTGACCCACCCCAGGCTGGAGTTCGTCCAGGGCGACATCTGCGACGCCGAACTGGTCGACAAGCTGGTGGCCGACGCCGACCAGGTCGTGCACTTCGCCGCCGAGTCCCACGTGGACCGCTCCATCACCGGCGCCGCCGACTTCGTCCGCACCAACGTGCTCGGCACCCAGACCCTGCTCGACGCCGCCCTGCGCCACGGCACGGGCCCGTTCGTGCACGTCTCCACCGACGAGGTCTACGGCTCCATCGAGACCGGCTCCTGGCCGGAGACCCACCCGCTGCAGCCGAACTCCCCGTACTCGGCCTCCAAGGCCTCCTCCGACCTGCTCGCCCTGGCCTACCACCGCACCCACGGCCTGGACGTGCGCGTCACCCGGTGCTCCAACAACTACGGCCCGCACCAGTTCCCCGAGAAGGTCATCCCGCTGTTCGTGACCAACCTCCTCGACGGGCTGAAGGTGCCGCTGTACGGCGAGGGCCGCAACGTCCGCGACTGGCTGCACGTCGACGACCACTGCCAGGGCGTCGACCTGGTCCGCACCAAGGGCCGGCCCGGCGAGGTCTACAACATCGGCGGCGGCACCGAACTCACCAACAAGGAACTCACCGGCCTGCTCCTGAAGGCCTGCGGCGCTGACTGGGACCGGGTCGAGTACGTCGAGGACCGCAAGGGCCACGACCTGCGCTACTCCGTCGACTGGTCCAAGGCCCGCGACGAACTCGGCTACCGTCCCCGCCACGACTTCACCACCGGCCTCGCCGAGACCGTCGCCTGGTACCGCGACAACCGCGCCTGGTGGGAACCCCTGAAGCGGCGCGTCGCCCAGGAGCGGGCATGAAGTGGCTGATCACCGGCGCGGGCGGCATGCTCGGGCACGACGTCACCGAGGAGCTCACCCGGCGCGGTGAGACGGTCGTGGCCCTCGACCGCGCCGCCCTGGACATCACGAACCCCGAGGCCGTCGGCACGGCCGTCCGGGAACACGCCCCCGACCTCGTCGTGAACTGCGCCGCCTACACGGCCGTCGACGACGCCGAGACCGACGAGGCCCGCGCCCTGCGGATCAACGGCGAGGGCCCGCGCCTGCTCGCCCGGGCCTGCGCCGCCCACGACGCCCGGCTGATCCACGTCTCCACGGACTACGTCTTCTCCGGCGAGTCCCGCACCACCCCCTACCCGGAGGATCACCCGACGGGCCCGCGCACCGCCTACGGCCGCACCAAGCTGGCGGGGGAGCGGGCCGTACGGGAGGAACTGCCCGGGGCGAGCGCGATCGTGCGCACGGCGTGGCTGTACGGCGCCCACGGCGGCAACTTCGTACGGACCATGATCGATCTCGAAGCGCGCCGCGACACCCTCGACGTCGTCGACGACCAGCGCGGCCAGCCCACCTGGAGCGCGGACGTCGCCGAGCGGATCGCCGACCTCGGCCCCCGGCTCGGCCCGGACACGTCCGGCGTCTTCCACGCCACGAACTCCGGCGAGGCCAGCTGGTACGAGTTGGCCCGCGAGGTGTTCGCCCTCATCGGCGCCGACCCCGACCGGGTGCGCCCCACCAGCAGCGCGGCCTTCCCGCGGCCCGCGCCCCGCCCGGCCTACAGCGCCCTCGCACACCGCCGGTGGCAGGAGATCGGCCTGCCGCTGCCGCGCGAGTGGCGCTCCGCCCTGCATGAAGCACTGCCCCGCATCCGCAAGGAAGGTCTTCCTCGTGAAACGCCATGAGTTCCTCCGGGAACTGCACAAGGTCAGCGCCAACCGCAACTACCTGGAGATCGGCGTCAACGACGGGCGCAGCCTGACGCTGTCCCGCGTCCCCAGCATCGCGATCGACCCCGCCTTCAAGGTGGTCTCGGAGCTGAAGTGCGACGTCCACCTGGTGAAGGCCACCAGTGACGACTTCTTCGCCCGCGACAACCCGCTGCAGCACCTCAAGGGCGGCCGGCACCCGCTGCGCAACCTGCGCCGGGGACGCAGCCCGATCGGCTACTGGCGCCGCACCACGCTCGACCTCTCCTTCATCGACGGCATGCACCTGTTCGAGTTCGCGCTGCGCGACTTCATGAACGTCGAGAAGTACTCGGACTGGGGCAGTGTGATCGTCCTCGACGACATGCTGCCGCGCAGCATCGACGAGGCGGCCCGCGACCGGCACACCAACGCCTGGACCGGTGACGTCTTCAAGATCACCGAGGTGCTGGCCCGCTACCGCCCCGACCTGGTCACCATCCAGGTGGACACCGCGCCCACCGGCCAGCTGGTCGTCTTCGGCGCCGACCCGAAGAACCGGGTCCTGCACGACAAGTACGACGAGATCATGGCCGAGTACAAGGTTGCGGACCCGCAGAAGGTGCCCGAGGCGATCCTGGAGCGGGCCGGCGCCGTACGCCCCGAGGCGCTCCTCGAAGCCGGTTTCTGGCGCCCGCTGGTGCAGGCCCGCAACCGCGGCCTGCCGCGCTCCGTGGGCTGGGAGCCGCTGCGCAAGGCCCTGGAGCAGGTCGGCGTCAGCCGCTGAGAGACCGAAGCCGGCCGCCCTCGGGGCGGCCGGCGTCGTCCGTGGCGGCGCGGGGTCAGTCGGATCGCCGTCCGCCGCGCAGCTCCTCGTAGTACGCGAGGCACGCCTCGTACGACGGCAGCAGCCCCTGCCGTTCCGCCTCGGCCAGTGTCGGAGCCTGCTCGTCCTTGGGGGACAGCACCGGCGTGATGCCCTCGGGCCACTCGATGCCGAGCGCCGGGTCGAGCGGGTGGATGCCGTGCTCGCGCTCCGGGGCGTACCCCGCCGAGCACAGGTACACCACCGTCGCGTCGTCGGTCAGCGCCATGAAGGCGTGGCCCAGGCCCTCGGCGAGGAAGACCGCCGCCCGGGTGTCGTCGTCCAGCCGTACGGCCTCCCACTGCCGGTAGGTCGGGGAGCCCACGCGGATGTCGATCACCACGTCCAGGACGGCGCCGCGCACACACGTGACGTACTTGGCCTGGCTGGGCGGCACATCGGCGAAGTGCACGCCCCGCAGCACGCCCCGCCGGGAGACCGAGCAGTTGGCCTGGGCGAGGAACAGGTCACGGCCCGTCGCCTCGCGGAACTCCTCGCTCCGGAACCACTCGTGGAAGTTGCCCCGGTCGTCCGGGAAGACCTTGGGCTCCAGAACCCAGGCGCCTGCTATGCCCAGTGGTCGCATTCCGTCACTTTCCTCCGGTCCTGATACGGGACGACACCGTGCGCCGTGCCCTGCCGAGCACACGCCGTGCCCGCCGCGCCAGCCGCAGCGCTACTCCGGGCCGCGGCACCTCCACGACCTGCAGCCGCCCGTCGGAGGCGCGCAGCGCGAACGGCAGGCCGGTGAAGCGCGCCTGCTCGCCCCCCGGGGTGGGGCACAGCGCGACGCGCCAGACCCCGTTCGAGAGGTCCTCGACGGACAGGTCCGCCTCCAGCACCGAGCCCGCGCCGTCCGGGGCGGGGGAGAGGAGGCCGGCCGCGTCGAAGAACCGGCTGCGGGAGACGAGCCGCAGCCGCACCTCCGTCGCCACCGGGACGTGCAGCGGAAGAGGCACCTGGAAGCGACGGCCGGAGACGGTGACGTCCGACAGCCGCACTCGGCCCAGCCCCAGCCGCTTGCCGCGGGTGCCGAACTCCAGGGAGAGGTTGCCGTGCGGCTGCGTCCAGTACGGCAGGGCCGTGCGGCCGCCGACGACGCCCACGCCCGGCGCCGGCCGGTCCTCGCGGGGCGCGGGACCCAGCCGGCACTCCTTGGTCCAGCCGCCCAGCTTGACCCGGACCAGCGCGTCCCAGACGCCGCCGGCCGGCAGGGCGGCGGGGTCGACGGTGGCGGTCCCCCGCAGCACCAGCCGCACCTGCTCGCCGTCCCCGGCGGGCACGGCCTCGCGGGTGAACTCGACCGGCTGGAAGTACTGCGCGGCGCTGGAACGCTCCCGCAGCAGCAGATCGGCCGTGGCCTGCCCGAAGCGCGCGGCGGTCTCCGAGGCCACCCAGCGCACCGCCTCGGTCACGTCCTTCGGCACGTCGGCCAGCGGCGCCGCCTCGGCGTCGGCGGGGAACGCCATCGGTTCGCCCGCGGACCGGTACTCGGCCGTGAAGCCGATCCGGAGGGAGCCGTCCCGCCACTCGATGTCCCCGGGCGCCGCCTTGGGCGCGACGCCCGCCTCCCACTCGGCGAACGCCACCACGTCGTCGTACCGGTCGGCGGCCGTCAGCGCGGCGACGACCTGCTGCGTCGGCTGCAGCCCGGCCGCCACCCCGGGCCCGAACCGCTCGACCACGACCTGGTGGATCTCGGCGAACAGCTCCCTGCGGTAGTCGTCCGGCAGCTTCAGGAACCGCCGGGCCCGCAGCCGCTCCACCATCTCCACGCGCAGCCAGCGGCGGAACAGCCGGTCGCGCACCGGACCCGGCTCGGTGTACCGCTCGACGACGTCGAGGGCCTCGCGCAGGTTCTTGAAGTAGCCGACGGGGTCGAAGCGTTCGAAGCCGGCGTTGGAGCCGTCGTCGCGCCGCAGGTGGTAGTAGCAGACGTAGTCGCTGAGCACGGAGACGTTCTCCGCGCGCAGATACGCCTCCGCGATGAAGACGTGGTCCTCCAGGCGCCGCCTGCCCTCGGGGAAGCGCAGGCCGATGCGGTCGAGGAAGGCCCGCCGGATCATCTTGTGCGGGGTGAGGCTGTCGATGAGCGGGGCGTTCTCGACGGTGGCGCGCGGGTGGTTGCGGCGGAACAGCTCCACCGGCACCCCGCGCCCCTTGCCGGCCATCTTGCCCACGATCACGTCGGCGCCGTTGGCGACGCCGTAGTCGTACATCCGCTCCAGGGCCTCGTCGCCCAGGTAGTCGTCGTTGTCGACGAACATCACGAACTCGCCACGGGAGGCCTCGATGCCGACGTTGCGGGGCTTGCCCGACCAGCCGGAGTTCTCCTGGTGGATGACCTTCATCCGGGGGTCCTCGGCGGCGAGCGCGTCGAGCCGGGCCGGGGTCTGGTCGGTCGAGCCGTCGTCGACGAAGATCACCTCGAACTCGTCGGGAGGCAGCGACTGCCGCTGCAGCGAGGAGATGCAGTCCTCGATGTAGATCCCCGGGTTGTAGACGGGGACGATGACGCTGACCTTGACCGGCATCGGGTTTCCGGGCCCCTTCGGGTCGCTTGCCGTAGACGTCCTGTTGTCCTGCGTGTTGCCCGATGCTAACCCGCCCGGCGAGGCCCCCTCACCTTTCGAGACCTCGCCGTGATCATCCCGGCCCGCAGGCAACTGAGCTGCGGTGCCTGTCTGTTCGCGGTCAAAGTGGTTCAGCCGGCGACCTCCGCACCGTAGCTCCGGGCGAGGGCCTCCAGCCCCTGGTCGTACTCCTGTCCCACGGTGCGCAGGCGCCACGGCGGCCCCCGGCGGTGGAGCCCGGCGCCGTGCGTGGGAAACGCGCGGGCGTTGATCCGCCTCATCCGGCGGTCCCGCTCGCCGCCGTCCAGGAGCACGACGTCGGTGACGCTGGGGGAGGGGTTGATCGCCGCCGCCCTGCCGGGTTCGACGATCCTGGCGCGGGCGCGACGGCTTCGCGGCGGGTACCACTCGGCACCAGGACGTGCCGGCCGGACAGGGGACGGTCCTCCGTGGCCGGGCGTGCCGGTGCGGTGGCGCGGCCGGTGCCGGCTCCGCCGGGCCTGGCGGGGCGGCGACCGCGTGCACAGGGCCGCATCGCGCGGGGTTCGTGTGCGTGACGGCGGGTGTCGCGGGCGAGGGGATCGCGGCGGCCGAGCTGCGTGTGCGCTCCTGCGGTGTCCCCGGCCTGACGTCCGCCGGCAGCGTGACGAACGGGGACTCGTCGAGCACCGGCACGCCAGCGGCCAGGGCGCGCCGTGCCTTGCCGGAGCCGGACGAGGCGCCGTCGGTGACCAGCGTGCTGGTGTGCCGGCCGACGGACGCCATGACGCTCAGCCCGGCCTCGACGGCTTGCCGCTCCAGCTCCGCGCGGGGCCTCGGTGTCTCGAAGGTTTGCAACGGCACTTCCAGGCTGCCGCCTCCCGCAGCGAGGCACGCGGCACGCCC
>NZ_JAPSKN010000018.1:0-50805 GCF_031181705.1 Streptomyces sp.
GGGCCGCGACTCCGCCACCCGCATGGGCTCCCTGCTCGCCCAGGTCCTGGGCCGCCTGTAAGACACACGGCGCGGCGGGGGTGCGCCCCAGCGGCACGCCTGCCCGCAGCCGGGGCCGGACGCGCCCTCACCCGCCGGACGCCGGAAGGGGCCGTGTCGGGGGGTGTCCGCCCGCAGCGGTTGGCGCGTCAACGGGGAGTGAGTCGGCACGCACGTCGATCGCGCCGTTCCGAGAACGGACACCCCCCGGCGCGGCCCCGACCCCCCACCCGGCGTCACGCGCCACGCGCACCCCACCACCCCCGCACAGGCCGCCGCGGGCATCCGCACTCGCGCCGCACCGCACCCGCACCCGCACCCACGACAACCGGAGAGGCTGACCACACCGTGCACGACGAACTCATCGCACAGGCCCAGGCGTGGCTCACCGAGGACCCCGACCCGGACACCCGCACCGAGCTCGCCCGCCTCATCGAGGCCGGGGACCACGCCGAACTCGCCGCCCGCTTCAGCGGCACGCTCCAGTTCGGCACCGCCGGCCTCCGCGGCGAACTCGGCGCCGGCCCCCTGCGCATGAACCGCACGGTCGTCATCCGCGCCGCCGCCGGCCTCGCCGCGTACCTCAAGAAGCAGGGGACCCCGCACGGGGACGACACGGCCGGCCTCGTCGTCATCGGCTACGACGCCCGGTACAAGTCGCGCGACTTCGCCCTCGACACCGCCGCAGTCATGACCGGCGCCGGCCTGCGCGCGGCGATCCTCCCCCGCCCGCTGCCCACGCCCGTCCTCGCCTTCGCGATAAGGCACCTCGGCGCGGTCGCCGGTGTGGAGGTCACCGCCAGCCACAACCCGCCGCGCGACAACGGCTACAAGGTGTACCTCGGCGACGGCTCCCAGATCGTCCCCCCGGCGGACATCGACATCGCCGCGGAGATCGCCGCCGTCCCGTCCCTCACCACCGTCCGCCGCCCCACCGAAGGCTGGGACACCCTCGACGACAGCGTCCTCGACGCCTACCTCGCCCGCACGGACGCCGTCCTCGCCGAGGGCTCCCCGCGCACCGCCCGCACGGTGTACACGGCGATGCACGGCGTCGGCAAGGACGTCCTGCTGGCCGCCTTCGCCCGCGCCGGTTTCCCGGAACCGGTCCTCGTCGCCGAGCAGGCCGACCCCGACCCGGACTTCCCGACCGTCGCGTTCCCCAACCCGGAGGAGCCCGGCGCGATGGACCTGGCGTTCGCCAAGGCCCGCGAGACCTCCCCGGACCTGATCATCGCCAACGACCCGGACGCGGACCGCTGCGCCGTCGCCGTACAGGACGGCACCGACTGGCGCATGCTGCGCGGTGACGAGGTCGGCGCGCTCCTCGCCGCCCACCTGGTCCGGCGCGGCGCGACCGGCACGTTCGCGGAGTCGATCGTCTCGTCGTCCCTGCTCGGCCGTATCGCCGAGAAGGCGGGCCTGCGCCACGTCGAGACGCTGACCGGCTTCAAGTGGATCGCCCGCGCGGAGGGCCTGCGCTACGGCTACGAGGAGGCCCTCGGCTACTGCGTGGACCCCGACGGCGTCCGTGACAAGGACGGCATCACGGCGGCGCTCCTGGTCGCGGAACTGGCCTCGCAGCTGAAGGAGGAGGGCCGCACCCTCCTCGACCTGCTGGACGACCTGGCGGTGGAACACGGCCTGCACGCGACGGACCAGCTGTCGGTCCGCGTGGAGGACCTCTCCCTCATCGCGGCGGCCATGACCCGCCTGCGCGAGCAGCCCCCGACCGAGCTCGCCGGTCTGCCGATCACCCGCACCGACGACCTCACCCAGGGCTCGGACACCCTCCCGCCCACGGACGGCCTGCGCTACACCCTCGAAGGCGCCCGGGTCATCGTCCGCCCGAGCGGCACGGAGCCGAAGCTGAAGTGCTACCTGGAGGTCGTCGTCCCGGTCGCCTCGCACGCCGGCCTCCCCGAGGCCCGCGCGAAGGCGACGGACGTACTGCAGTCGATCAAGCGCGACCTGTCGGCGGCCGCGGGCATCTGACCCGAGGGGCGCCCGGTCGCCCCCCGGGCGCCCCCGGCCCCGGTCAGCAGCCCCGCTTCGCGGCCTCACGCCGCTGCCGCTTGCCCAGAGGCGCCAGGGAGAGGTCCTCGGCCGACGACCTGAGGTTCTTGTAGCCGTATCCGCGCTGCTCCAGCCAGGCCCGCGCGGCGTTCTCGGCCCGCTCCGTCGCCTCCAGGATGTCCTCCTCGGCCTCCCCGGAGTCCAGGAACCGGAACGTGAAGGCGGGGCGGGCCGCCACGTCGTAGGCCAGGTGTCCCTCGGGGGTGAAGGCCGCGCGCAGCATGTCGTGCTCGGCGGCGCGCTCCAGCAGCGCGGCCCGCTGCTCGTCGCTCAGCCCGTCGAAGACCCCGCGCACGGTGACGCGGAAGGTACGAGTGCTCATCCCCGCAACGTAGGCCCGCAGCCCCGCCCGCTCCACCGCTTTTCCGCCCACCCGGCCCGCCGGAACCCTCCGCACCGGCGACCACCGCCCCACGGGAACCGTCGGTACCGGCGACCACCCGCCCGCCGGAGCCCTCCGCCCGGCGACCACCGGGCCCGCCGAACCCCCCGCCCGGCAGCCGTCCGCCCCACCGGAGCCCTCGGCCCACCGCCACCGGAACCAACACCCCGGCGGCCACCCAGCCCGCCGAACCGTCATCGCACAGCCACCGGAACAGACGCCAGGACCGGGCCCCCGGGACCAGCCCAGGCCACCCCAGGCCACCCGCGGCTGCTCCAGGCCACCCGCCCCCGGGGACCCTCAGCCCAGCGCCACCAGGACCAGCACCAGCACCGCCCCCGCGGCCGCCGGGCCCAGGATCTCCCAGGCCCAGCGCACGGTCACCTCACCCTGCGCCGACGCCGCCTCGCGCCGGTCCTCGTGCAGCGCGCGCAGGTCGTCCATGATCCGGTCGGTCTCGGCCCGCACCGGCCCGTCGGACACGGGCCCGGCCTCGAAGCCGCCACCGAGCCCCGACCGCGTTCCGGTCACGCCGCCGCGGCCCCCGTCCTGCCCCATCTGCCGCCGTGCCTGCGCCGTCGCCCGCATCTCGCGCCGGGCGGCCTTCTTGCGGGCACGCAGCGAGACGGGGACGGCCCACAGCTGGTACTTCGCGCCGGACCCGGTGAGGACCTCGTTCGAGTAGGCGGACCTCAGCGAGGCGACCTGCCCCCAGGGCACCACGACGATCCGCCAGGGATTGCGGATCCGCAGCCGGTCGTGGCCCACGAACACGGCGGGCCGCAGCGTGAAGGCGACCACCAGCGGTACGACGAGGAGCAGCACGGCGAGGGCCAGCCAGGGCGTGCGGCCCTCGCCGTTGATCACCGCGTCGATGCCGATCCACGCGGCGATGGCGAGCAGCATCGCGCCACCGGCGATGGCCGGAACCGACCGGTGCACCCGGTCGCCGGACTCGGATTCCGTAGGCTGCGGCGCTGGTGACTGGGGTTCGGGGCTCGTCATGTCTCGATTCTGCCGGACCGGTTCCGCGCTCCGTCATCCGCCCGAGGAGAGTCGGAGGGCTGTACAGCCGCTACGCGCGTAGATATGCTCGTCTGGTGACCATGCCCAGTTCTGCACTCACCGCAGCTCACCCCCTCAAGGACGTCACCGCGTCCGACAGCGCGCTGCGCCGCTTCCTCCACGGGCTCCCGGGCGTCGACGCGGTCGGACTCGAAGGACGTGCGGCCTCCCTCGGGACGCGTTCGATCAAGACGACCGCGAAGGCGTACGCGATCGACCTCGCCATCTCGATGGTCGACCTGACGACGCTGGAAGGCGCGGACACCCCGGGCAAGGTCCGGGCGCTCGGCGCGAAGGCGGTCAGGCCCGACCCGACCGACCGTACGACGCCCTCGACGGCCGCGGTCTGCGTCTACCCCGACATGGTGGGCGTGGCCAAGGAGGCCGTCGCCGGCTCCGGCGTGAAGGTCGCCTCGGTGGCCACGGCGTTCCCGGCCGGCCGCGCCTCGCTCGACGTGAAGCTGACCGACGTCCGCGAGGCCGTCGCCGCCGGCGCCGACGAGATCGACATGGTCATCGACCGCGGGGCGTTCCTCGCGGGGCGATACTTGAAGGTGTACGACGAGATCACCGCCGTGAAGGAGGCCTGCGGCAGCTCGGCGCGCCTGAAGGTCATCTTCGAGACGGGCGAGCTCTCGACGTACGACAACATCCGCCGCGCGAGCTGGCTCGGGATGCTGGCGGGGGCGGACTTCATCAAGACCTCCACCGGAAAGGTCGCGGTCAACGCGACCCCGGCGAACACGCTGCTGATGCTGGAGGCGGTGCGCGACTTCCGCGCCCAGACCGGCATCCAGGTCGGTGTGAAGCCGGCCGGCGGCATCCGCACCTCCAAGGACGCCATCAAGTTCCTCGTGCTGGTCAACGAGACGGCGGGCGAGGACTGGCTGGACAACCACTGGTTCCGCTTCGGCGCCTCCTCGCTCCTCAACGACCTGCTGATGCAGCGCCAGAAGCTGGCCACCGGCCGCTACTCCGGTCCCGACTACGTGACGGTGGACTGAGACCCCATGAGCATGGACAACGTGTCATCCGTATTCGCATACGCCCCGGCCCCCGAGTCGCGCGCGATCGTCGACATCGCGCCCTCCTACGGCCTGTTCATCGACGGCGAGTTCGTCGAGGCGGCGGACGGCAAGGTCTTCAAGACCGTCTCGCCGTCCTCCGAGGAGGTCCTGTCCGAGATCGCGCAGGCCGGTTCCGAGGACGTCGACCGCGCGGTGAAGGCCGCGCGCAGGGCGTTCGGGTCGTGGTCGGCGCTGCCCGGCTCGGAGCGCGCCAAGTACCTGTTCCGCATCGCGCGGATCATCCAGGAGCGATCCCGCGAGCTCGCCGTCCTCGAGACCCTCGACAACGGCAAGCCGATCAAGGAGACCCGCGACGCGGACCTGCCCCTGGTCGCGGCGCACTTCTTCTACTACGCGGGCTGGGCCGACAAGCTCGACCACGCGGGCTTCGGCCCGAACCCGCGCCCGCTCGGTGTCGCGGGCCAGGTCATCCCCTGGAACTTCCCGCTGCTGATGCTGGCGTGGAAGATCGCCCCGGCGCTCGCGACGGGCAACACGGTCGTGCTGAAGCCGGCCGAGACGACCCCGCTGTCCGCCCTGTTCTTCGCGGACATCTGCCGCCAGGCGGGCCTGCCCAGGGGCGTCGTCAACATCCTCCCCGGCTACGGCGACGCGGGCGCGGCGCTGGTGGCCCACCCCGACGTGAACAAGGTGGCCTTCACCGGTTCCACGGCCGTCGGCAAGGAGATCGCCCGCACGGTCGCCGGGACCAGGAAGAAGGTCACCCTGGAGCTGGGCGGCAAGGGCGCGAACATCGTCTTCGACGACGCTCCGATCGACCAGGCCGTCGAGGGCATCGTCAACGGCATCTTCTTCAACCAGGGCCAGGTCTGCTGCGCCGGCAGCCGTCTGCTGGTCCAGGAGTCGATCCACGACGAGCTGCTCGACTCGCTCAAGCGGCGGCTGTCCACGCTGCGCCTGGGCGACCCGCTGGACAAGAACACCGACATCGGCGCGATCAACTCGGCGGAGCAGCTCACCCGCATCACCTCGCTCGTCGAGCAGGGCGAGGCGGAGGGCGCCGAGCGCTGGTCCCCGGCGTGCGAACTGCCGGAGAGCGGCTACTGGTTCGCCCCGACGCTGTTCACGAACGTCACCCAGGCGCACACGGTCGCCCGGGACGAGATCTTCGGCCCCGTCCTGTCGGTGCTGACGTTCCGCACCCCGGACGAGGCGGTCGCCAAGGCCAACAACACGCCGTACGGCCTGTCCGCCGGCATCTGGACGGAGAAGGGCTCGCGCATCCTCGCGGTCGCGAACAAGCTCCGGGCGGGCGTCGTCTGGTCCAACACGTTCAACAAGTTCGACCCGACCTCGCCGTTCGGCGGTTACAAGGAGTCGGGCTTCGGCCGCGAGGGCGGCCGCCACGGCCTGGAGGCGTACCTCGCCCCGTCGAGCCCGGAGGGCGAGCGTTAGATGAATGCAGTTGACCGTCTCAGTGTGTTCAAGACCTACAAGCTGTACGTCGGCGGGAAGTTCCCGCGTTCCGAGAGCGGCCGGGTGTACGAGGTGACCGACTCGAAGGGCAAGTGGCTGGCCAACGCGCCCCTGGCCTCCCGCAAGGACGCCAGGGACGCGGTCGTCGCGGCCCGCAAGGCGTTCGGCGGCTGGTCCGGGGCGACGGCGTACAACCGCGGCCAGGTGCTCTACCGCGTCGCCGAGATGCTGGAGGGCCGCCGGGACCAGTTCACCCGTGAGGTGGCCGACGCGGAGGGCCTGTCGAAGTCCAAGGCGGCCGTGGTCGTGGACGCCACGATCGACCGCTGGGTCTGGTACGCGGGCTGGACCGACAAGATCGCCCAGGTGGTCGGCGGCGGCAACCCGGTCGCGGGCCCGTTCTTCAACCTGTCCTCCCCCGAGCCGACCGGCGTGGTGGCGGTCCTGGCACCCCAGGAGTCGTCCTTCCTGGGCCTGGTGTCGGTGCTCGCCCCGGTGATCGCCACCGGCAACACGGCGGTCGTGGTGGCCAGCGAGAAGGCCCCGCTGCCCGCGCTGTCCCTGGCCGAGGTGCTGGCCACCTCGGACGTCCCCGGCGGCGTGGTCAACGTGCTGTCGGGCCGCACGGCGGAGATCGCCACCCCGCTCGCCGCCCACCAGGACGTCAACGCGATCGACCTCGCGGGCGCCGACGAGGTCCTCGCCAAGGAGCTGGAGATCGCCGCGGCCGACAACCTCAAGCGCGTCCTGCGTCCACAGCCTGTGGATTACGCGCAGACGCCCGGCACCGACCGCATGACGGCGTTCCTGGAGACCAAGACGGTCTGGCACCCCACGGGGTCGCTGGGCGCGTCGGGTTCCTCCTACTAGGCGCCCCACGACTGAAGCCCCGGCTCTCCTCCGTCCGGGAGGGCCGGGGCTTCGCCGTGTGCGCGGCTACCGCTGCTGCGAGAGCAGCCCCGCCGCCTGTCCCACCACCGGGATGCCCGCGATCGACCGGGCCTGCGCCACCGGCCCCGTCAGCGCCTGGGACGTCATCGGCTTGAAGTCGGCGAGCTGGGTGCCGACGCCGTTGTCGAGCGGGTCGACTCCCGTGCCGGCGAGCGGGTTGGGCTTGAGGCCGGCGACCGGGCCGGTGACGTAGCCGAGCGTGCCGGTCGTGGCCTGCAGGCCGGACTGGGGGTCGATCCTGCCGAGGTCGGTGGGTCGCGTGTTGACCACGCCGAGGAGGGACGTGGTGTCCGCCGCGGCGGTCGCCGTGCCCGCGCCCAGCGCCGCTCCCGCGGTGGCGAGGACGGCCAGAGCACGCCGGGCGGTCGGCTTCTTGGGGGAGTCGTGTCGGGCCATCGCTGCCACCTTCTGATGCACTCGGTAACCGAATCAACGCGAAGGGTAGTTGAGGTGTGACGCCCGCATCAAAGCCGACCCGCGGGGTCGTACGGCCCCCGGCGGATGCCCCACACTGGTGTCCCGTGAGTTCCCCTGCGTCCATACCCGCGCGAGTCGTGCTGCTCTGCGGCCCCTCCGGCTCCGGCAAGTCCCTCCTCGCGGCCCGCTCCGGCCTCCCGGTGCTGCGCCTCGACGACTTCTACAAGGAGGGCGACGACCCGACACTGCCCCTGGTGGCGGGGAGCTCCGACATCGACTGGGACCACCCGGACTCCTGGGACGCGGACACGGCCGTCGCCGCGATCACCGAACTGTGCCGCACGGGCCGTACGGACGTTCCCGTCTACGACCTCGGGCTCAGCGCACGCACCGGCGCGGAGACGGTCGACATCGGGCGGACCCCGCTGTTCATCGCGGAGGGCATCTTCGCCGCCGAGATCGTCACGCGCTGCCGGGAGCTCGGCGTCCTCGCCGACGCGCTGTGCCTGAGCCGCGGGCCCGTGAAGACGTTCCGCCGCCGCTTCCTGCGGGATCTGCGGGAGGGCCGCAAGTCGGTGCCGTTCCTGCTGCGCCGCGGCTGGCGCCTGATGCGCCAGGAACGCACCATCGTCGCCCGCCAGACCGCCCTGGGCGCGTACGCCTGCGACCGCGACGAGGCGCTGGAGCGGCTGGCGGCAGCGGGCCGCTGCGAGGGGATGCGCACGGCGGCCTGAGGCCCCGGGCCGTGCCTCGTGGCCGCGCTCGCGGCCCGACCGGGCGCTCGGCCGAGGACGTGCGACGGATCCGCACCCCGCGCGGGGGCGCCCTCGCCGGCCTCCGGTGTGCGCCCCGGGCGGGCCTCGACGTCCGGCGGCGCGCCCGTCAGCGCCACCCGGCCCCGGGCCGGTGGCCCTTCGTCACACACGCGCCCCCGCGGAGTGGGAGTGCGCGGTCGCACCGGGCGGCGGCTCCGGCGGCGAGGACCACGCGTCGTTCGCCGCGGGACTCCGTCGCCGCCCGTCGGGTGCCGGCACGGACCGGGTCCTCCGGTGGGACCGAGCCGCCGGCGGGCAGGCGGGGACCCGCGGCGCACGCGAAGAAGCGGGACTGGACGGACCCCCCGGCCCTCCAGTCCCGCTCTCCGTTTCCCCCGTGTTCCCCCGTGTCCCCACTCTCCTGGGGAGACGCCCCCCAGCGTCTCCACAGATCCCCCGTGGGCCCCCTCTTGTGGTGCTCCCCCCCGTACCTTCAGGCGACGAGCTCGCCGAAGGCGTCCTCCTCGTCACGGCCGAAGCTGAGGACCTCGTCCTCCCGCAGCCGGCGCAGCGACCGCCAGATGCTGGACTTCACCGTGCCGACACTGATGTCGAGGATCTCCGCGATCTCCGGGTCCGTGCGGCCCTCGTAGTAGCGCAGGACCAGCATGGTGCGCTGGAGTTCGGGCAGCCGGGCCAGCGCCTGCCACAGGACCGCGCGCAGCTCGGTGCCGCGCATCGCGTCCGTGTCGCCGGGCGTCTCCGGCAGTTCCTCGGTCGGGTACTCGTTGAGCTTGCGGCGCCGCCAGGCGCTGATGTGCAGGTTGGTCATGGTGCGGCGGAGGTATCCGCCGACCGCGGCCTTGTCGCTGATCCGGTCCCACGCCCGGTAGGTCGAGAACAGCGCGCTCTGCAGCAGGTCCTCGGCCTCGAAGCGGTCACCGGTGAGGTGGTAGGCGGTGGCGTACAGGGAGGCGCGGCGCTCCTGGACGTAGGCGGTGAACTCCGCCTCCGTCAGTGAACGACGCTCCCCCGAGTCCTCCCCGTACGCGGCTCCCCCGTGAACCGCCCCCGTCCCCTTGCTCTCCCCCGTGCGTGCGTCAACCACCGTCATGAACCCGGTGTGCTGACGCCCGGCGCCGCGAGCGCACCCCCGCCCGCTCACAGCACCGGACTTCTCGGAACCCCGGTGCACGTCGTGCAGACGCGTGATCACTGCGCTGGAGCTGGTGCCGTGCAGCGTGTTCATCTCGCGCCCCCCGTCGTGGACTTCCGGTGTGCGGCCCGCCGGTCGGGCGGGCTTCCTTGCCTGTGCCGAAAAGCTTGCCGTCGCACTTTCATGGCCGTGTCCGCCGACTGTCACAGACCTGTCACAGGGGTCGGCCACAGGACCGACACACCTCGTCCACAGGGTTCACCGGTACCGGCGGGATCCTCTCGGGCCCACCGGTCGAACCCCGAGCCCTCCATGGGCCAGAATGAGCCCGTGCCTTCCCTGTTGCTGATCGAGGACGACGACGCCATCCGGACGGCCCTGGAGCTCTCACTGACGCGCCAGGGCCACCGCGTGGCGACCGCTGCCAGCGGTGAGGACGGTCTGAAGCTGCTGCGCGAGCAGCGGCCGGATCTGATCGTGCTGGACGTGATGCTGCCCGGCATCGACGGGTTCGAGGTGTGCCGGCGCATCCGGCGCACGGACCAACTGCCGATCATCCTGCTGACCGCGCGCAGCGACGACATCGACGTGGTGGTCGGGCTGGAGTCCGGGGCCGACGACTACGTGGTGAAACCGGTGCAGGGGCGGGTGCTGGACGCCCGGATCCGGGCCGTGCTGCGGCGCGGCGAGCGGGAGTCCAACGACGCGGCGACGTTCGGCAGCCTCGTCATCGACCGCTCGGCGATGACCGTGACCAAGAACGGCGAGGACCTCCAGCTCACGCCGACCGAGCTGCGGCTGCTGCTGGAGCTGAGCCGGCGGCCCGGGCAGGCGCTGTCGCGGCAGCAGCTGCTGCGGCTGGTGTGGGAGCACGACTACCTGGGCGACTCGCGGCTGGTGGACGCCTGTGTCCAGCGGCTGCGCGCCAAGGTCGAGGACGTGCCGTCGTCCCCGACGCTGATCCGTACCGTGCGGGGTGTCGGCTACCGGCTGGATCCGCCTCAGTGACCCAGCAGCACCCAGGGGGGACCCGCGGCTGGACCGCGGCACGCAAGGGAGTTCTGTCGCGGCTGCGCTTCACCAGCCTGCGGCTGAGGCTGGTCCTCGTCTTCGGCCTGGTGGCCCTGACGGCGGCCGTGTCCGCGTCCGGCATCGCGTACTGGCTCAACCGCGAGGCCGTGCTCACCCGCACCCAGGACGCCGTGCTGCGGGACTTCGAGCAGGAGATGCAGAACCGGGCGAGCGCGCTGCCCGAGCAGCCGACGCAGGACGAACTGCAGCACACGGCCGGCCAGATGGCGGGCAGCGACCAGCGCTTCAGCGTGCTGCTGGTGGCCCGCAACGCCGACGGGAAGACCGTCTACGGCAGCTCCGGCGGGCTGAGCGGCTTCTCGCTGCGGGACGTGCCGGTGTCGCTGCGCACTGCGGTGAACAAGAGGCAGCAGGCCGACGGGTCCGACAAGCACCCGTACCACCTGTACTGGCAGCGGATAGTCGACCACGACACCCCCTACCTCGTGGCGGGTACGCGGGTGATCGGCGGCGGTCCGACCGGCTACATGCTCAAGTCGCTGGAGCCGGAGGCCAAGGACCTCAACTCGCTGGCCTGGTCGCTGGGGATCGCCACGGGTCTCGCGCTGATCGGCTCGGCGCTGCTCGCGCAGGCCGCGGCGACGACCGTGCTGAAGCCGGTGCAGCGGCTCGGGGCGGCCGCCCGGCGGCTCGGCGAGGGCAAGCTGGACACCCGGCTGCGGGTGTCCGGGACCGACGAACTGGCCGATTTGTCACGGACGTTCAACAACGCGGCCGAGGCGCTGGAGAAACGGGTCGCCGACATGGCCGCGCGGGACGAGGCGTCCCGGCGGTTCGTCGCGGACATGAGCCATGAGCTGCGGACGCCGCTGACCGCCATCACCGCCGTCACGGAGGTGCTGGAGGAGGAGCTGGAGGCGGAGACCGGCAGCATGGACCCGATGATCGAGCCGGCCGTACGGCTCGTCGTCAGCGAGACCCGGCGGCTGAACGACCTGGTCGAGAACCTGATGGAGGTCACCCGCTTCGACGCGGGCACCGCCCGGCTCGTGCTGGACGACGTCGACATCGCCGACCAGATCACCGCCTGCGTCGACGCCCGCGCCTGGCTGGACGCGGTCGAGCTGGACGCCGAGCGCGGCATCCACGCCCGGCTGGACCCGCGCCGGCTGGACGTCATCCTGGCGAACCTCATCGGCAACGCGCTCAAGCACGGCGGCTCCCCGGTGCGGGTGTCCGTCCGCGAGGAGGACGACTCCCTCGTCATCCAGGTGCAGGACCACGGACCCGGCATCCCCGAGGACGTCCTGCCGCACGTCTTCGACCGCTTCTACAAGGCCAGCGCCTCCCGGCCGCGCTCCGAGGGCAGCGGCCTGGGCCTGTCCATCGCCCTGGAGAACGCCCATATCCACGGCGGCGAGATCACCGCGGCCAACTCCCCCGACTCGGGCGCCGTGTTCACCCTGCGCCTCCCGCGCGACTCCTCCGAACCCGGGGAGCGGCCCGCCGGGGACGGCGAGGAGCCGGGGGACGACGCGGGCCACGACACGGATGAGGACGCGAAGGGGGACGCCCGATGACCGTACGACGTCCACGGGCCGCGGCAGGGGCACGCGGTGCGGGCCCGGTGGCGCCCGGGAGGGCCCTCACGGCCCCGGCGGCGCGGAGGACTCGGGACCGGCGGTGGCGGCGCCCGGCGCGCGTGTCCCGGCTGGCCGGTCTCCCGGTACTCGCCGTGCTGCTGGCCGGGTGCGGGATCCGGGCCACCGAAGTGCCGACGAACTACGGGCCCGCGCCCTCGCGGGTGCAGTGTTCGCTCGCCGAGCCGGACGGGTCGGCGCAGGCCGCCCGGGGCCTGCCGGTGCAGGTGTTCCTGTTGTGCGGCTCCCAGCTCGTCACCGTCGACCGGACCGTGCGGGTACCGGACGGCACGGCCGACTCCGAGCGGCGCATCCTGGTCGCACAGGGCCTGCTGGACCAGCTCGCGCAGCCGCCCTCGCCCGCCGAGAAGGAGGCCGGGTACAGCACCGACGTACGCGGCGGCATCACGGTGGGCGGGCCCCGGCCCGGCGACCCGGACGACACGCTGCGGCTGGGCACGGCGCCGGACAGCCTCACCTCGTACGCCCTCGCGCAGATCGTCTGCACCTTCTCCGACTCGACGGCCGCCGAGGGCGACGGCTCGGTGGTCCTGGCGGGCCCCGGGGCCGAGCGGCCGCGCCGCTACGAGTGCACCGACGAGGTGCGGGCCCGCCCGGGCAGCACGGCACCGCCCTCCAAGGAGGTCGCCGCGGAGTGACGCGGACCCGCTGTGGCGCATGCCTCACCGCCGTACCGGGGCCCCTCCCGGAACCGATCCCGCCGCAGGCGGCGTCTAGGGGGGCGTGCAGCGTCAAGGCTCCATCGGCGGCAGCGCCGCGTTCCGTATCCGGGTGACAGGGGGTGTCCTCCTCGTCGCGCATCTCGCGTTCGTCGCCTGGCTGACGCTGCGGCCGCTGGACGTGCCCTGGGTGATGCCCGCCAATCTGCGGCCCTTCGCCGGCATCCGGGCCGACCTGGCCCTGGGCTGGCCGCAGGCGGTCCGCCCCATCGGCGAGAAGCTGGCCCTGCTCGCCCCACTGGGCGTGCTGCTGCCGATGGCGAGCGGCCGGCTGGTCGTCTCGCCCCTGGTGTCCCTGCTGCGCACCGCCGCGGCCGGCGCCCTGCTGTCGCTGGGCATCGAACTGCTGCAGACCGGGGTTCCCGGCCAGGTCGTCGACGTGGACTCGCTGTTCGTGAACACCGCGGGCGTCGTCCTCGCGCACCTCGCGCTGGTGCCCGCCGGCCGCTCCTGGCTGCGCCGCCGCACCGGCGCGTACCCACCCCGCGCGCCCCTGGCCGTGGAGGAGCCGGCTCAGGGTCGGACCCCGACGATTCCCAGGGTCGGGATCGCCCCGTGGAGCGACGCTTTACCCCCTTCGTCTCCGTAGCGTGGAGTGCAGATGGGGTACTCGGACCAGAGGCCTCACGCACACCGACGGTGAAGGAGCCGCACATGTCCCGCCCCGCCCGCCCCACCCACGGCCGCATGATCGGCGGAGTGTGCGCCGCACTGGCACGGCGCTTCGGCACCTCCGCGACGACGATGCGGGTGATCTTCCTGGTCTCCTGCCTGCTGCCCGGCCCGCAGTTCCTGCTCTACATCGCCCTGTGGATCCTGCTGCCCGCGGAGAGCGGGACGCAGGGCAAGGCGCAGACGGCCTGGTGACGCACCCGCGCCGGAACGCCGGTGGGGCGCACCCCGTGTCCACGGGTGCGCCCC
Source organism: Streptomyces sp. (assembly GCF_031181705.1). Lineage (GTDB taxonomy): Bacteria > Actinomycetota > Actinomycetes > Streptomycetales > Streptomycetaceae > Streptomyces. The sequence goes on from NZ_JAPSKN010000018.1 coordinate 13,679, forward strand.
ACCGGCGTGTGTCCGCCTCGGCGTACGGTCAGCCGACCGGCACGCCGTTCACCGGCAGGCCGTGCGTGGGCAGGCCCTGCACCGGGAGACCGCCCAGCAGCTTGGCGGCGGGGCCGGTCGGGCCCTCGGCCAGCAGCTGCTCGGCCACCGGCTGGGCGGCGGCGAGACCGGCACTGGCCGCCGTCTGCCCCTGGCCCAGCGCCTCGCCCGAGCCCGGCAGCGTCTGGGAGAACTGCTCCGCCGGGAGCGCCGTGGTGACGGTCTCGAGCGTCTGGGCGGTGTCCGGAAGGGCCGGGGCGGCGGCGTTGGCGGCACCGGCGCCGGCGGCGGCGAAGGCGGCACCGAGAGCGGCGACACCGAGGGACTTGGCAGCAGACTGCTTCATGAAAGGCGTCCTCGTAATGGGATGACGGGGTGTGTGAGCGGTCCAGCGACCGTAGACACCCAGCGCCGCTCGCCGCAAACATCGAAATGCGGACGGATTGTGAACACCGCCCGCACCCGCTGTGCGCCGATTCCCGCCCGGTCAGCCCTCGGAGGGTGAAGAACCGCTGGTGGAGGCGGTTTGACGGAACAGCCATTCGGATTTCAGCTCGGCATATCCGGGCTTGATCACGTCATTGATCATGGCCAGTCGTTCATCGAAAGGAATGAACGCTGATTTCATCGCATTGACGGAGAACCACTGCATGTCGTCGAGCGTGTAACCGAACGCCTCGACAAGGTGCTCGAATTCCCGGCTCATGCTGGTGTGGGACATCAGGCGGTTGTCCGTGTTGACCGTGGCCCGGAAGTGCAGCCGGCGCAGCAACCCGATGGGGTGTTCGGCGTACGAGGAGGCGGCACCGGTCTGGAGGTTGGAGCTCGGGCACAGCTCCAGCGGGATGCGCTTGTCGCGGACGTACGAGGCGAGCCGCCCGAGTTCGACCCGGCCGTCCTCGTGGACCTGGATGTCGTCGATGATCCGCACGCCGTGCCCGAGCCGGTCGGCGCCGCACCACTGCAGGGCCTGCCAGATGGACGGCAGCCCGAAGGCCTCGCCGGCGTGGATGGTGAAGTGGTTGTTCTCGCGCTTGAGGTACTCGAAGGCGTCGAGGTGCCGGGTGGGCGGGTAGCCGGCCTCGGCACCCGCGATGTCGAAGCCGACGACACCCAGGTCGCGGTAGCGGTTGGCGAGTTCGGCGATCTCCAGGGCCCGGGCGGCGTGCCGCATGGCGGTGAGCAGGGCGCCGACGCGGATGCGCAGTCCGGCCTCCCGGGCGCGCCGCTCCCCTTCCCGGAAGCCCTCGTTGACGGCCTCGACGACCTCTTCGAGGCCGAGCCCGCCTTCCAGGTGCTGCTCGGGCGCGTAGCGCACCTCGGCGTAGACGACGCCGTCGGCGGCGAGGTCCTCGGCGCACTCGGCGGCGACCCGGACCAGGGCGTCGCGGGTCTGCATGACGGCGACGGTGTGGGAGAAGGTCTCCAGATACCGCTCCAGGGAACCGGAGTCGGCGGCCTCGCGGAACCAGAGGCCGAGCTTCTCCGGGTCGGTCTCGGGAAGCCGGGTGTAGCCGTTGCCGCGGGCGAGTTCGACGATGGTGGCGGGGCGCAGGCCGCCGTCGAGATGGTCGTGCAGCAGAACCTTGGGCGCCCGGCGGATCTGGTCCGGAGTCGGGGTGTTCGCGATGGTCTGGCTCGTCATTTCCGCACTCTAACTCCTACGCGCGTAGACGGCGCGTCCTCGACTGCTTGACGTTTCCGTCGATATGTAACGGTGACCGCCGGGACAGGTCGAGTACACCCGGCCTTCTGACACTGTTCTGTCATGGCACACCAAGCGACGCCGGCGCGCAGGGCCCGGTTGGGAAGGACACTCGGACCGGAGCCGACGGCGGTGAGCGGCGTGGTGCTGCTGCTTCCCGGCGGTGACGAGGTCTCCAGCCGCAGGCCGTCGCCGCTGCTGGCGACCGCCTCCGTGCGCGCCCTGGGGCGCCGGCTGGCCCGCGCCGGCCGGGAGGAGGGGTTCGCCGCGCACGTGGTGCACTACCGCTGCCGCGGCTGGAACGGCAGCGAGGCGAATCTCGCGCGCGACGCGGCCTGGGCCGCGGACGAGGCCGTACGGCGCTACGGAGACGTTCCGGTCTGCCTCGCCGGGGTGGGGATGGGCGGGCGGGCGGCGCTGCACGCGGGTGGGCACGAGGCCGTCAACTCCGTGGTGGCGCTCGCCCCCTGGCTGCCGGAGGAGGACGTGGCGGCGCCACCCGAACCGGTGAGGCAACTGGTGGGCCGGCAGGTGCTGATCGTGCACGGCACGAACGACGGGCGGACGGACCCGGAGTTGTCGTTCCGGCTGGCGGCGCGGGCGAAGAAGGCGAACCGGGACGTGTGCCGGTTCGAAGTGCACGCGGACGGGCACGGGTTGCACCAGTACCGGGACGAAGTGCTGGCGCTGGCCGAGGACTTCGTGATGGGGGCGGTGTTCGGGCGGCCCGTGTCGCGGCCCGTGCGGGATGCGCTGGCCGCGCCGCCGCCGTTGGGGTTGCGGATGCCGTTGGCGGCGGGGTTCAGTCCGTCGCGGGGGTAGCGCCGTCCGGCTGCCGGCGGTTCCCGGGGTGCGGGTCCGTGGCGGTCGCTCGCGCGGTTCCCCGCGCCCCTTCAGGTTTCCCCGCACCCCTTCAGGTGGGGAGCGGGCCCCTTCAGGTGGGGAGCAGGCTGCCTCTTCTGGACAGCAGGAACTTCTTGAAGGCCGCCACCGGGGGCGTGTCGGGGTGGCCCTCCAGCCAGGCCACGCCGATCTCGCGTACGGCCCGGGGAGCCGTGACCGTCAGTTCGGCCACTCCCGGGCGAGGGACCGCCGGCGGTGGCAGGAGGGCGACCCCCAGGCCCGCCGCGACCAGGCCACGCAGGGTCTCCGCCTCCTCGCCCTCGAAGGCGATGCGGGGCTTGAAGCCGGCCTCCTTGCAGAGATCGTCGGTGATGCGGCGCAGGCCGTAGCCCGGCTCCAGGGTGACGAAGGTTTCGTCGGCCGCCTCGGCGAGGCGGATGCGGCGGCGGCCGGCCAGGGCGTGGTCGGCCGGGACGACCAGGCGGAGTTTCTGTTCGTCCAGGCGGCGGGCGACCAGGTCCGGCGCGTCGGGGACCGGGGACGTCAGGCACAGGTCGAGCTCGCCGGCGCGCAGGCGTTCGAGCATGGCCTCGCCGTAGTTCTGCACGAGACTGAAGCGGACGCGGGGGTGGTCGGCGCGGAAGGCCTGGAGGAGACCGGGTACGGTCTCGGCGCCCATGGTGTGCAGGAAGCCGAAGGCCACCTTGCCGGTGGTGGGGTCGGCGTCGGCCCGGACCTCCTCGGCGGCCCGTCCGATCTCCGCCAGGGCGCGTTCGACGGAGGTGAGGAAGGTGCGGCCGGCCGGGGTGAGGGAGACCGTGCGGCCGTGCCGGGCGAACAGGTCGACGCCCAGGTCCTGCTCCAGCCGGGCCATGGAGCGGGAGAGCGTGGACTGCGGGACGTTCATCTCCCGGGCCGCGCGGGTGACGTGCTCGGTGCGGGCCACGCCGGCGAAGTACGCCAGGCGTGGCGCCAGCGTCGTCACCATGTCTTCTGTGTCACTGGACGGTGACAGCCGCTCGCCTGAACTGCGTTGATGCGCCATGGGAACGATTATGGCCGTTCCATGCATTGGACGGATCAGTCAAAGGGTCCGTACGTTCGAGGCATGTCTCCCGCCAGTACCGGGGCGTCCACCGCCGTGGGCGCCGATGCCTCCGTCCCTGCTTCCGGCTCACGCGTGTCCCCGGGCGGGCCCGGCTACCGCCGGATGAGCCTCGCCCTCTTCCTCGCGGGTGTCGCGACCTTCGCGCTGCTGTACTCCACGCAGGCGCTGCTCCCGCTGATCTCCGGCGAGTTCGGGGTCGCGGCGAGCGACGCGAGCTGGACCGTGGCGGCCGCGACGGGCGGGCTGGCGCTGTTCGTGCTGCCGATGAGCGCGCTGTCGGAGCGCTTCGGACGGCGTACGGTCATGACGGCCTCGCTGGCCGTGGCGGTGACCGTGGGGCTGCTGGTGCCCTTCGCGCCCTCGCTGGGCGTCCTGGTCGTGCTGCGGGCGCTGCAGGGCGCCGCGCTGGCCGGGCTGCCGGCCTCGGCGACGGCGTATCTCGCGGAGGAGGTCAGCCCCAAGGCGCTGGTCACCGCGATCGGGCTGTTCGTCGCGGGCAACAGTGTCGGCGGGATGAGCGGCCGGGTCATCACCGGCTGGGTCGCTCAGGAGTGGGGCTGGCGGGTCGCCGTCGGTGTCATCGGCGTGATCGCCGTGGGCTGCGCGGTGGCCTTCCGGGCGCTGCTGCCCGCCCCGCGGCACTTCACGGCCGGCTCGCTGCGGCCCGGCGTGCTGGCCCGCACGGTCCGCGACCACCTGTCCGACCCGCTGCTGTGCCGGCTGTACGCGATCGGCGCGCTGTTCATGACGGTGTTCGGCGGGGTCTACACCGTCATCGGCTACCGGTTGACCGAGGCCCCGTTCTCGCTGCCGCAGGGCATCATCGGCTCGATCTTCCTGGTGTACCTGGTCGGTACGGTCTCGGCGTCGACGGCCGGGCGCCTGGTGGGCCGGCTGGGCCGCCGGGGCGCGCTGTACGCGGCCGGCGGCACGACCACCGCGGGCCTGCTGGTGTCCCTTGCGGGCTCCCTGCCGCTGGTCCTGCTGGGCCTGGTCCTCATCACGGCGGGCTTCTTCGCGGGGCACGCGGTGGCCTCCTCGGCGGTCAGCAAGACCGCCACGCACGGCCGCGCCCAGGCCTCCGCGCTCTACCAGTCCGCGTACTACATCGGCTCCAGCGCGGGCAGTACGGCCGGCGCCCTCGCCTTCCACGCGGGCGGCTGGGCCGGGACCGTCGGGGTCGGGCTGCTGGCGGTCCTGGGCGTCGTGACGATCACGCTGTTCGGAACCCGGGCGGCCCGGCACCAGCGGCACCTCGCCACCGCCGCCTGAGATTGCGGGCCGCCCTGCTGCCGGGGGCGGCTCGGGCCGTTGCCGGGGCGGCGTGTGCGAAGGGGTGCGGCTGCCCCCGCGAGGTAGTGGATCACCACCTCCCACCTGCGCCTTCATGCGCTCGGGGGGCCGTTGTCAGTGGGCTGCGGTAGCTTCCGAAGTGCTGGGGCGCGATGGCGCGTGAACAGGACGTCCACAGGGGTGGGTGGAGATGGCGAACGGCACGGCGACACCGACGGATCTGGACACCAGGCTGGAGGCACACCGCACGGAGCTGACGGGCTACTGCTACCGGATGCTCGGCTCCTCCTTCGAGGCGGAGGACGCGGTGCAGGACACGATGGTCCGCGCCTGGCGCAGCTACGACAAGTTCGAGGGCCGCTCCAGCCTGCGCTCCTGGCTCTACCGCATCGCGACGAACGTGTGCCTGGACATGCTGACCGCGGGCAACAAGCGCGCCCGGCCCATGGACCTGACGGACTCCACCCCGCTGGCCCAGGCGGCCCTCTCCCCCCGACCGGACAACACCTGGCTGGAGCCCATGCCCGACGCCCGCGTGCTGCCCACGACCCACGACCCGGCGGAGGCGGCGGTCGCCAAGGAGTCCGTGCGGCTCGCGTTCATGGCCGCCCTGCAGCAACTCCCGGCCAAGCAGCGGGCGGTGCTGATCCTGCGCGAGGTGCTGGCCTGGAAGGCGAGCGAGGTCGCCGAGCTGCTGGACACGTCGGTGGCGTCGGTCAACAGCGCCCTCCAGCGAGCCCGGGCCACCCTCGCCGAGCGGCAGGAGCCGGGCGCGGACGCGGCCGTCTGCGACCCGCTCGACGAGGACCAGCGGAAGCTGCTGGACCGCTATGTCACGGCCTTCGAGGGCTACGACATGACGGCGCTGACGGCCCTGCTGCACGAGGACGCCGTCATGACGATGCCGCCGTTCGACCTGTGGCTGACCGGCGTGCGGGACATCACCGGCTTCATGACCACGCTCGGCGCGCCCTGCGCGGGCTCCCGGCTGGTGCCGGTCCAGGTCAACGGCCTGCCCGGGTTCGCCCAGTACAAGCCGGACCCGGAGAAGGGCGGCTTCACGCCCTGGGCCGTGCAGGTGCTGGAGATCTCAGACGGCCGGATCACCGGGTTCCACTGCTTCCTCGACACCCAGCGCTGGTTCCCGCTGTTCGACCTGCCCCTCCACCTCGAAGCGGAGCCCGACCAGGTCGAGCAGGGCGCATAGGGCCGGGTCGGGGTCGCGCAGCCGGATCCGGCCCCCGGCCCGGCGCGCGGCCAGCTGAAGCCGCGCCAGCAGGTCCACGGCGGCCAGCCCCGGCGGGCCCAGCCCTGCGACGTCGCAGACCACGACCCGGGCGCCGCCGGAGCGCAGCAGTGCCCGTACGTCGTCGCTCAGCCCGTTCACCTCGTCCCGGGTGACGGGTCCGGGCAGTACGAGCACGGGCGGTGTCATGGCGTCCACGATCGGTAGACCGGGCGGGCTGCGGTAATTCATCGGGGCGGTCCGTCCCGCCGGCGCCGTGAGGATCACATTGACCCGGGTGCGGCCCGGCCCCGAGGGTTTGCTGTATGCCCCATGCATCTGCCCCTCCCGCGCCGCGTGACCCCTCCTTCGCCGGTCGGGGGGTGCCGTGCAGGGGGTGCTGAGCGGTTTCGCCGTCATCGCCGTCGTCATCGCGGTCGGCTATCTGATCGGCCGCCGGGGGTATCTGGGGGACGGCGGGCGCGAGGTGCTCACCAAGCTCGCCTTCCACGTGGCCTCCCCCGCCCTGCTGTTCACGACGCTCGCCCGGGCCGACCTGTCGGTGATCTTCTCGGACCGGCTGCTGGTCACGGCGCTGAGCACGGCAGCGGCGGCGGGCGTCTTCGTGGCCGTGGGCGCCGCACGCGGCTGGGGGGTGGGCCGGACGACCATCGGCGCCCTGTGCTCCAGCTACGTCAACTCCGGGAACCTGGGCATCCCGATCGCCGTGTACGTGCTGGGCGACGCCTCACTGGTCGCGCCGGTGCTGCTGTTCCAGCTGGTCGGTGTCACACCGGTGGCGCTGACCGTCCTGGACCTGGCGAGCGGCGGGGCGAAGCGGCCGCTGTGGCAGCGTCTGCTCACCCCGTTGCGCAACCCGGTAGCGCTGGGCTCCCTGGCGGGGGTGGCGGCGTCGGCGTCGGGCCTGACGGTGCCGGGGCCGCTGATGGACCCCCTCGTCCTGATCGGCAACATGTCGGTCCCGGCGGTCCTGCTGGCCTTCGGCATCTCGCTGCGCGGCAGCACCCTCCCCCTGCGCGGCGCGGAGCGGACCCCCGTGCTCCTCGCCGTGACCCTCAAGTCGGTCGTCCAGCCCCTGGTCGCCTGGGCCCTGGCGGCGGGCGTGTTCGGACTGCGCGGGGCGCCCCTGCTCGACGTGGTGGTCACGTCCGCCCTGCCGGCGGCGCAGAACCTGTTCACGTACGCGAGCAGTTACCGGGTGGGCGAGGTGCTGGCCCGGGAGGCGATCCTGCTGTCGACGGTCCTGGCGGTGCCGGTCCTGGTGGTGGTGGCGGCCTTGCTGGGGTGACGGGCCCTCAGTCGGTGGCCGGCCTTCGGCCGGTGACGGCCCTTCGGTCGGAGGCGGTCCCCGTCGGGGCCGGCTCGGGGGTGGTGTCCGCCGTCGCGGGGGGCTTCGTGTAGAGGCAGTCGCGGGCCTGTTCCGCGGCGCGGGCCATGCTCTCGGTGACGAAGTCGACGAAGCGGGCGATGCCCTCCAGACGGACGGCGGCGGGGGTGCCGGGGCCGAGGATGCCGACGCCCTGCCGCGCGGCCTCGGCGATCTCGGCGCTGCCCCGGGCGGCGGCGATCATCGACTGGTACCAGACGTCGTCGTCGACGATGTAGTGCTCGCGGCGGCGCTCGTCGCGCTCGCGGCGGATGAGGCCCTGGCTCTCCAGGAACGCCACGGCCTTGGAGACGGACGCCGGGCTGACCTGGAGGCGGCGGACCAGTTCGGCGGCGGTGAGGCTGCCCTCGTCGGTGGTGTAGAGGCAGGTCAGCACCCGGGACATCATCTTGGGCAGGCCCTGCCGCATGAAGAGGGTGGTGAACACCTCCTCGTACCGGCGCACCGCCTCGGGGTCCCGGCCGTGGGGCAGCGGGGGCGCGCCGGCGTCCCGGGGCGCCGCCCGCCTGCGGCGGTGGGCGCGCTGTTCGGTGGCGCGATGGGCCAGATCGGCCCGGTAGGCGGTGGGGCCGCCGTTGCGCATCACCTCACGGGTGACGGTCGAGGTCGGGCGGTCCAGGCGTCGGGCGATCTCGGCGTAGGCGAGGCCGTCGGCCAGTCCCAGCGCGATCTGCTGGCGTTCCTGCTGGGTGAGCCTGCCTCCCGGCATCGCGATCTCCTCCGTGCTGCGGGGAAGCCCCACAGTAGCGTTCACCTGGTTTCGTTGCAACGCATCACTCGATGTTCTGTTGCGTTGAATTCCCACCCGTTGCAACGAAATACCTGCGTTCACCTGCGCTGACGTGATCCCGATGCAACAGACTTGTTGCCGAATTCATGAACGCAACGTAGCGTTTTCGATATCAGAAACGCCGATCGAAGGAGTGCACGATGCAGACGTTCCCCACCCCCGGCCCGGTCTTGGCCGTCCTCGACATCCCGGCCGGGGCCATCCGGTTCATCGCCGCCGACCGCGCCGACACCACGGTCGAGGTCCTGCCCGCCGACGCCTCCCGGAGTCGCGACGTGCAGGCCGCGGAGCGGATCGAGGTCGCCTGCGCCGACGGTGTCCTGCGGATCACGGCCCCGGAGGCGAAGCACCGGATGCTCGGGCAGTCCGGAACCGTCGAGATCACCGTCCGGCTGCCGGCCGGCTCCCGCGTGGAGGCGAAGGCCGCCGCCGGCGAACTGCGCGGCGTCGGCCGGCTCGGGGACGTCGTCTTCGAGGGCGCGCAGGCCACGGTCAAGCTCGACGAGGTCGGCCGCGCCCGCCTGGCCCTGGCCGCCGGCGACGTCTCGGTCGGACGGCTGAACGGCGGCGCGGAGATCAGCACCCGCAAGGGCGACATCGGCGTCGCCGAGGCGCTGCGCGGCTCGGTCACCCTGCGCACCGAGTTCGGCGGGATCACGGTCGGCGCCGCCCGCGGCGTCTCCGCCTCCCTGGACGCCGGCACCTCCTACGGCCGGATCCACAACTCGCTCCGGAACACCGACGGCTCCCCCGCCCTGACCATCCACGCGACCACCGCCCACGGCGACATCACCGCCCGCGGCGTGTGACCACCCGCAGTGTGAAGGAGCGCCTCCCCATGACCGACCTGCCATCGCGGCGACCGGACTGCGCAAGTCCTACGGCGGCAGGACCGTCCTCGACGGCATCGACCTGGCCGTCCCGGAGGGCACGGTCTTCTCCCTCCTCGGCCCGAACGGCGCCGGCAAGACCACCGTCGTCAAGATCCTCTCCACCCTGACCGGCGCCGACGCGGGCGAGATCCGCGTCGGCGGCCACGACCTCGCCACCACCCGGGCCATCGGCTTCCGCTCCACCGACGCGACCGTGCTGGAGTGGCTCGCGGCCTTCGGGCTGCTGGTGCTCTTCGCCACCGCGCTCACCTGGATCGCGGTCGGCATGGGCCTGGTCAGCCCGAACGCCGAGGCGGCGAGCAACAACGCCATGCCGCTGATCCTGCTGCCGCTGCTGTCCAGCGCCTTCGTGCCGCTGGACGCGCTGCCGGGCTGGTTCCGGCCGATCGCCGAGTACCAGCCGTTCACCCCGGCCATCGAGACCCTGCGCGGAATGCTCCTGGGCACCGGGATCGGCCACAACGGCTGGCTGGGGGTGGCCTCGTGTCTGGGTCTCGCGGTCCTCGGCCACTTCTGGTCGGCGGCCCGGTTCGACGCCGATCCGCAGTAGCCGCCACGGCCACGGGAGCCGCCTCACGCACCGCGTCCCAGCGCCGGGGGCGGCGCACACCGACAACCGTCGGCGTGCGCCGCCCCTTTCGCCTCCCCGCGCGGAAGCCGGGTCAGGCGATGCGCTCCAGCACCACCGGCGACGGCGTGAAGTCCGTGCCGGCGGCCGCGATGTCGTAGGAGCCCTCGACCGCCTGGAGGGCGTAGGCGAAGCGGTCCGGGGTGTCGGTGTGCAGGGTGAGCAGCGGCTGGCCCTCCGTCACCGTGTCGCCCGGCTTGGCGTGCATCTCCACGCCCGCGCCCGCCTGCACCGGGTCCTCCTTGCGGGCCCGGCCCGCGCCGAGACGCCAGGCGGCGACGCCGATGTCGTAGGCGTCGAGGCGGGTGAGGACGCCCGAGGCCGGAGCCTTGATCACGTGCTGCTCGCGGGCCACCGGCAGCTCGGCGTCCGGGTCGCCGCCCTGGGCCGAGATCATCCGCCGCCAGACGTCCATCGCCGAGCCGTCGGCCAGGGCCTTGGCCGGGTCGGCGTCCTTCACGCCGGCCGCGTCGAGCATCTCGCGGGCCAGGGCGATCGTCAGCTCGACCACGTCAGCGGGGCCACCGCCCGCCAGGACCTCGACGGACTCGCGGACCTCCAGGGCGTTGCCGGCGGTCAGGCCCAGCGGGGTCGCCATGTCGGTGAGGAGCGCGACCGTCCGCACGCCGTGGTCGGTGCCCAGGCCGACCATGGTGGAGGCCAGTTCCCGGGCGTCCTCGATGGTCTTCATGAAGGCGCCGGTGCCGACCTTGACGTCCAGGACCAGCGAGCCCGTGCCCTCGGCGATCTTCTTGGACATGATCGAGGACGCGATCAGCGGGATCGCCTCGACCGTGCCGGTGACGTCCCGCAGCGCGTACAGCTTCTTGTCGGCGGGGGCCAGGCCGTCGCCCGCCGCGCAGATCACCGCGCCGGTGGTGTCCAGGACGCGCAGCATCTCCTCGTTGGAGAGCAGCGCCCGCCAGCCGGGGATGGACTCCAGCTTGTCGAGGGTGCCGCCGGTGTGGCCGAGGCCGCGGCCCGACAGCTGGGGGACGGCCGCGCCGCAGGCGGCGACCAGGGGGGCCAGCGGGAGGGTGATCTTGTCGCCGACGCCGCCGGTGGAGTGCTTGTCGGCGGTCGGGCGGGACAGGGACGAGAAGTCCATGCGCTCGCCGGAGGCGATCATCGCGGCCGTCCAGCGGGCGATCTCACGGCGGTTCATGCCGTTGAGCAGGATCGCCATGGCGAGCGCGGACATCTGCTCGTCGGCGACCTCCCCGCGGGTGTACGCGTCGATGACCCAGTCGATCTGCTCGTCGCTGAGTTCGCCGCGGTCCCGCTTGGCGCGGATGACGGAGATGGCGTCCATGGCCATGGCTTGGCTTCCTTCCGAGGGTTCCACAAGCCGTACGGCCCCCCTGATCGACTCAGGAGGGCCGCACGGGAGTTACTTGCTGAGGTGGCCGGGCCCGAAGGCCTGCGGCAGCATCTCCGACAGCGGCAGGATTCCCGCCGGGGTCTCCAGCAGGAGGTCGGGACCGCCGAACTCGTACAGCAGCTGGCGGCAGCGGCCGCACGGGACGAGCGGCGCGCCGTCCCGGTCGACGCAGACGAAGTGCGTCAGCCGCCCGCCGCCGGTGTTGTGCAGCTCGGAGACCAGGCCGCACTCGGCGCACAGGCCCAGTCCGTACGAGGCGTTCTCGACGTTGCAGCCGGAGATGATCCGGCCGTCGTCGACCAGGGCCGCCACACCGACCGGGTAGCCCGAGTACGGGGCGTACGCCCGGGACATGGCCTCCCGGGCCACCTCCCGCAGCCTCTCCCAGTCCACGGCCGGGCCGGCGTCGGTCACTTGCCCTGTCCCTTCCGGTACGGCAGCCCGTCCGCCTTCGGCATGCGCAGCCGCTGGGCGGACAGCGCGAGGACGATCAGGGTGATGACGTACGGCGTGGCGGAGACGACCTGGTTGGGGACCTCGTCGGTGGAGGCGTACCAGGCGAACACCAGGGCGGCGACGACCGCGGTGATCACCGCCGGGACGTACTTCCTGCGGACCACCAGCCAGATCGCGCCGATGACCAGCAGCAGCGCGCCGAGCAGCAGCAGGGCGTGCACGTTGGCGGAGCCGCCACGCAGGTTGAGGCTGTCGGTGTAGCCGAACAGGCCCGCGCCGAGGGCGAGGCCGCCCGGCATCCAGTTGCCGAAGATCATCGCCGCGAGGCCGATGAAGCCGCGTCCGCTGACCTGGCCCTCCAGGTAGAAGGGGTTGGCCACGATGGACAGGAAGACACCGCCGAGGCCGGCCAGTCCGCCGGAGACGACGACGGCGATGTACTTGTACTTGTAGACGTTGACGCCGAGGGACTCGGCGGCGACCGGGTTCTCGCCGCAGGAGCGCAGCCGCAGGCCGAAGGCGGTGCGCCACAGGATCCACCAGGTGGCGGGGATCAGCGCGACGGCGATCAGGGTCAGCCAGGAGACGTTGGTGACCAGGCCGCCGAGCAGGCCGGCGATGTCGGAGACGAAGAACCAGCCCTGGTTGTTCAGGTCCCGCAGGGCGTCGGACAGGCCGGGCACCGTGAAGTGGCCGAGGGAGTCCACCGCCGGGGACTGCTTGGCGGAGCCGCCGGTGTGTCCCTCGAAGGCGAGGGGCGCGAGGTAGCGGGTGGCGCCGAGGGCGAGGATGTTGATGGCCACACCGGAGACGATGTGGTTGACGTTGAAGGTGACGGTGACGAAGGCGTGCAGCAGACCGCCGATCGCGCCGCCGAGGATGCCGACCAGGACACCGGTCCAGGGGCCCCACTGGAAGCCGGCCCAGGCGCCGAACCAGGTGCCGAGGATCATCATGCCCTCGAGGCCGATGTTGACCACGCCCGCGCGCTCGGCCCACAGACCGCCCAGGCCGGCGAGGCCGATCGGCACGGCGAGCTGGAGCGCGGTGGACATCTGGCTGACGTTGGTGATGCCGTCGGCGCCGGTGATGAGGCGGACGATCGAGGTGAGCGCCAGTCCGCCGGCGATGATCAGCAGCAGGACGGGCCACGACAGGCGGCGGCCGGTGGGCGCCGCGGGCTGCAGCGTGGGCTGGTTGACGTCGATCGCCGAGGTAGGAGCGGTCATCGGCCAGCCACCTCCTTCGTGGTGTTGTGGGCGCCGAGGACGTGACCGGCGGCCAGTTCGGCGCCGACGCGGCGCTGCTGGCGGCGCAGGCCCCATTCCCGGACGGCCTCGTAGGAGACGACGACCGAGAGGACGATCAGGCCCTGCATGATGACCGCGATCTCCTTGTCGTAGCCGTGGAAGTCCAGCTCCGGCGAGGCCTTGTCGAGCCAGGCCCACAGCAGGGCCGCGAAGGCGATGCCGACGGGGCTGTTGCGGCCGAGCAGGGCGATGCCGATGCCGAGGAAGCCGATGCCGGTGGGGAAGTTCAGGCTGTAGGTGTGGGTGTCGCCGAGCAGGATCGGCAGGCCGGCGAGGCCCGCGATGCCGCCGGAGATCAGCATGGCGCTGAGCACCATGCGCCTGGGGTCCACGCCGCTGGCGGCGGCGGCGGTCTGCGAGGCGCCGGAGGCGCGCAGGTCGAAGCCGAAGCGGGTGCGGTTGAGGACGACCCAGTAGCCGATGCCGAGCAGCACGGCGAGCAGGACCAGGCCGTAGATCTCGCCGGCGGCGCCCATGGGGATGCCGGGGATCCAGCCGGACTCGTGCATCTCGCCGGTGGTGTTGTTGTTGCCGACCTTCACGCCGAAGACGTCCGGCAGCCACAGGTAGGCGATGACGGAGGTGGCGATCGCGTTGAGCATGATCGTCGCGACGACCTCGCTGACGCCGCGGGTGACCTTGAGGACACCGGCGATGCCGGACCAGAAGGCGCCGGTGAGGACGGCCGTCAGCAGCAGCAGCGGGATCTGCAGGGCGGCCGGCAGGTTCATGTGGGCGCCGACGATGGCGGCCATCATGGCGCCGAGCTGGTACTGCCCGTCGACACCGATGTTGAACAGGTTCATCCGGAAGCCGATGGCCACCGCCAGCGCCGCGATGTAGTACATCGACGCCTGGTTGATGATCAGCACCTGGATGTCGGAGAAGCCGAGCTGCTCGAACATCAGGGCGAACGGCTCGACGGGGTTCTTGCCCGACGCGATCAGCACGATCGCGCTCAGGACGAAGGCCACGGCGAGCGCGATGACCGGTCCGGCCACCGCGAGGAGCAGGCGCTCCTTGTCGAACTTCTTCATCAGCGGGCCTCGTCTTCCGGAGACTCGGACGGCTCGGGGGCCTTCGCCGGGGTCTCGGCGGTCTCGTCGGCGGTCTCGTCGTGTTCGAGGTGCCCGGTGGCGGCGCCGGTCATGGCCGAGCCGAGCTCCTCGGGGGTGATGGCGGCCGGGTCGGCGTCCGCGACCAGCTTGCCGTTGTAGATCACGCGCAGCGTGTCGGACAGGCCGATCAGCTCGTCCAGGTCGGCGGAGATCAGCAGCACGGCCAGGCCCTCGCGGCGGGCCTCGCGGATGTGGTCCCAGATGGCGGCCTGGGCGCCGACGTCCACGCCGCGGGTGGGGTGGGCGGCGATGAGGAAGCGCGGCTTGTGGCTCATCTCGCGGCCGACGATCAGCTTCTGCTGGTTGCCGCCGGACAGGGAGGCCGCGGTGACGTCGATGCCGGGGGTGCGGACGTCGTACTCCGTCACGATCCGGCGGGTGTCCTCCTGGGCCGCCTTCGGGTCCAGCCAGACGCCCTTGGCCAGCGGCTTCTCGGTGACGTGGCCGAGGATGCGGTTCTCCCAGAGGGGGGCCTCCAGGAGCAGGCCGTGGCGGTGCCGGTCCTCGGGGATGTAGCCGATGCCCTGCTCGCGGCGCTTGCGGGTCGGCCAGGAGGTGATCTCCTCGTCGGCGAGCCGGATGGTGCCGGAGTCGGGGGCCCGCAGACCGATGAGCGCGTCGACGAGCTCGGTCTGGCCGTTGCCCTCGACACCGGCGATGCCGAGCACCTCGCCCGCGTGGATGGTGAAGGTGATGTCGTCGAGGAGCGCCTTGCCGCCGGGGGCGGCGAGGTGCAGCTTCTCGACGCTGATGACCGGGCGGTCGGTGACCGTGGACTCGGCCGTCTCGGGCGTGGGCAGCTCGCTGCCGACCATCATCTCGGCGAGCTGGCGCGGGGTGGTCTCGGCGGGGACGGCCGTGCCGACGGTGGTGCCGCGGCGGATGACGGTGATCTCGTCGGCGACGGAGAGCACCTCGCCGAGCTTGTGCGAGATGAAGATGACCGACAGGCCCTCGGACTTCAGTTCGCGCAGGTTGGCGAAGAGCGCGTCGACCTCCTGCGGCACGAGCACGGCGGTCGGCTCGTCCAGGATGAGGGTGGTGGCGCCGCGGTAGAGGACCTTGAGGATCTCCACCCGCTGGCGGGCGGCGACGCCGAGCTCCTCGACCAGCAGGTCGGGCTCGACGTCGAGGCCGTAGCGCTCGGAGAGTTCCTTGATCCTGCGGCGGGCCTTGGCGCCGATGCCGTGGAGCTTCTCGCTGCCGAGGACCACGTTCTCCAGGACCGTGAGGTTGTCGGCCAGCATGAAGTGCTGGTGGACCATGCCGATGCCGCGGGCGATGGCGTCGGCCGGGGACGAGAAGGCGACCTGCTGCCCGTCGACGGAGATGGTGCCCTCGTCCGGCTTCTGCATGCCGTAGAGGATCTTCATCAGGGTCGACTTGCCGGCGCCGTTCTCGCCGACGAGGGCGTGCACGGTGCCCTTGCGGACGCTGAGGTGGATGTCGTGGTTGGCCACGACACCGGGGAAACGCTTGGTGATCCCGGCGAGCTCCACAGCGGTCACCGATTCGTTGACCGCCGCTCCGGCCGGAGGGCTGCTGGACGCGTTGATGGCGCACTCTCCTGGGGACGGGGGTCGTCTACGCGCGTAGCGCCCCTACGGCATGCAAAGGGGCCGACGCCCCGCGGCAACGGGGCACGAGGAGCAGCTCCCCGTACCCCGTCGAGCGGACGTAACCCCGGGGGTTACCGCCTGCTTCGAGGCAGTCGCTCGTCAGCTGCTCTTGACCTTGATCTCGCCGCTGATGATCTTCTCCTTGGCCGTCTTGATGGCTTCCTGGAGCTCGGCGTCGTCCGCGAACTTCGGGTTGGAGTTCGACAGGCTCACCTCGCCGGTCTTCAGATCGCCACGAACGATACCGGTCTCGGGCTTGCCGTCCTCGACCGACTTCGCCAGGTTGTACACCGCCTTGGCGACGTCCTTCATCGCCGAGGTCAGGATCGAGTCCTTGTACTTGGCGAGGGCTTCCTGCCGGTACTGGTCGGAGTCGACGCCGATGGCCCACACCTTGTTGGCGGCGGCGGCCTCGATCACGCCCTGACCGGACAGGCCGGCGGCCGCGTAGACCACGTCGGCCTTCTTCTCGATCTGGCCCTCGGCGGCCGTCTTGCCCTTGTCGGGGCTGGAGAAGCCGCCCTCCTCGGCCGTCTGCGTCAGGTACTGGGAGAGGACCTTGACCTTCGGGTTGGTGTCCTTGACGCCCTGCTCGAAGCCCGCCTGGAACTTGTGGATGAGCGGGATGTCCACACCGCCGACGAAGCCGACGACGTTCGACTTGGTGGACTTGGCGGCGGCGACACCGGCCAGGTAGGAGGCCTGCTCCTCGCTGAAGACCAGGTCGGCGACGTTCTTGGAGTTGATGGTGGCGTCGTCGACGATGCCGAAGGTGGTGTCCGGGAACTTCTCGGAGGCACCCTTGATGGCCGAGGCGTACGCGTAGCCGACGCCGATGACCGGGTTGTAGCCCTGCTTGGCCAGCGAGACCAGGCGCTGCTCCTTGTCGGCGTCCGTCTCGCCCTCGGTGGGCTCCAGGTCGGCCGTCTGGTACCCGAACTCCTTCTTCGCCTGCTCCAGGCCCGCGTACGCCGCGTCGTTGAAGGACTGGTCGCCCTTGCCGCCGACGTCGTACGCGATGGCGAGCCCCTTGTCGCCCTTCGAGTCCGACGACCCGGAGGTCGAGGTGCTGCCACAGGCGGAGAGGGCGAGGGCCAGGGAGGCGGTCGCTGCGCCTGCGACCGTGATCCGGGAAATCCGGCGCATGTCTGGGTGCTCCTGTCGTACAACGAGGTCGCACAGCGCCGGGACGGTTCAGCTTCAGCGCTGGCTTCGCCGCAGATTAACGCGCGTAGACCTGCCTGAAAACCCCTTCTGTCCACCTTGTTATGCGCCCGTGGCCAAGCCATCACCGCGCCTTGTCCCGGGTGTTGCCGACCGCAAACGGGAGGTGGCGCTGGGTGATCCGCGCCCCGGGGAGCGCGAAGCGGGCGGACACCCTGAGGTGCCCGCCCGCCCTGGTGCCCTGCGAGGGCCGTTCTACTCGGTCTTCACCTTGATGGAGCCGTCGTCGATGCCCTGCTTCGCCTTGTCCACGGCCTCCTTGAGGCCGGCGACCTTGGCGAACTCCGGGTTCGACTCGGACAGGCCGACGCCGTCGACCTTCAGGTCGAAGGTCTGCGTGCCGGTCAGCGGCTTGTCGTCCTGGACCGACTTGGACAGCGCGTAGACCGCGCCGCCGACGTCCTTGAGCGCGGAGGTGAGGATGTAGTTCTTGTACGGGGCGAGAGCGGCCTGCTTGTACTGGTCGGAGTCGACGCCGATCGCCCAGGCCTTCGCCTTGGCGGCGGCCTCGATCACGCCCTGTCCGGACAGACCGGCGGCCGCGTAGAGCACGTCGGCCTTCTTCTCGATCTGGCCCTCGGCTGCGGCCTTGCCCTTGTCGGGGCTGGAGAAGCCGCCCTCCTCGGCCGTCTGGGTGAGGTACTGCGACAGCACCTGCACCCCGGGCTTGGTGTCCTGGACACCCTGCTTGTAGCCGGCCTCGAACTTGTGGATCAGCGGGATGTCCACGCCGCCCACGAAGCCGACGACGTCGCTCTTGGTGGCCTTGGCGGCGGCGACACCGGCGAGGTAAGAGGCCTGCTCCTCGGCGAAGACGAGGGAGGCGACGTTCTTGCCCTCGACGACGGAGTCCACGATGCCGAAAGTGGTCTTCGGGTACTTGGAGGCGACGGCCTTCATAGCGGGGCCGTAGGCGAAGCCGACGCCGATGACCGGGTTGTAGCCCTGCTTGGCCAGCGAGGCCAGGCGCTGCTCCTTGTCGGCGTCCGTCTCGCCCTCGGTGGGCTCGATGTCGGCCGTCTTGTAGCCGAACTCGTCCTTGGCCTTCGTCAGGCCGGCGTAGGCGGCGTCGTTGAAGGACTGGTCACCCTTGCCGCCGACGTCGTAGGCGATGGCGACGCCGCGGTCGCTGCTGTCGCTGTCGCCGCTGTCACTGCTGGTGCCGCCACACGCCGTGGCGACGAGCCCCAGCGACGCGACCCCCACCGCGACGCGGGTCAGTTTCGAAATCCGACGCATCTGAAGTTCCCCATTCTCCGAAGCTCCGCAGCGGGTGCTCAGTTCGGCGCACATTAACGCGCGTAGACACTCCTGGGAACGGGTCGCCGCGGGGCCGTTATCCATTCGTGCCGATGGCCGGTTACGCCCTTGTGAACCGCGGGATCGAACGGGGTCGAAAGGTGTACTCGGGGACACGGCGCGTGCCTGCTCGTCACGCGCACCAGGCTGCCCCCGGGCTGCGCCGCTCGCAACCGGGGGCGGCCCGTCGTGGAGTTCGGGGTCAGCGCAGGCCGTTGACGAGGGCCGCTGCGGTGAAGAGTTCCACGCCTACCGCGATGGCCGACTCGTCGACGTCGAAGTCGCCCTGGTGGAGGTCGCGGATCTGGCGCTCGCCGGGGGTGCGGACGCCCAGGCGGGCCATGGCGCCGGGGACGTGCTCCAGGTACCAGGAGAAGTCCTCGCCGCCGAGGCTCTGCTCGGTGCCCACGACGGAGTCGACCCCGCGCCGGGCGACCATCGCGTCGCGCAGCAGCTCGGTCACGCCGGGCTCGTTGACCACGGGCGGGACGCCGCGCACGTAGTTGATCTCCGACTTGGCGCGGTGCAGGTTGGCGATCTCGTCGATCGCGGCGACCACCACGTCGGGGGCCTGCCGCCACGCCTCGATGTCGAGGCAGCGCACGGTGCCGGAGAGCTCGGCGTGCTGCGGGATGACGTTCGGCGCGTGTCCGGACTCGATGCGGCCCCAGGTGATGGCGAGCCCGCTGCGGGTGTCGAAGCGCCGGCCGACCAGGGCGGGCACGTCGGTGACCACCCGGGCCGCCGCGGTGACCAGGTCGGTCGTCAGGTGCGGGCGCGCGGTGTGGCCGCCCGGGCCGTCCAGGCCGATCTCCAGCCGGTCGCAGGCGGAGGTGATGGGGCCCTCCCGGAGCCCGATCTTCCCGGCGTCCACCCGGGGGTCGCAGTGCACGGCGATGATCGCGCCGACACCTTCCAGCGCCCCGCCCTTGATGGCGTCGGCGGCGCCGCCGGGCAGCACCTCCTCGGCCGGCTGGAAGACGAGCCGGACGGGGCGGGGCAGCTGGCCCCGCTTGTGCAGTTCGGCGAGGACGAGCCCGGCGCCGAGGACGACGGTGGTGTGCACGTCGTGGCCGCAGGCGTGCGCGCGGTCGGGCACGGTCGAGCGGTACGCGCAGTCGGACTTGGTGTCCGGGATGGGCAG
Source organism: Streptomyces sp. (assembly GCF_031181705.1). GTDB lineage: Bacteria > Actinomycetota > Actinomycetes > Streptomycetales > Streptomycetaceae > Streptomyces. The sequence continues at coordinate 33,162 of NZ_JAPSKN010000018.1, forward strand.
GCCGTCGATGTCGGCCCGCAGGGCGAGCATGCTGGGACCCCCGTCCCACTGTTCGCCCGCTACGCCGATGTCACAGACGAGCCCGGTCCCGACCGGGAGGACGCGCGGCTTGAGGCCGGCCTCCTCCAGCCGTTCCTTGATCGCCGCGGTCGTGCGGAACTCCTGGTTGCCGAGCTCCGGGTGCATGTGCAGATCGCGCCGGAACGCGATGAGCTCGGCGCGCAGGGGGTCGGGAAGCGCGCCGGGAAGCACGGCTCCCGCGGGAAGGCCGACCTCGGACTCCAGTGACATCAGTGGCTTCACCCTCTGAAGGGTAGGGCGCCGGTGCGGTCGCCCGACCCTGGATCGACAAAACTTCAACCCGTTAGGGGAAGAAAATATGACTGCCGGACGCATATGTATCGACTGAGCTGGGTAAACTTGCCGCCTTTCCGGCCGAGTCGGCGGTCGCGTCACTGGCTGTGACTTCGGCCACACCCGACTCGGAGCTTCGGGTATCCATCCTTCCTCCTTCACGGATACCACGCCCTGCGCGCCGAACACGGGCGCGTTCATCTGGCGGACGCGTGCGCCGATAGGGTGCGCCCCGTGCGCGCCGACAGCCCCGAGTTCCTCGACCCGACGCGAGCCTCGTACGACGCCGTCGCCGAGGCCTACGCCGCCGAGCACCCGGACAGCCTGGCCGGGAGACCGCTGGAGAGCGCGCTGCTCACGGTGTTCGCGGCGCTGGCCGGTGCGTCCGGGGGGCCGTCGCGGCCCCCGGTGGCCGACCTCGGCAGCGGCCCCGGGTACGTCACGGCCCGGCTGCGCGACCTCGGGCTGCCGGTGTTCGGGGTGGATCTCTCGCCCCGCATGGTGGCCCTGGCCCGCCGGGCACACCCGGACCTGCGGTTCCACGTCGGTTCGATGACCGCGCTGGACCTGCCGGACGCGTCGCTGGGGGGCGTCGTCGCGCTCTACTCGATCATCCATGTGCCGGACGGTCACCTGCCGTCGGTCTTCGCGGAGTTCCACCGCGTCCTGGTGCCGGGCGCGCCCGTCCTGCTCGCCTTCCAGTCCGGCACGGCGGACGGGCACCGGCGTCTGACCGAGCGCTTCGGGCGGGAGATCTCGCTCGACTACTACTGGCGCACCCCGGAGTCGGTGGCCGACCGGCTCCGGCAGGCGGGCCTGGAGCTCTACGCCCGGGTCGTAAGGGAACCCGAGGACGAGGAGAAGCTGCCACGCGCGTTCCTGCTGGCCCGGAAGCCGGGTACGGCCGACGGGCCCGTCTGAACCGACCGGCGGGCCCCACCGGCGGGTCTTCCCGCACCGACCGGCAGGCCCGGCCTCGCAAGCCCGGCCGGGCGTCGGGGTGGCCGCCGCGCAGGCCGCCGGGCTGCTGGCTGAACCGACCGGCAGACCCGGGCTCGCGGGCCCGACCGGGCATCCGGATGGCCGCCGCGCAGGCCGCCGCCCGGGCTGCGGACCGCGGGCCCCCGGCCCGCCCGGGCGAGTGCGTCCCGGGCCCACCGGCCCGGTCACATGGCCAGGGCCAACCGCCCGGGCCGCCGGTCCCGGACCTCAATCTCCCGCAGTGCCCCGGGACCCCCCGGGTGCCCCTCACCGCGGGAATCGCGGCGTCGGCGGCGTCGGCAGCGTCGGCGTCCCGTGACGACGAGCGTGACGTCGTGGCAGCGGTTACGGGCCGCCGGGCTGCGTGGCCCGGGGCTCCGCCCTCCCCCAGAGCCACCTCGGCTCGCCTTGCCCGGCAGCACGCGCCCGGCTCCGGCCGGGCTCCGGCCGGGCTCCGGCGGGTCGCCTCCCCGGATCCCCACGTCCCCGGTCGCCCCGGCCCGTCCCTCCCGGAACCCGTGCCCGTGGCCCGCAGCCCAGGGGCGCGGCCGCGACCACTCCTAGCGGCCCCGGTCCAAGACCGCGGCCGGCCGGTCGCCGCGGGCGCCGGCCGGACGGACCATTGGGCGTCGGTGGTCTAACCCGCCGCCACCGCCCCCGTCGTGCCCGCCGGGCCGGTGCGGCCCGTGGGACCCGGCAGCGTCGCGAAGGTCGCCGTGTGCGGCGGGGCGGTCGGGTCCGTGGCGGGCGCGGGGTCCGGCGGGTGCGTCGGGGCCGCCGTCGTCAGGCCGTGGGCCTCGCGGGCCGTGCCCGTGACGCCGGAGAGGAAGCCCTGGGCGCGGGGCGAGGCGTGTTCGGTCAGCCAGGCCGGGTCGATGTCGCACACCGCGACGCGCACCTCCGTCCCGGACAGGGCGAGCGGGAGGGTGTGGACGACCGTGGAGGGGAAGCTGAGGATGGTGCGGCCGATGGGGCCGCGGCGGGCGATCAGTTCCAGGGGGAGCTCGGGCCGGACGATCTCCAGGCCCGTCTCGACGGCCAGCCGGTGCAGCTTGTCGGTGCTCTCGCGCCGGTGGGCGAAGTAGCGCGTGGCGCCGTGGGCCGCGGCCAGGGCGCGGACCGCCTCCAGGTAGCGGCCGTCGTCCACCACGCCCGTCTCCACCAGGGACGTGCCCACCATGTCCGCGCCCCTGGTGAGGCGCGGCGGGCCGAAGCGGGCCCGGGTCCAGGCGAAGGTGTTGGCCCGGACCGTCACGCCCGCCGGGGTCTCGTCCATCGGCATGGAGGAGAAGATCTCGACGCGGCGGCTGTCGCCCGGGGTCAGACGGCGGCGCGCCGCGGCCGACACCGGCGCGAAGAGGACGTCCCGCGGGCCGGGACGGCCGCCCTTGCGGTGCCAGCGCACCAGGCGTTCGCCCCGGGCCAGCTGCCCGACGAACTCCATCGTCGCCGTGCCGTCGTCGACGACGACCAGGTCACGGGCGCGGGTGATCGTCAGCAGCAGCTGGACGTAGCGGGAGAAGGGGTCCCCCAGGACGACGCGGCTCGCCCTGCGGAGCAGGCCGGCCAGGCCGCCGACGGTCTGGAAGGGAGCCAGGGGCCCGCCGCGCGCCTCCTCCCAGCGGACCTCGTGCCCCTCTTCGCGGGCCAGGTCGGACATCCGTCGCAGCTGGCCGCGCGTCATCGGGTCGACGGGTGACAGCACCACGAGGGTGAGCCCCACGCCGGGGGCGTGCGCGTGCGCCCACTCCAGCACGTTCAGCAGCTGTACCGGGCTCTCGACGAAGGCGAGAGTGTGGGAGCCGGCGTTCCCGGCGCGGGGGCTCATCGACGTACGACCGTCCCGTCGTAAGGGGGGTTGTGGAGGTGGTGCGCTCAGACGCCGACCGGCTCGCCCGCGGCCGTGGCGATCTCCGCCTCGGCGACCACGCCGGCGACGCGGCGCAGCTTCTTCATCGGGCCCAGCTCGGACTCGTAGACCTTCTTGACGCCGTCGCCGAGGGAGGCCTCGATGGTGCGGATGTCGCGGACGAGGCGGGTCAGGCCCTGCGGCTCGACGGAGGCGGCCTGGTCCGAGCCCCACATGGCGCGGTCGAGGGTGATGTGACGCTCGACGAAGGTGGCGCCCAGGGCGACCGCGGCGAGGGTGGTCTGCAGGCCGGTCTCGTGGCCGGAGTAGCCGATCGGGACGTTCGGGTACTCCTGCTGCAGGGTGTTGATCACGCGCAGGTTGAGCTCCTCGGCCTTGGCCGGGTAGGTCGAGGTGGCGTGGCACATCAGGATGTTGTCCGAGCCGAGGACCTCCACCGCGTGGCGGATCTGCTTCGGGGTCGACATGCCGGTGGAGAGGATCACCGCGCGGCCGGTGGCACGCAGGGCGCGCAGCAGCTCGTCGTCGGTGAGGGAGGCGGAGGCCACCTTGTGGGCGGGCACGTCGAACTTCTCCAGGAAGGCGACGGCCTCGGTGTCCCACGGGGAGGCGAACCAGTCGATGTTCTTCGACTTGCAGTAGTCGTCGATGGCGCGGTACTCGTCCTCGCCGAACTCCACGCGGTGGCGGTAGTCGATGTAGGTCATCCGGCCCCAGGGGGTGTCGCGCTCGATGTCCCACTGGTCGCGCGGCGTGCAGATCTCGGGGGTGCGCTTCTGGAACTTCACGGCGTCGCAGCCCGCCTCGGCGGCGGCGTCGATCAGCTTGAAGGCGTTCTCCAGCTCGCCGTTGTGGTTGATGCCGATCTCACCGCAGACGTAGACCGGACGGCCCGGGCCGACCTCGCGCGAACCGAACTGGCGGATACGGGAGTTGGTGCTCATGGCAGGAGATGTCCTTACTTGGTGAGGGAATCGAGAGAGGGGCCGAGGATCCAGCTGGCGATCTCTCGGATCGCGCCGTCGCCACCGGGGACGGTGGTGACCGCGCGTGCGGCGCCGCGCACGACGTCGTGGGCGCTCGCGACCGCCACGGGCCAGCCCACGAGGGCGAAGCACGGGAGGTCATTGACGTCGTTGCCGACGTAGAGCACGCGCTCCGGCGCGATGCCCTGCTCCTCGCACCACTGCTTCAGCGCGAGGTCCTTGCGGTCGATGCCGTGCAGCACCGGGAGCTTGAGCTTCCGGGCCCGGGCGGCGACCACAGGGTTCTGTTCCGTGGACAGGATCAGCATCTTCAGGCCGCTCCTGCGGAGGGCGGCGATGCCGAGTCCGTCCCCGCGGTGCACGGAGACGAACTCCCGTCCGTCGGAGTCGACGAGCACCCGGTCGTCGGTCTGGGTGCCGTCGAAGTCGAGGACGACCGCGTCGATGTCGTCGGCGGTCGGGAGCGCGCCGGGCCGGTCCGCGTCGAACAGCGGGGCGAGGGCCCGGGCGCGGGCGAGGTCGTGCGGGTCGTCGATCTCCAGCACGCGTGCCGGGTCCGTGCGGACCAGTTCGGTGCGGCCGAAGAAGCGGTGCCGGTGCTCGCGGAAGCCGGTCGCCTCCATGGCGTAGGCGGCGCCGGTCTCCAGCAGGTCCTGGGGACGGTCCTGGCGGCGGGGCCGGAAGGACTTGTCGTGGTTGACGCCGTAGCCGCCGCCGGCCGCGGCGTCGGCCTCGGCCTCGCTCTTGGCCGTGGCCTCGTCGTCGGCGTCGCGCCAGATGAACCCGTGGAAGGGCGCGACGGTGACGGCGGTGTCGGCGCCGTTCTCGGCGATCGCGCCGGCGACCCCGTCGATGTCCTCGCGGACGAGGAACGGGCTGGTGCACTGCACGAGCAGGACCACGTCCACCGGCGCCCCGTGCAGGGCCTCGTGGGCGTCCATGGCGTGCAGGACGGCGGCCTCGGAGGTGGCGGTGTCGCCGGCGATGGCGGCCGGGCGCAGCACGACCTCGGCGCCGGCCTGGCGGGCGGCGGCGGCGATGGCCTGGTCGTCGGTGGAGACCACGACGTCGGTCACGAGCCGCGCGGCGCGGCACTCGCGGACCGCCCGCGCCACCAGCGGCACGCCGCCGACGGGCAGGAGGTTCTTCGCGGGCACGCCCTTGGAGCCGCCGCGTGCGGGGATCACCGCGAGCACGCGGCGCACGGAGGCGCCTTGGCCGGCTTCCGGTCGGGACATCGGGTCTACTCCTTGGGCAGGGGTCTCTTGGCGGCTCACAGCTCCCCCATCCGCCGGATGACGGGCGCCACGCGCTGCACGCCGTGCCGGTAGGCGCCGCGCGCCGCCCGGCGCACGATCTGCCGGACCGGTCCGGGCTCCTTGTCGGCGGCGGGGGCGCCGGGCAGCGGCGTGCCGTCCGGGCCGAGGTGGTGGCGGGCGAGGATCCCGGGCAGGTACCCGGGGGCGGTGGCGGGGGTGTAGTACGGGGTCAGCGGGGGCAGGCCGCCGGGCCTGCCGAGCAGCTCGGCGATCCGCTCGCGGGCCGCGTCGAAGGCGGAGTCGTAGGAACCGTCGGCCACCACGCCCTGCCGGGAGACCCACTCCTTGTCGGGTTCCGGGCGGTGTCCGGCGTCGAGCTGGTCCCAGGAGGCGAGGCAGCCGGAGCCCACGAAGTGGTGGTTGCCGAGCGACTCGCGCACGCCGAGGTCGGTGAGGACGACCGTGGGGATGCGGCGGTGCAGCGACTCCAGGGCGGCGGTGGAGCTGACCGTCACCAGCAGGTCGGTCCGGTCCAGGACCTCGCCCATGTTGCCGTACACCAGGCGGAAGTTGGCCGGCGGATCGAGCCGCTGGACCAGCTTCTGGTAGGGCAGTTCCTCGATGTGGGTGGTGTGTTCGCCCGGCTTGGAGCGCAGCTTCAGCAGCACCTCGCGCTCGGGGTGCCGGCGGGCGTGCTGCACCAGCCGGTCCAGCAGGTAGGTGCGGTCCCTGCGGCTCTCGGGGACCGAGGGCTGGGCGGCGAAGACGACCGTGTAGGGCCTGCGCCCTTGCTTCGCAGAGGGGTCGTGTTCGCCGGTGTACGGCGCGCCGCCGAGGAAGGGCAGGGCCACCTCCGTCACCGCGGAGGCGTCGGCGCCCACTCCCTCGTACACGGCCCGGAAACGCTCCGCGTCCTGACGGGAGTTGGCGAGGACGAGATCGGCGCCGTGCCTCAGCAGCAGACCGTCGGCGAGCTTCTCGTAGACGACGCCGACGTAGCCGGTGACGACGACGGGCCGCGAGGTGCGGTCCTCCCAGACCCGCTTGAGGCCGTGCAGCATCGCCTGCACACCGCCGCCCACCAGGGACAGGACGAGGACGTCGTAGGACTCCTCGGCCATGGCGCGCAGGAACTCGACCGCGGTGACCTCCCGCAGCGAGTCGGCGCGCACGCCCACTTCCTGGAGCTGGCGCGGGGTGGGCGTGGCCCGGCCGCGCAGCAGGAAGCCGTCGAGGACGGGACCGACTTGCGCGCCCTGACGCGCCGCGGTTTCCATGGACGGTCCCGGGGCGATGCGGTGCGCGGTCAACGCACCCCATTTCCATCGGGTGTCGGAGTCCGCGAGGACCGCGATGCGCGGGCGGTTCGGTGTACTTGCTGGCACGTCGATGACGCTAGGAAGCGAATCCTAGGTATGGCGGAACCCCGACTCAACGAAAAGTTAACAACACCCCTCCGGGAGCCGAACTGGCCCGCCGGAAAGCGGTAAGTACACGGGGTGCACCGTTCTGACACATGGAGTTCACCCGGTGTACCTTCACCGGAAAGTTGCGCTGCCGGGCGGGCTCCTAACGTCTTGCGGGTGCCTAAGCTTTCCGTGATCGTGCCGTTCTACAACGTGCAGCAATATGCCCCGGACACCCTCAGAAGCCTTCGGCTGAACGCCGACCGCGATTTCGAGTTCATCCTGGTCGACGACCATTCGAAGGATGAAACCCCGGCCATTCTCGAACGGGCGGCCGAGGAGCTCTCGGATGTCGCGCAGGTGCGTTACATCCGACACGAGAAGAACGGCGGCCTCGCCACCGCCCGCAACACCGGCCTGGACGCGGCGCAGGGCGAGTACCTGACGTTCCTGGACGGTGACGACTGGCTGGCCCCCGGTTATCTCACCGAACTGGTGTCCGCCATCGAGGGGTTGGGATGTGACTTCGTGCGCACCGACCATGTGCAGGCCACGGCCCGCGCCCGCTCGGTGCACCGGGTCCCGGTCGGGCGCCGCTGGGAGGCGTTCGACCCGCGTGAGGCGATCCTGCCGGCCCACCGCTCCACCTCGGTGGACTACGCCTACGCCTGGGCCGGTGCCTACCACCGCCGCCTGGTCGACAAGGGCCTGCTCCACTTCACCGACGGGCTGCGCACGGCCGAGGACCGGCCGTGGATCTGGAAGCTGCACCGGGAGGCGGAGTCGTTCGCCGTGGTCAGCCTGCTGGGCGTGTTCTACCGGCGCGGGGTGGCCTCGTCGCTGACGCAGATCGGCGATGTCCGCCAGCTCGACTTCATCCGCGCCTTCGACCAGGTGATCGAGGAGACGGCCGCGGACCGCGAGGCCGGCCGGCTGCTGCCCAAGGCGGTGCGGACCTACTGCGCGATCATCGCCCACCACCTCTCCAACGAAGACAGGTTCGAACCGGCCGTGGCGAGGCAGCTGCGGTCGATGAGCGCGGCGGCCATCAAGCGGATGCCGCAGGACGCGCTCCGTGACGCACTGGAGGCCATGGACATGGACCGCGCGTCCAAGCTGCGGCGGCTGCGCCGCCGGGTGACCACGACGGGAGCGGCCGCCTGATGCCCGGGACCACTCAGATCTTCTGCGCCTCGACGCTCTACGGCGTCGCCACCCTGGCCGCCGCGATCGACTCGGACCTGTTCGAGGAGCCGGACCGCCGGGTGCTGCTGGTGTTCAACAACGCGGCGACCCCGGAGACCACCCCGGCCCTGGACGAGATGCCGGGCTTCGCGCCGCTGCGCGAGCACTTCGACGAGGTGCTCTCCTGGAACGAGGCCATCCGCCCGTTCCACCCCGGGGCCTGGACCCCGCGCGCCGACGACGTGCCGCTCTTCGAGCGCTACCTGCGGATGCTGTGGAACCTCGGCGACGACCGCGTCAGCCTGGTCCTGGAGTCCATCCAGGTGGCGCCCGCGCTCACGGTGGCCCAGCTGTTCACCGACGCCCCCGTCGACGTCTACGCCGACGGCCTGATGAGCTACGGCCCCACGCGCAACAAGCTGGACCCGCTGGTCGGCACCCGTGTGCGGCGGCTGCTCCACCTGGACCTGGTGCCGGGGCTCACGCCGATGCTGCTGACCGAGTTCGGCGTGCCGGCCCACCTGGTGCCGACGCCCGCGTTCCTGAAGGTGCTGGGCGAGGTCACCGAGACCGTGCCCGAACTGCCCGCCCTGCCCGGCGACTCGGCGCTGCTGCTCGGCCAGTACCTGTCGGCGCTGGACATCCTCTCCCCCGAGGAGGAGGAGGACCTGCACGTGCGGATGATGCGGGGCGCCGTCGCCCGCGGCCACCGCACCGTCGTCTTCAAACCCCACCCGACCGCCCCGGCCCGCTACAGCCGCGCCCTGGAGACCGAGGCCGAGAAGCTCGGCGTGGACCTCACCGTGCTGGACACGCCCGTCCTCGCCGAGGTCCTCTTCGACCGCGCCCGGCCCGCGCTGGTCGTCGGCTGCTTCTCCACCGCCCTGTTCACGGCGTCGGCCTTCTACGACCTGCCGGTCGCCCGCATCGGGACCGAGCTGCTGCTGGAGCGGCTGACGCCCTACCAGAACAGCAACCGCGTCCCCACCACCCTGGCGGACGCACTGCTGCCCGGCCTGGAGAGCGGCACGGAGGGCGACGTCCTGCCCGCCGAGCGGCTGCCCGGTCTGCTCACCGCCGTCGGATTCACCATGCAGCCGCAGATCTATCCGGAGCTGCGTGACCAGGCCGAGCAGTTCCTCGCCCGGCACCTCGGTCCGCGCACCCGGCGCTACTTCAAGAAGCGCCGCCTCACCTCGCTCGGACTGCCCGGGGGAATTCCGCAGCGGCTGGCGTTCCTGCCGCGCAATTCCACGGCGCGCCGGGTGGTCCGGCGGGCGCGGGCGCTGCGCAACAAGGCGGTACGCCGCTGACGAAGGTGCGCCCGGCCGCCGGTCACGGCGACATCCAGATGAATCCCTGGAAACCGGCAGGCGAAGCCTGTCGCCATCGAACACGATTCCGTCAACTCTCGTCCTAGGGTGACAGGCGCCCTGCCCGCCCACAGGCGGCCCAGGTAGAGGACATACGAGCCACACAGAGGTTTCCAGCGTGACCGAGACGGTCGTCAGCCCCCGCAAGCCCCGGCCCGGTCCCGCCGTGCTGGTCGACCCACCGGGCGCCACGACCGTCCCACGGCGCCGGGAGAAGTCCGCGGGCCGGCTGCGCGCCCTCGACGGCCTGCGGCTGGTGGCCGCGCTCATGGTCGCGGCGTACCACTACGGCGGGCGCGACGGCGAGGTCTCCGAGGCCTGGGGTACCTCGCCGGAGCTGCAGTTCCCCACGCTGCACGAGTTCCTCGCCTACGGCTGCCTCGGCGTGCAGGTGTTCTTCGTGATCAGCGGGTTCGTGATCTGCATGAGCGGCTGGGGCCGGCCGCTGAAGTCGTTCTTCGCCTCCCGCGCCTCCCGGCTGCTGCCCGCCTACTGGGTGGCGGTCCTGCTCGTCACGGCCGTCTTCGCGCTGCCGGTCGTCGCCTACGAGGCGGTATCGCCGAGCGACGCGCTGGTCAACCTCACCATGCTGCAGATGCCGCTGGGCGTGGACCGGGTGCTCGGGGTGTGCTGGACGCTGTGGGCGGAGGTCCGCTTCTACGCGCTGTTCGCGCTGTGCGTCGTGCTGCCCGGGGCCACCCGGCGCCGGGTGATCATGTTCTGCGCGGCCTGGACGCTGGCCGCGGTGATCGCGGACAACGCGCGCATGCCGCTGCTCGACATCGTCCTGATGCCCGAGTACGCCCCCTTCTTCATCGGCGGTGTGGGGCTCTACCTCGTCCACCTCGACCGGCGGGACGTCTACGGCTGGGGCATCGTCGCCGTGAGCTTCCTGGTCGGGCAGCACTACGCGGTGCAGGACCTGTGGCACGCGCCGGAGGCGGGCGGCTTCTCGTACCGCTCCTCGCTCGGCATCATGCTCGTCGTCACCTTCGGCTTCGTGGCGGTCGCGGCGATCGCGCTGGGCTGGCTGCGGTGGGCGAACTGGCGCTGGCTGACGGTGGCGGGGGCGCTGACGTACCCGTTCTACCTGGTCCACGAGCATCTCGGCTGGGTGGTGATCCACGCCCTGCACCGCGGCCTGGGGCTGCCGTCGGCGGTGACTTTCTCCCTGACGGTGGCGTCAATGCTGCTTCTGGCGTGGTTGCTGAACAAGTATGTGGAGGAGCCGCTGACACCGCGGCTGCGGGAGCTGCTGGCCAAGGCCCGCTGAGCTGTTCACGGGCCGTTCAACCCACCGTCGGTTCGGGCAACGCTCACAGAGAAGGCTCGTCTCATGACCAACGCGCAAGTGACCGACAAGCACCCCGGCGAACTGGCGGACGTCCCGGGCTGGTTCCCGGCGCTGGACCAGATGCTCTTCACCTGGTTCCTGGAACGGCAGCAGCAGCTGGGGACCCGCGGCGACCTGCTGGAGCTCGGCGTCTACCTGGGCAAGAGCGCGATCCTGCTCGGTCACCACCTGCAGCCGGGCGAGACGTTCACGGTCTGCGACCTGTTCGAGGGCGACGCCCCGGACGGGGCCAACCAGGCGGAGGCGGCGAAGTCGTACTCCTCACTGACCCGGCAGGCCTTCGAGCGGAACTACCTCTCCTTCCACGACAGCCTGCCGACGGTGATCGCGGCCCCCAGCTCGGTGGTGCCGGAGAGGGTGGCCCCGGGCACCTGCCGCTTCGTCCACATCGACGCCTCGCACCTGTACGAGCACGTCTACGGCGACATCGGCGCGGCCCACGACATCCTGCGGCCCGACGGCATCGTGGTCCTCGACGACTTCCGCTCCGAGCACACGCCGGGCGTCTCGGTCGCCGCCTGGGAGGCCGTCCTCAACCGCGGCCTGCGGCCGATCTGCCTCAGCACGCAGAAGCTGTACGGCACCTGGGGCGATCCCGAGCCGCTCCAGGAGGAGCTGCTGCACATGCTGCGGCAGCGCACGGACGTCGGGCTGAGCGTGCAGGAGGCGGCCGGGCACCGGCTGATCCGGACCCGCTCCCGGGGCATGAAGCCGCCGCCCTTCCCGACCTCGCGGCACTACGTGGCACCCGTCCCCGTGCAGGCTCCCGCCACCGAGGTCGCCGAGGCCCGTGCCGCGCGCCCGGCCCGTCCCGCCCCGTCCCGGACCCGCCGGATCGTCAGGGACCTGCTGCCGCCCGTGGTCACCCGGGCCGTGCGGCGGGCCCGGGCGAAGCGGTCCTGACACCGGGTCATCGGACACCGGGGCTGTACCTCTACCGCCCAGACGGCTACCTCGGCTGGGCGGGCGACACGGCGGCCGGGCTCCCCGGCCACCCGGCCCGCTTCTGCCTCCGGCGGCGAGGCGTCACGAACTCGCCAGCGACAGCTTGACCGCGAACCCCAGGAACAGCGCGCCCGCAGCCGAGGTCGCCCCCGCCGACAGGCGCCTGCGGCGGCGGAAGGCCGCGGCCAGCCGGGTGCCGCCGAAGATCAGCGCGCTGAGGTACAGCACGCTGGCGAGCTGGGCGAGGACGCCGAGGACGACGAAGGACAGGGCCGGGTAGGCGTACGCCGGGTCCACGAACTGCACGAAGAAGGCGACGAAGAACAGGATCGCCTTCGGGTTGACCAGACTGACGACGAAGGCCCGCCGGAAGGGCCGCTCCTCCGCGGGCGCGGCGCCCTCGTCACGGACGGTCCGCTCCGCGCGCGTCCGCCACATGCCCCAGGCGGCGCGCAGCATGCCGATCGCCAGCCAGGTCAGATAGCCCGCCCCCGCGTACTTCACGATCCCGAACAGCACGGCGTTCGCCTGCAGCAGCGAGGCGACCCCGGCCGCGGACAGGGTCATCAGCACCGCGTCCCCGCACCAGACGCCCGCGGCGGCGGAGTACCCGGCGCGCACGCCACGGCGGGCGGCCACGGACAGCACGTACAGGGAGTTGGGACCGGGCAGCAGAATGATCAGGACGAGGCCCGCCAGGTAGGTGGGCAGATCGATGACACCGAACATGGAAGGGAGTGTCGCACGGAGGCCGGGACTCCGGACCCGGTGCTCACCCGCTTCGGCCGCCGTTCAGAAGGCGTCCGAGGGGACGTACGCCCCCCAGACCTCCCGCAGCGCGCCGCACACCTCGCCCACCGTCGCCCGGGCCCGCAGCGCCTCCCTCATCGGATACAGGACGTTGTCGTCGCCTTCGGCGGCCTTCCTCAGGGCGGTGAGGGCGGTGGTGACGGCCTGCCGGTCGCGTTCGGCGCGCAGGGCGGCCAGGCGTTCGGTCTGCCGGGCCTCGATGGCCGGGTCGACCCGCAGCGGCTCGTAGGGCTCCTCCTCGTCGAGCCGGAAGCGGTTGACACCGACCACGACCCGCTCGCCGGAGTCGGTCTCCTGGGCGATGCGGTAGGCGTTGCGCTCGATCTCGCCCTTCTGGAAACCGCGCTCGATGGCCTCGACCGCCCCGCCCAGCTCCTCGACCCGGCCCATCAGGTCGACCGCCGCCGCCTCCACGTCGTCGGTCAGCCTCTCCATGACGTAGGAGCCGGCGAAGGGGTCCACGGTGGCCGTCACGTCGGTCTCGTGGGCCAGGACCTGCTGGGTGCGCAGGGCGAGACGGGCGGAGGTGTCGGTGGGCAGGGCGATGGCCTCGTCGAAGGAGTTGGTGTGCAGCGACTGGGTGCCGCCCAGCACCGCCGCCAGCGCCTGGACGGAGACGCGCACCAGGTTCACCTCCGGCTGCTGGGCGGTGAGCTGGACCCCGGCGGTCTGGGTGTGGAAGCGCAGCATCAGCGACTTCGGGTTGCGCGCCCCGAACTCCTCGCGCATCACCCGGGCCCAGATCCGGCGTGCGGCGCGGAACTTGGCGACCTCCTCCAGGAGCGTGGTGCGCGCGACGAAGAAGAACGACAGCCGCGGCGCGAAGTCGTCCACGTCCATCCCGGCCGCCACCGCCGTGCGTACGTACTCGATGCCGTTGGCCAGGGTGAAGGCGATCTCCTGCACGGGCGAGGCACCCGCCTCGGCCATGTGGTAGCCCGAGATCGAGATCGTGTTCCACCGCGGCAGCTCCGCCCTGCAGTACTGGAAGATGTCCGCGGTCAGCCGCAGCGACGGCTTGGGCGGGAAGATGTACGTGCCGCGGGCGATGTACTCCTTCAGGACGTCGTTCTGGATCGTGCCGGTCAGCTGCCCGGGCCCGGCCCCCTGTTCCTCGGCGACCAGTTGGTACAGCAACAGCAGCACGGCCGCCGGGGCGTTGATCGTCATCGACGTCGAGACCCGCTCCAGCGGGATCCCGCCGAACAGCACCCGCATGTCCTCGACCGAGTCGACCGCCACGCCCACCCTGCCGACCTCGCCGTGCGCGAGCGGCGCGTCGGAGTCGTGGCCCATCTGCGTGGGCAGGTCGAAGGCGACCGACAGCCCCGTGGTGCCGTGGGCGATCAGCCGCCGGTAGCGCGCGTTGGACTCGCTCGCCGTGCCGAACCCGGCGTACTGGCGCACCGTCCAGGGCCGGCCGGTGTACATCGTCGGGTACACGCCCCGCGTGTACGGGTACTCCCCCGGCTCCCCCAGCTTCTCGGCCGGGTCCCAGCCGTCCAGGGCCTCGGGCCCGTAGACCGGCTCGATCGGCAGTCCCGACTCCGACTCGCGTGCCATGGTGGATGCCTCCCGGAAGCAGTGACCTCGCTCACCACCATGCCCTCTGGTTCGCGGCGGGTCACGCCCGGGGAACATCTCAGGTGACATCCGGGCGGACCGCTGAGACGACGGGGGGCCGTGTGCGTACCACGGGCATGGGGAGATCGACAGCGGCAGCGGTCGCGGTGCTGGCCGCGCTGACGGGCTGCACCGTGCAGACCCCCGGCGACGACGGCAGGGGCCGCTCGCCGGTGCGCATCGAGCTGCCCGACGGCACGCCGTCGCCCGCGCGCAGCCCCGCCGGCGGTGGCGAGGGCCGGCCGAGCACCGCCCCGCCCTCCGGGGACACGCCCCGGGCCGCGCCCCGCGTGCTGTGGTCGCGCGGCGACACGGGCCGGGGCGTCCGCGAGCTCCAGGCGCGGCTCCGGCAGGTCGCCTGGCTGTTCGACGGCCCGACCGGGACGTACGACGGGGCCACGGAGCGGGCGGTCAGTGGCTTCCAGGGCAGGCGCGGGCTGCCGCGCACCGGGCGGACCGACACCGTCACCTGGGAGCGGCTGCTGCGGATGACCCGCGAGCCGGGCCGCTGGGAGCTGTATCTGATGGGCGGCCAGCCGGCCGATCCGCCGGACCCGCGCTGCCGCAGCGGCCGGGTGCTGTGCATCGACAAGACCAGCCGGACGTTGCGCTGGATGGTCGACGGGCGGACGCTGTCGACGATGGCCGTCCGCTTCGGTTCGGAGTACACACCCACGCGGGAAGGCGTCTTCTCCGTCTACTGGAAGTCCCGCGACCACGTCTCGACGCTCTACGACTCCCCCATGCCCTACGCCATGTTCTTCAGCGGCGGCCAGGCCGTGCACTACTCGGCGGACTTCGCCGCCCGGGGCTACGCGGGTGCCTCGCACGGCTGCGTCAACGTCCGGGACGAGGCGGCGATCGCAAGCCTGTACGCGCAGGTGCGCAACGGCGACAAGGTCGTCGTGTCCTGGTGAGACCGGGGAGAGGGATTTGGGGCGCGGGCGGGACCGGGGGAACGTGTCCCGCCCGCGCTCAGGTGCACGAGCCGTAGGTACGGGGGGAACCCCGGCTCCGTGCGACAGCCGATGACCAGTCGGCTCACTCATTACTGCGCCGCGGCGGCCGAAAACGTCACACCCTCGGCCAAGGGATTCTCACGGAGTACGAAACCGCAGGTCGCAGGGGTGCAAAGGAGTGCCCGGCGCGGCTGTGGCCGACGTCCTCCGCGATGTCGGCCGCCTTCACCCCGGCCTGCCGCCCGGCCTTCCGGTCGGCCTTGCGCTCCGCTTTCCGCTCGGCCTTCTGCTCGGCTTTCCGCTCCGCTTTCCGCTCGGCTTTCCGCTCCGCCTTGTCCGCCTCGCGGTCCTGGCCGCGGTCCCGTTGCCCGTCCCGGCCCTTGCCGTGGCCCTGCCCTTGCCCCTGTCCCTGCCCTTGCCCCTGCCCTTGCCCTTGCCCCGTCGCCTTCTCGTCCGGCTCGCCGGAGCGGGGGCCTGCCATGAACAGGACGCCCTTGCAGTACTTCCACACGCGCGTGCCGCCCGCCGCGTCCCGCAGGGCGCGTCTGCGGTCGTCGTCCAGGTGCCTGCCGTCGTGCAGGTCGCGGCAGGCCCGGGCGATCGCCTCGCGGCTGTCGGGGCGGCCCTCCCGGACGTCGCCCTTCCCGGTGGTGTCCTCGCGGGTGCCGTTCCGTCCGGGGTCACCGGCGCCGCCGGTCGCGGCGCTGTTCGGGGCGTCGTCGCCGGGAGCACCGTCGCCCTGCCCGGCGCCGGTCGGCGAGGGTGAGACCAGGGGGCGCTCGGGAGGAGTGGTGGCGGCCGAGACGGAGGCACCGGGGCCGGTCTCGTCGCCGCCGAACGGCGCGCCCAGGCCTCCGGTTCCGGCCACGACGGCGACTGAGCCGACCGTGCCGACGGCCAGCGAGGCGGCCAGCGCCAGGCCGGCCGGACGGACCCGGCGGGAGCGCCGGACGCCACCCGCGCCGCGGCCGCGTGCGCCGCCGATCCGGACCAGCCCGGCGTGGGCGGTCCCGGCGAGGGCCTGATCACGGGTGGCGGCGGAGGCGGCCAGGGCGTCGGCGCGTTCCTCGCGGGCTTTGCGGAAAGCGGCTACCGCGGCGGCCTCACCGGGCAGTTCCTCGCTGGTCGGCGGGGGTGGCACGGACAGCGCGCCGAGTGTCCTGGCGAGCCGTTCGGCCTCGCCGCGGTGGGCGCCGTCGACAGCTTCCGGTGGCTCTCCGCTCAGCAAACGCTCCGCCGTTTCGCGGTCCAGCCACCCGTACTGCTCGTCGGCCATCACACATCCTTCTGCGTCCGCGCAACGCTGTGCGTCACACCTGCGGACGTCACCGCACCGCCACGCGGTTCTCGCTGGGGCGGCAGGGCGTCGAGCACCCCGGCCGATTCCGGATCGGCCTGAGGATTGTCGCCCAGCAGCTCGGCGAGCCGCTTCAGGCCCCGGTGCGCCGCCGTGCGGACCGCGCCCGGGCGCTTGCCGAGCGTCTGCGCGGCGGTCTTCGCGTCGAGCCCCACGACCACGCGCAGCACGACCGCTTCGGCCTGGTCCTGCGGCAACCGGGAGATCAGGGAGAACGTGCCGTCGGTGGCGAGCGCCTCGATGGCCTCGCCCGCGGTGTCGCACTCGGCGGCGCGGCCGGTCAGCTCCGTCTCGTCACCGCCTATGGCGGGTCGCCGCCCGCGCATGCGTATGTGGTCCAGCGCGCGGTTGCGGGCTATCCGGGCGGCCCAGCCGCGGAACCGGTCCGCGTCGCCGGTGAACCGCTCCAGGTCCCGGGCTATCTGCAGCCACGCCTCGGACGTCACGTCCTCGGCGTCGGGGTCGCCGACGAGCGTCCGTACGTATCCGAGCAACCGCGGGTGCACGGCGCGGTACACAGTACGGAACGCGGTCTCGTCCCCGTCCTGTGCCGCACGCACCGCGGCGGTCAGCTCCGCGTCGTCCCCCAGCACCGCGTGCCCTTCTGCGCCTGAGCCGGCGCCGCTTGGCGCGGCCCGGGTTCTCGCCGTCGTCGTTCCTCGTTGATCATTGCGGTTCACAAGACCGCAGGTGGTTGCGGTGGTCCTGCTGCCTCCGGTGTGGCGCGAAAGGCACGTTACGACCTGAAACCACTCGCCGTCCACGTCCCCCCGAGATGCAACTAAGCCGTGACACGGAGGGGTGTGACACAAAACGCACACCGGACGCTGTAGGAGGTACGGGCCGCCGCGCGGCCCGTGCCGTGCGACGGCCGGGGCCTCTCCTGTGGGGGGTGGCGGCCCTGGCCGTCTCCGGCGGCCGGCCGGACGGTGCGGATCTGCGGCAGCCGAGCAGCCTGATGAGAGCTGCCTCACAACTCCCGGACCGCCGCGGGGACCTCTACCGTCTCCGGGCCGCGCCCGGCTTCAGCGGCGCAGCGCATCCACGGGCGGGATGCGCGATGCCCGCCACGTGCCCACGAGCCCTCCGACCGGGCCGAGCGCCGCGGACTCGGTCAGGAACTTCTTCTCCCTCGGGTTCCAGCCCGAGTCGCTCGTCAAGGGCCTCGGCGCGTGCGACGCC